>CAZTZN010000229.1:0-6986 GCA_964617715.1 uncultured Armatimonadia bacterium | reverse complement strand
CCCTGGTCAATGCCGGGGTCGCCCAGGTCGTGCAGGCACTGCAACTACCCCTCTATTCGACCGCCGGCACCTCCGACGCCAAGACGGTGGATGCGCAGGCGGCCTACGAGGCGGCCCTGAGCAACATGCTGGTGATGATGTCGGGCGCCAACTATATCCACGACGCAGCGGGTCTGATGGAGTTCGACCTGACGGTCTCGTACGAGAAGATGGTCATAGATGACGAGATCATCGGCATGGTGCGGCGGGTGATGGACGCGGTAGTGGTCACCGACGACACGCTCGCGGTCGATCTGATCTGCGCACGCGGCCCCGACGCGGGCTACATGGCCGAGGAGCACACGGTCCGGCACATGCGCAGCGGGCGCTATCAGCCGGCCGTGGCCGACCGCAGGCCGCGCGAGGAGTGGGCGGCCGCCGGTGCCACCACTGCGACCGAGCGGGCTCGCGAGCGCGCCCTGACGTTGATCCGCGAGCACCGTCCCGCCGGCCTCGCGCCCGACCTGAGCGCCCAGATTCGCGCGCGCTTCCCGCATATCCGTGACTGCTGAACCGACGGGCAGACACCCCACGCGGCGAACGGTGATTCTGATGAGGCGGCCCCTGACCCGCATCGTGGCCCTGTTGCTGGCGGTCGCGGCCATGGGAGGCATGATAGTGGCACACGCGCACGCCAAGACCGAACGGACCTGGTACGACGACGAGCGCCTCGCCATCATGCGCGAGAACCTCGAGACCTACGACTGGGCGCGCGATTACGTCACCCGACTGCTGGAGGGCAGCGGCGAGGAGCAGCCGTGGCACTGGGGCGGGCACCGGTTCTCGGTGCGGCGCTGGGCCGAGCGCGATGACCAGTTCTTCTGGGAGCTGATGCCCTCCACCCGCGTGACCATGGCGTATGACCTCGACAAGTACGGGGTATCGCCGCGCCACGGCACGGCGGTGCGCGAGGGCCGGGCGTTCTACCATCCGTGGAACTACGATCCGTGGGGACACCCCTACAAGATCCAGGACCCCATCGATGGCACCTGGTACCCCTCCAACGACTTCGGCGCCGGCGACATGACCTCGGGCCCGTACCCCGACGATGGCACCGGCATGGTCATCGACGGCGAGCGCTACTTCCCCATCCGCGAGTACGCCATCACCACCTACCTGTACTGCGTGGTGCCTCTCCTCGATCGGATGTCGCGGGCGTACCTGCTGACCGGAGACGCGCGCTACGCGCACAAGGCCGCGGTCCTGCTGGCCAAGGTCGCGCATGAGTACCCGAACCCGACGGACAGGGCCGATCGCTGCCAGCGAGGGCCCTGGGGGCCGCGCTCGGGGTTGGTTACCGATCACATCTGGGAGACCTTCAAGCTCACCTCCATGGCGCTGACCTACGATGCCATCTACGACGCCATCGGCGAGGACGAGGAGCTGGTGGCGTTCCTGCGGGAGAGGGGCGTGGCGGTCGAGAGCCCCCGGGATGTGCGCGAGTTCATCGAGGAGAGCATCTTCCGCATCGGTATGCTGGCCCTCGAGCAGGGCGTCATCCGCGGCAACGAGGGCTTCCACCAGGAGACCGCGATGGCCCTCGCGCTGGTCATGGACGACCACGACCCCGACCGGCACCCCAACAGCCGTGACATGGTCGAGTGGTGCATGTACGGCCCGGGCCAGATGGCCTGCATCATGCCCAACGGCCTGTTCCGTGACGGCGGCGGCTTCGAGAGCCCCAGCTACAACACCATCAAGTTCGACTTCGTCTCCGCCGCCACGTACTTCGAACAGCTTCGACGCCTGCACCCGGACATCTACCCGGAAGACGCCTATCCCGACATCTTCGCCCACCCCAAGGCGCGCGCCATGTTTGACTGGTTCATTGACCTGACGGTGCAGAACCGCTTCCTACCATCCATCGGCGACACCGGAGGCAGCCTGCTTGCGCCGCGCAAGGTCAGTGACTTCTGGGCCTACGCCTACCAGAGCGACCGCTTCCGCTTCGCCTACCACCAATACCACGACCCGCGCTACGCCCGGGTGTTCATCGGCGAGGAGGACCGCCTACCGCACGGCGACCCGTTCGAGGAGTACGACGGCGCGGAGCTGCTGGCGGCGGCGCAGCGGCCCGAGGCGCGCATCGAGAAACACACCCGCCTGCTGGACGGCTACGGCGTGGCCTTCCTCACCTCCGGCGAGGGGGATGCCACGCGCACGCTTACGCTCAACTACTCGAACCACTTCCACCATCGGCAGTTCGACCGGCTCAACATCAACCTCTACCACCGCTACATCGCCCACCTGCCGGACATGGGCTACCCCTACACCTGGGAGTACCCTGAGTGGGACACCGGCACCTACACGCACAACGTGGTCACGGTGGACGAGCTGAACGGTCAGCGGTACTGCCCGATGGGTCGGCTGAACCTGGTGGCGGAGGCCGGCCCGTTGCACGCAGTGAGCGCCGCACATGATCCCTACATGTACGACCCGGTCCACAACCCGGACGTGCCCGCCGTCGATCTCTACGAGCGCACCTGCGTGCTGGTGGATGTCTCGCCCACCGAGTTCTACGTGGTCGATCTGTTCGCGGTCTCCGGCGGCGAACAGCACGACCAGAGCTGGCACGGCCCCATGTGCCCCATCGAGCGGCCCGAGCTTGACTGGCGCGACCGGCCCGGCACGGTCGCCGGCCCCGACATCGACCAGTTCGCGTCATGGACCGACCGTTGGGGGCGCGAGCACGGTGGCCCGCTGTCGTTCCTGACCGGCGTCAGTCGCGCGAGTGCCGAGGAACCGGTGTGTTTCACCTGGCTGTTGGGCCTGGAGGAGGACGCGCGACTGCGGCTGAACATCGTGCCGGTGGACGGCCCCGTCGAGCTGATCCTCAGCAGCGGCCGCTCGCCGGCCCGCCCGCCCGACTGGTCGCTCGATTACCTGTTCGTGCGGCGCACCGGTGACCCGGGCCTGCGCTCGCGCTTCGTCACGGTCATCGACACGCACGCGGGCGAGCCGGGCACGGTCCGGAGCGTGCGTGTGCTCGAGCGGGTTCCGTTGACGCTGGGCATCGAGCACAGCGCCGGCCTCGACCTGCTGACCCTGCGCGTGCCCATGTCCGCCGACGGCCCGTTCGCGCCGCGCAAGATCGGTGTGACCCTGCGGCGTGACGGTGAGACATGGAGCATCGGCTCCGGCGACAACGAGGCGGGTTACGAGCAGGGCACCGTAATCGCCTGCGACTACGAGGCGAACGCGGTGACCGTCGAGGGCATCACCGCCGAGGGGCTGGAGGGGCGTTTCGTGCGCCTCTTCACCGACGCGCGCTCGAGCACCTACCGCATCCTCGCCGCCGAACCCACGGACGATGGTGTGCGCCTGCAGCTCGACCGGACCAACCTGCTGTTCGAGGCGCTCATCGACGGTGTCGAGGACGGGCGGCTGAGCAACGCCGCCGCCATGCTGCACTGGTTCGAGCGCGAGGACGATGACGGCCACCTGATCCCGTGGGGCATCTGGAACCGCGACGCCGCGCTGGTCAGTGAGGACGGCCAGGCGGTGCGGCGCATCTACGCCGTGCCCAACGGCCGAACCATCTATCTGCAGGACGTGCCGACGGCCGCCGAGCTGCGCGCGGCCTTTACCGACGCTAACGGTGACGGGCGCATCCTCGCCCGCGCCTACGACTACGCCGTGGGCAGCCGGGTGGAGATCGCCCGGATCGCCCACAGCCGGTAGTAGAAGCTGTCACGGAGGTGGTTGCGCATGATCGTGATCGTGAGCATGGCGACGCTGGAGAACTACGAGCGCTCCGACGGTGCGGCCGGCCACAAGCGTCGTTTCGAGAAGCTCACCGGCTGGCCGGTGGCGGCGTGCCACTACACCGAGGCCTCGGCGGAGTATCTGGAGCGTTTCCACCCGCGCGCCATCTTCATCACCGGCTTCAGCCAGGCCTGGGAGGACTTCCATGTGCCTGACCTCTACCCACTGAACGATCTGCTGCACACCACCGAGGTGCCCGTCTACGGCGCCTGCGGCGGCCATCAGCTCATCGGCTTCTGCTTCAACCAGAACCTGCGACGGGTCAAGCGGCTGCGCAACGAACCGATGCGCAAGCTCAAGCCCGGCGAGCCGGACTTCGGCCCGGTCAGCGGTCAGTGGGGCTACTACGTGGCCAGGGGTGTGCAGCAGGTGGAGATCCTCGAGCGCGACCCTATCTTCAGGGGGCTGCGCGGGAGGACCATCCGGGTTCCCGAGAGCCACTACTGCGAGATCAAGACACTGCCGCCGCAGTTCGAACTGCTCGCCACCAGCCCCGAGTGCCGTATCGAGATGATGAAACACACTTCGCGCCCGATCTACGGCGCGCAGTTCCACGCCGAAATCTGGCGGGAGCCCTACACCGACGGGGAGACCATCATGCGCAACTTCTTCCGTATCGCCGGACTGGTGTCATGACGGTCACGCGGCGCGCGTCGAGCACCCTCACACTGCTGGTCAGCGCCTGGATTGCGTCGATGACGGTCGGCGCCGGCGCGGTCCAACATCCGGTGATGCCCGTGCAGGAGAAGGCCGAGAACCTGGAGCGCTACCAACAGCGCGTGGCGCCGCTGCTGGCGATGAGCGAGGAGGAGATGCTCGCGCTGGTGCCCGAGCAGTCAGGCATCTACTTCTGCGACTGCCCCAACTGCGATGCGGGCCATCAGGAGGGCCAGTTCGGTATCTGGGGTCACATGGAGTTCGCCCCCTGGAGCATAGAGCACCCGGACGTGATGCGCTGCAAGTACTGCGGCCATGAGTACCCCAGCGACGACTACCCCATGAATGGCGTGCTCGAGGTGCGCAATCCCCGGGGCGAAATCCAGCGTTACCCCTACTGGGAGGACGAAAGCGGCTACCGCTACTACTTCGCCGCGCGCATCGACTATCACAGGATCCGCTACCTGGAGGACGCGGCCAACTGGCTGGCACGCATGTACGTGATCAGCGGCGAGAGACAGTTCGCCCGGCGCGCGGTGCTCATCATCGACCGTTTCGCCCAGGTCTTCCCCGGGTACTGCTACCACTTCGACTACCCCTTCCGGGACAAGGTCATCTACGACGGCGACGTGGATCCGGCGGATTTCCGGCCGGGCTTTCGCACCGCCCGCTGGACCTGGTGGGCCTACATGGACATCCCGCACAAGCTCATCGAGGCCTGGGACCAGGTGCTGCCCAGCGGTGAGGTGGAGCGGCTCGCCGCCGAGACCGGCACGGACGTGACGGCCGAGGTCGAGGCCTTCTTCCGCATGGCCGCCGAGCAGGTGCTGGCCAACCCCGACCCCCTGAGCAACATGAGCCCGGTCATGTGGGCCGACCTCATCCATGCCGGTCGCGTGCTCGGTGAGCCCGACTACGTGCACACGGCGATCGGCCGGCTGGAGCGGCTCATGGCCGCGCGTTTCTTCTACGACGGCTCGTGGAAGGAGGGCGCGCCGTCCTACCACGCGCAGGTGGTCGGCGCGCTGAGCCGAGTGTTCGCGGCCGCCGAAGGCTACTCCGATCCCCCCGGCTTCACCTGCGCCGAGACGGGCACGCGCTTCGACGACCTGAACATCCCCATGCGATTCCCCATCGTCGCCGCCGCGCGTGCCTTCCTGGACAGCATGCGCCTGCCCAACGGTCGCCTGGTCCCGGTGCACGACACCTGGTCCACAAGCGCGCGCGGCGCCCGTGATGCCTCGGAGCCCTTTCTGCTGCCGGCCCTGGGCCACGGGTGCCTCGCGCGCGGGAGCGGCGAGGACCAGATCCAGGTGCACCTGACCTGGTCCCCCGGCCTGGGGCATGCCCACTACGACGGCCTGAGTCTGCTGCTCTTCGCGCACGGGCGGGAGCTGCTGTCCGACCTCGGCTACACGCACACGCGCGGACGCGCCTGGACGCTGGCGACTGCGGCACACAACACCGTGGTCGTGGACTATGAAAACCAGGCCGCGGGCGCGGACACCTACGGCACGCTGCGCTGCTTCGATACCCGGGACCCGGGTTGCCAGGTCGTCTCCGTGGACAACCCCGAGGTCTATCCCGATCGAGTGACGACCTTCCGCCGCACCCTGGCGCTGGTGGCGATCGACGACCGGAGTTCGTACCTGCTCGACCGCTTCGAGGTCGGCGGCGGCGGACAACACGACTACTTCCTGCACGGCTGTGCCGATGAGCCGCAGCGGCTCACGGTCGCCGAGGCGGATACACTCTCGATGCGCCCGCTGGCGACGCTGCTGCCCGCCGGCGTCGAGTTCATACCGGCACGCAACGAAAGTGAGACCGGGCGGATAACCTCTCGTGGTTACGCCTACGGCTACCTCGAAGAGCTGCGTTCCGGGACGGCCGCTGCGCCCGGCATGGTGACGCTGCGCTACGCCGCCCCCGAGGGCGCCGCGCAGCTTCGGGCTCACGTACTGCTGCGGGCGGGCGACGAGCTGGTCACCGGCGAGAACCTGTCGATTCGCAACGCCCGCGAGGACGATGCTCAGCTCGACGAGCACAAGCGCCCCTTCGCCATGGTGCGCACGAGCGGGGGGCGGTCGGACTTCGTGAGCGTGCTCGAGCCCTGCGCGGGCGACCCACGCATCAGCGAGGTGCGCGTGCTGTCGCTGGCCGGCGCGGACGAGGCGCTCGAGATCGTGCTGGACGGCCGCCGCGACCTCATCCTGCTCGGCGCGAGCGGCCTCCGGGCGACATGGCTCGGCCGGGAGCTGGCGGCGGACGCCGAGCTGGTCGTGCTGCGCGCTCCCGACGATGGCCCGGCGCAAGCCACCGTGGTCGCGGGCAGCACGCGGTGGGGCGAGCTGCGTGTCGCGGCAACGCCCACCGAGCACGCCCTGCTCACGGTGGATCGGGCAACCCGCTCGCTCACCGTCGCGGGCGAGCCGGCCGTCGAGCCGGGGGATGTCGTCACCCTTGACCACGCGGGTCTTCGTATCTCGCCCTACACGGTTGTGGCTACGGAGCGCACTGACGGCGGC
>CAZTZN010000228.1:0-7186 GCA_964617715.1 uncultured Armatimonadia bacterium | reverse complement strand
AGGAACTGGCCGACCAACTCAATACCTATCTCGCCGCCTACCGTGAGATGCCCGTATGCACCGTCTTTCACTGGGTGAGCTGGACCGGCTGGGCGGAGCCGGCGCGCTGGCTGGCTGAGTTGGGCCTGAGAGGCGACAACAACCGTGTCCACTGGCGCTATCCGCCCGTCAATCCGGTGAACAAGGTCTCCTTTGGCTTCGGTACCGCCTACCCGAGCCACTACTGGGACGATGCCGAGCACGCCAACGCGCGCATCGACTTCGTCGGCCTCCCTATCACCGCCTACGAGGTGGGCTATCTCTCCGGCCGGGGCGTGGAGCCCGGCCAGCTTCATCGCGCGATCGAGCTGGGCGCGTTCTGGAACCTCACCATGAGCCTGTTCCATCATCCGGTGTACCTGCTCACCGACGAAGGCCGTGGCGCGGTGCGTGAATGCCTGGCGCACATCGAGCGTCTGGGGCTCAACGCCCTGCACATGGGCACCGACGAGGCCTGCCTGTGGTGGCACGCGCGCGACGCCTCGGCCATCGAGGACGTCGAGCTCAGCGCTGACGAGATCGTGGCTCGCGTCCGCTGCGAGTGGGAGCACGGGTGCGTGCTGCAGATGCTTGCACCGGATGGTGAGGTGACCACTTCAGTCAACGGCGAACCCGGTGAGTTCGAGATCCGTGACCAGCACGGTACGCGGTGGCTCTACGTCGCGACTCCATGCGGAGAAAACATAGTCCGGGTGCACTACACGTGACAGATCGGGCAAGTCTCATGCGTCATATAGAGGTAGCCGCGGCGAGAGCCGGAATCTGCCCCCAGGGGCGCAGCCGCACTGACGGGAGGCGCTATCATGGCAGGCGCACTGCGCGATGAGCTGTTGGCTGCGATGGAGAACATCCAGACCGTCGATTGCCACTCGCACACGGCCTCGCGAGAGCAGTACTACCAGGCCGCCCCGCTGAGCCTCTTCAACTTCTCTTCCTATTTCTTCCGCGACATCGAGAGTGTCACGGGGATGTCCCCCGCGGCGCTCTACGCCGACTGCAAAACCGACGAGCAGCGCTGGCGCCGTCTCAGGGCGGTGCTGGCGAAGGCGCGCAACGTCTCCTATTGGCGGCACAACATCCTGGCCTTCCAGGCACTCTTCGGGCTCGAGGACGATGACCTCACCGATGACAACTGGCGTGCGGTCAACGAGGCCATGGCCGAGCGCAGCGTTGATCCCGGCTGGTATGACTACGTCACCGAGGACGTGTGCAACCTGCGCACGCAGGTGCGCAACATCCCGTGGTTCGAGGACTGGGATCCGCGCTATTTCACCGCGGTCCTGCGCATGGAGCCCGCGCTGGAGCTGTGGAAGGCCGAGGCGCGCGCACCGCTCGAGGAGCACCTGGACTGCGAGATCACCGACCTGACGTCGTGCATGCAGGCCATCGGCGCGCTGGTCGAGACCTACCGCGAGCGCGGCGCGGTCGGCATCAAGCTCGCCCACGCCTACCGGCGCACGCTGCACTCCGAGCGTGTCAGCGCGGTGGCCGCGTCGGTGATCTTCGAGCGCGCTCTGCGTGGTCGGCGGCTCTCGGCCGGACAGATCAAGCAGTTCGAGGACTATGTGATCTTCTTCCTGGCCGACCTGTGTGCGCAGACCGGCCTCATCTTCGACATCCACACCGGCGTGCAGGGCAACTGGGGGCGCGTGCCTGAGTCCGATCCGCTGCTGCTGCTCCCGCTTATACACGCGCATCGGAGCACCCGCTTTAACCTCTACCACGCGGGTTACCCGTACAGCCGTGAGATGGGCATGCTGGGCAAGCACTGCCCGAATGTGTGGCTGAACATGGCGTGGATGTACGTGATCACCATGGAGGGCAGCCGGCGGTCGCTCAGCGAGTGGATCGACCTCGTTCCCGGCTTCCGCATCCTCGGCTTCGGGTCCGACGTGGGTTGGCCGGAACTCATCTACTCCCATTTGCTCATGGCGCGCGCATGTATCGCCGATGTTCTGGAGGAGAAGGTCCGGCGCGACTTCCTCAGTCGCGAGGCGGCGTTGGATCTGGCGCGCATGATGATCCGCGACAACGCAGTTGAACTCTACGGCCTTCGGCCCTGACCCTTTCGGAAGGAGAGCAGTACGCATGGAGTTTGTCATTCAGCCGGTCTGCTTCGGGGGAATTGACTGGCAGAGCCGGGCCAAGCTGGGCCTCGACGTGCTTCCGACTGCGCTCGAGAACAGCCGCAGGCGCCTGTCTGAGCTGCAGCCGGTCATCCAGGGGGCACAGTGGCGCGATCTGCTGGAGGTCAACACACCCGAGGAGATCCCGCGCCTGCTCGAGGCCGCGCGCGACGCCGACCTGGTGGTGGCGCTGGCATCGGAACTCCTCGTGGTAATCACCGCCGCGCGCGCGCTCGGCGCGCTGAGGGTGCCGGTGGTCATCACCGGGGCGGAGAACCGCCCGGGAGCGTTCTGGGCCGACGTCTACGGCAGCCTGAAGTCCGATGGACGCGATGTTTACCTCGCCATCAACGCGGGCGACCTGCAGAGTCAGGTGACGGTGCTGCGCGCGCAGAAACTGCTGCGCAACACACGGGCGCTGCTCATCGGCGAGGGCTGGCCCTCCTTCTCCCAGGTGGCGAACCCCGACTCGCCGCGAGTGGTTGAGGAGACCCTGGGGGTTGAGGTGGTCCAACGCTCCATCGCGGACCTGCGCGCGCGTTGGAAGGCAGCCGATGAGACCGAGGCCGCGCGCGTCGCCGAGAGCTGGCTCGAGGGCGCCGCGGAGGTGGACGACTCCGCCCGGCGTGACATCGTCGAGTGTGCGAAGATGTACCTGGCGATGGACGCACTCATCGAGGAGACCGGCGCCAACGCCATGACCGTCAACTGCCGGGCGTGGGACCTGATCTCGTGTGAGGAGTTCGGCGCCTTCTACTCGCCATGCATGGGCCTTACGCACCTGCGCTGGCGCGGCATCCCGGCCGCCTGCGAGGGCGACATCTGCGCGCTGATGAGTATGTGCGTGCTCAACTACATAGCCGGCGCGCCCGCATTCCTCGGTAACATCGGGGAGGTCTTCCCCGAACGTGACTCGGTGCGCATCGGCGGCCACGCGGCCTGCACGGTGGACCTGGAGGGCGCCGGTACACCGCTGGCGGGCTACAAGCTCAGAGACTACGGCGGGCGTGGCGGAGTCGCATCCTACCTGCCGATCGAAGCGGGGCGGCCGGTAACCATCGCACGCCTTGACAGGCACTTCCGATCGCTCTCCCTGGCGGCAGGGGAGACCGTGCGCACCGAGCAGGGCTTCGAGGTCGCGCTCGGGGACGTGAGCGACTTCATGCACCGCTGCCTGACCGGCGATCACTACATCGTGGCCTACGGCGATCATGTGGACGTGGTCAGGCGTCTGTGTGAGCGGCTGGGCATAGTGGCGCTCATCCCCGCCGCGGGTAGCTGACGACGGCGGCGCAAACACCGGCCGGAGATAATCGGACCGGCGATAGCCATCTGCGGCATATTGGAGTAACATGGATGCGCACTGAGAGGGGCACGGGGGACCGACAATGTGAAAGGAACATCGCTCACGGACGTTCTGCGGGACGCTACCATAAGCTGTGGAGGAGGCGCGAGATGCGGGCAACACCTGCGAACAGGACGCGACCGGTGGGTCTGGGCCATCTGTGCGTGGCCCTGGCGGTGATGTTGTGGGCCCTGCCGGTGACCGCACAGCAGATCATGGTGTTCGAGACGCACGCTCCGGTGGGTGGGCAATGGGAAGGCGACATCGATGTCAGCGCGCAGCGCATGTCTCCCGGCGGGGAAGCGATGTGGAACGACGGCAACCTGATCGACATCATGTCGGGTTCGTACATCGAGCAGGCCGCGGCGGTCGTCTCTGATGGTGCGGATGGGGCGATCGTGTTCGCTGAGGCCGTGGCTCGGGAGGGCCAGTATGTTGGCGACTGGGAGATCCTGGCCCAGCGTATCGATGGCCGCGGACGGTTGCTGTGGAATGATGGCGAGAGTTCGGTCGTGGTCGCCTCGACCACCTGGTCGGAGCGCCACCCGACCGCTGTGCCCGATGGCAGCGGCGGCGCCTTCGTCTTCTACGAGGCACATGCCCCTGCCGGGAGCGAGTGGGCGGGTGACATCGACATCCGCGGTCAGCATATCTCCCGCACCGGCGAACTGCTCTGGGACGAGGGTGGCGTACCCATCGCCACCGCCAGTGCCATGCTGGAACAGACGCCCTTCGCCATCTCCGACGGCGCCGGCGGCGCCATTGTGGTCTATCAACTGGTCATCCGCGAAGGCGAGTTCGCCAACGTCGGACATATCGGGGCGCAGCACGTCAGCGCCGACGGTCGCCTCCTGTGGGGCGGGGGAGACTCGTCCGTAGTGGTCGCCGCCAGCGAGTGGGACCAAAGGCGGCCGGTAGCGGTGCCTGACGGCGCCGGCGGGGCGCTGGTCTTCTGTGAAGCAGGCGCCCCCCCGGGCAGTGAATGGGCGGGCGACATCGATGTACATGGACAGCGGGTCTCGGCCGATGGCCAACTCATGTGGAATGACGGCGATTCCTCAGTTATTGTCCACAGCTCGGCCTATCTCGAGGTGGCGCCGGTAGCGGTGTCTGACGGGAACGGCGGCGCCATCGTGGTCTGCTCGGCCGTGGCCGCGCAGGGCGAGTACGCCGGCGACTGGGAGATCCTGGCCCAACGGGTCTCCGCAACCGGCGAACTGCTGTGGAACGACGGCGAGCGGGCGACTATCGTCTCAGCCACCAAACTCCACGAGCGCGGGCCCTGCGCTCTGGCCGACGGAGCCGGCGGCGCCTTTGTCGCCTTCCAGGCCTACTTCCCGGAGGGCATGGAGTACGGCGGCGACATCGATATCTACGCTCAGCGCCTGTCTGCCGACGGCCAGGTGATGTGGTCGGACGAGGGCGATTCACTGCCGGTCGCTACCGGCAGGTACCTCGAGCAGGCGCCCTGCATCGTCTCCGACGGCGCCGGTGGTGTGGTCATTGCCTTCGAGGCCGCTGCGCGCACCGGCGAGTACGCGGGCGACTGGGAGGCCCTGGCTCAGCGTGTGGCGCCGGACGGCACACTGCTGTGGAACGACGGTGAGAGTTCGAGCATCATTTCTGTCAGCCGATGGGGAGAGCGTCATCTGGTCACTTCGGAGGGCGGCATCGGCGCGCGTGATATGGGCGAGGCCGACGAGATGGGTGGCGTCCCCGGGGACGCGGGCCCGCCGCAGACCAACCGCACCAACCCGGTCAAGCCGTAGGTGCCGCGTTATCTCCGGGCAACACCCGGGCGCTGACCGTTGGGGCGCAAGTACACAGGCAGACGCCCTCCCCGAGGGAGGGCGTCTGCTCAAAGGATGGCGGGGCTGACGGGATTTGAACCCGCGACTTCCAGCTTGACAGGCTGGCACTCTAAACCGCTGAGCTACAGCCCCGCCCAAAGCTGGTTGGTTCTTTCGCGCGTAACGATACCATAAAGCGGGGTATGCTGTCAATATCAGTGTGAGTGCCGGCTTGAGCTAAGAGCAGGCCGTAAGCACGATAACGGCGTCTGCGTAACGGAAATACGAACACAGCCGTACGCGAGGGAGTGAGTTGATGTTCGCAGCGGCAGGCAGAGACAACATGATGGTGATAGCGCTGGCGGCGCTCGTAGTGGCAGTATGCGGCGTCCCGGCAGGTGCTCAAAAGGTGGTGGTATTCGAGACCCACGCTCCTCGTGGCGGACAGTATGAGGGCGACATCGACGTCAGTGCACAGAGCATTTCCCCCGCGGGCGAGCGGCTGTGGAACGATGGAGACCTTATCGACATAATGTCCGGCACCTACATCGAACAGGCGCCCACCGTCGTCGCCGACGGCGCGGGCGGGCTGTTGGTGTTCGCTGAGGCGGTGGCACGAGAGGGACAGTATGCGGGAGACTGGGAGATCATCGGACAGCGCATCAACCGCAACGGGCGACTGATGTGGGAAGGCGGCGATCGCTCGCTGTTGGTCGCAGCCTCGACATGGTCGGAGCGTCATCCGGTCGCCCTTCCCGACGGACGAGGGGGCGCCTTCGTCTTCTACGAAGCATACGCTCCCGCCGATAGCGAATGGGCCGGCGATATTGACATCCGCGCCCAGCACATATCCGCTTCCGGCAAGCTCCTATGGGACGAAAACGGTATTGCTGTCGCTACCGGCACCGCGTTGGAGAAAGCTCCCTTTGTCATCTCCGATGGGGCGGGCGGGGCCATTGTGGTCTTCCAGGTTATGCTGCGGGAGGGAGAGTTTGCGAACACCTGGCATATCGCCGCCCAGCGGGTGAGCCCGGACGGCGAACTGCTGTGGCAGGGAGGAGAGCGGTCCCTTATCATCGCGGCCAGTGACTGGCAGGAGACCCGTCCCGTCGCGGTGCCCGACGGTGAGGGTGGCGCATTGATATTCTTCCAGGCTGAGGCTCCCACCGGACAGTTCGCCGGTGACTTCGATATTCTCGGGCAACGGGTATCGGCGGACGGTCGGCTCCTGTGGGAGAACGGTGACAGGTCGGTCGCCGTATTCAACTCGGCCGCCCTGGAGCGCGCGCCGGTGGTGGTCTCGGATGGCAGGGGAGGCGCCGTGGTCATCTGTGAGGGAGCAGCGCGGGAGGGGCAGTTCGCCGGCGACTGGGAGATATTGGCGCAGAGAGTCTCCCCCCGGGGTGAGCTGCTGTGGAACGGAGGCGAATCTCCCGTCATAGTCTCAGCCAGTGTCGCCCATGAACATGGGGTCTGCGCGCTCAGTGACGGCGCAGGCGGCGCCTTTGTCGCCTTCGAGGCGCAATGGCCGCAGGGCTCGGAGTACGCGGGTGACGTAGACGTTCTGGCCCAGCGCATCTCGGCCGACGGCCGGCCCATGTGGGGAGATGAGAACGGGCCGTTGGTCGTATCGGCTTCAACGGACTATCTCGAACGGTTCCCCTGCATCGCTCCCGACGATGAGGGCGGCGTCCTGGTGATCTTTGAGGCCGTGGCGCGGACCGGGCAGTATGCAGGAGACTGGGAGGTCGCTGGTCAGCGCATCGCCCCTGACGGCACCGTCATGTGGAACGACGGGCAGTCTGCCAGCATGGTATCTGCGAGCGGCTGGAGCGAGCACCGTCCGGTCGTTGCGGGTTGCAGCGTCGGCTGGCGTGAAGAGGAAG
>CAZTZN010000227.1:0-7220 GCA_964617715.1 uncultured Armatimonadia bacterium | reverse complement strand
GAGCTGTGGGAGAGCGAGACCTTCTCGATCACCTTCTACATCTCGCCCTGGACCTTCGTGGTGTCGACCCTCTTCACGATCATGCTGGTCCTGGTCTGCCAGGTCCCGGCGCTGCGCGGGCTGCGCACCATGAACCTGGCGCAGATGACGCGGCTGCATGGGGAGTAGGCTACGGCCCGTGCCGCCGACACTCCTGTCGGCGGCACCTACCGCGCGAAGTACGGCACCTCCATCGGTCGCCCGCCCGCCGCGACTGACTCGGCCGCGAGGATCGTCGGCGCCGCGGAGTTCGCTCCCGCAAAGGCGTCGATCAGCGGTTCGCTGTCGTCGATGATGCAGCGCAGGAAGTGCTCGATCTCCGGCTCGAAGGGATGCCCCGAGTACTCGGTCCGCAGGTCCTCGACCTCAGGCTCGTGCTCGTCGCCGGTGATGAGCACCCCGCCGCGCACGGTGCCCCTGGTGCCGTAGACCTCGAGGTTGCACAGCTCCGGCCGTGGGCCGACCACGCCGTAGGCCGCCCCCACCTTGGCGACCGCGCCCGAGGCCATCCGGAACACCGCGCACATGCAGTCGTGGTGCTTCATCGCGGGGAATGCGATGGAGTTGCCGTAGCCGCACACCTCGACGCAGTGCGAGCCGGCGTACCAGCGCAGCAGGTCGAACTGATGCGCGCCACCGCCGACGATGACCTTCTCGTGGTCCAGCCACCAGTTAATGTTGCCGATGAACCGGTTCGTGCGTTCGGGCGCGGCCTGGCGGATGAGGTTGTGGAAGTAGTCGGCCTCGAGGTAGAAGATCTCACCCAACTCACCTGCCGCGCAGCGCCGGTGTACCTCGGCGAAGAAGGGGTTGAAGCGCAGAATGTGGCCGACCAGCGTCTTGCGGTCGCTGTCGCGCGCCGCCGCAGTCATCCGTTCGAGGTCCTCAATGGTATTGCCCATGGGCTTCTCCACCAGCACGTGGCAGCCGGCCTCCAGGCCCATCACAAACGGTTCCGCGTGCAGGTGATCGGGAGTGTGGACCGACAGCACGTCCAGGTCGGCGCGCTCGAGCATCTCCACCAGGTCGGTGTACTGCGCAGGCGCGGCGCCCTCCTCGGCGGCCAGCTCCGCCGCTCCGGCGGTGCGTTCGGGGTTGAGGTCGCACACCGCGACCAGCTCGCACAGCTCGCTCAGTGCATAACCGCGTACGAAGGCCCGACCATTGCCGCCCAGGCCCACGACACCGACCCGCAGATCCGCCATGGTAGCGCCTCCCGTCCTCGATGATCACCGCGCGCGGGTTCCCCGCACTCACCCCGGCGGCCTCCCGCCGGAGAGGAATCTCCAGTGGCTACGGGAACTTGTTTGTGAGGGCAAGCCTGCTGTGAGGAGGACCGGACCATGACCGCCGACCGTGTCCTGCTGCCGGCCGCGCTGCTGGCTGTCGCGCTGGTGGCCTCCTCGGCACCCACCACTGCGCAGACCGACGACCCGCCGATGGAGGAGCGCGTGCTGGCCGACGGCGACAGCGCCTCGGTTTGGACCCCCGCCGAGGCCACCATGGAGCCGGACGACCTGCATGCGCGGGCCGGGCGGGCCATGCACTTTCATATCGACGTCAACTTCAGCACCGGCCAGCCTGACTACCCTATCGGCTGGCCGCGCACCTACACGAGCATCCCCGAGGGTGAGCGCGACTGGAGCCGCTGGGACTTCATCGACTTCTGGCTCTACGCCGACACCTCACGCGAGCGCCTGCCGGCCACGCCACTGGGCTTCATCGTACGCTGCCCCGACAGGAGCAGCAGCTTCACCGCGACGCTGAGCGAGGCGACCAAGGGTGAGTGGGTGCACTTCCGCTTCCCGATCGCGGCGTTGCCCAACGCCACCGATTGCTCCGCGGTCCAGTTCTTCATCTCCGAATCGAACTACCGCGACGGCGACGTGGTTGACTTCTGGATCGACGACCTCAAGCTCCTGCGCTACGCCGAACCCACTATCATCGCCGTCCAGCCGCTCAATCAGGTGCTCTACGCCGACGTGCCCGTGCTGCGCGTGGCGGTGGAGATGACCGGCCTGGAGGACGGCGCCACCGCGCAGGTCGAGGTCGGGCTGGTGCGCGCCGGCGAGATCGTGCAGCAGGCCTCGGTGCCTCTGGCGGCGGGCGTCACCACCATCCCCCTGCCGGTTGAGGGCGGAGCGACGACAGGCGAGTACCAGGTGCGGGCGAAGGTCGCGGGGAGCGATCGAGAGCTGACGGAGACCGTTCGCGTGGTGTCATCCCCATGGGAGGCGGTGGAGCAATGATGACGCTTCGGGGCTCTATGTTGCTCACAGCTTCACTCATCATGGTGTCGGGAGCCTGGGCTGAGATGCGCTTCTTCGACATGGGCACAGCCGACTCCAAGCTCTACGAAGGCGCAACGCGTGTGACCGCCGCCGACGTGTACTCGCCGGACAGGGGCTTCGGCTGGCGCACCGCCGAGGGCCTCACCGAGCAGGTCCAGGTGTTCGAGGAGATGGGCGATCGCCGCGGCAGCCCCGCTCCACCGGTGATGTGGACCAACGCCATCACCGAGGACTGCGTGATGGGCGACAGCGACAACGCATTCCTGATCGACGTGCCGCCGGGCGAGTACCGTGTCTACCTGCTGTGCGGCACCAGCGACCGGGAGCGCTACTACGTCTGGGACTTCCAGGTCTCAGTAACGCAGACCACCTCGCAGGCGGCTCTGCGCGCGGGGGAAGTCGATGGTACGCCGCTGCGGGAGCCCGATGCGGCGCACGTGCAACTCGACGGCGGCCGGCAGCACCGGCCGGTGCGCCTGCTGGGCGGCACCGAGGATGGCCGGCTCGAGATCGGCCTCACGCCCGCCAACCGCTGGCTGGTGAGCTGCATCCTGGTCGCATCACCGGCCGAGTGGGCCCAGGTGGAGCGCGAGATCATCGACCCGCTGGAGGAGTGGGTGTTCTTCCTGCCGCCCGAGCAGCAGGCGAACTGGAAGCTGGATCCGCCACCCGCGCCCGAGCCCATGCCGGAGCTGTCGGCGGCGGACCGCGAGCGCGGCTGGGTGGTCT
Organism: uncultured Armatimonadia bacterium; assembly: GCA_964617715.1. Taxonomy (GTDB): domain Bacteria; phylum Armatimonadota; class Zipacnadia; order Zipacnadales; family UBA5352; genus JALGVA01. The sequence goes on along the minus strand of CAZTZN010000227.1, from coordinate 4,161 downwards.
TCCACCGACCGTGGCCCGAGGTGATCTGGCCCAACACCACTCCGCGCGCCGAGGAGATCGGCAGCGAGATCCGCATCTTCGCCTCACCGGGCGAGTACGAGCCGATCACCGTGTGCGTGCATCTGCTGCGCGATGTGGAGGACTTCACCGTCGGCCTCACCGGCGAGGGGCCGCTGGGGGCAAGCGACGTGGACATCCGCCACGTGCGCTACATGCGCGCGCGCCCCAACTACGTGGGCATGGGCGTCTACCGTATCGTGCCCGACGTGCTGGAGCCGATGTGGATGTTCCACCAGCGCGAGATCTACGACCCGGCCGCCCCGGTCGGACTGACGGAGGGCGCCACGCATCGCTTCTGGCTGACCGTGCGCGTGCCCGAGGACGCTGCGCCCGGTATCTACGGGGGCGGGCTGACAATCAGCGACGATGCCGGCGGGCGGATCGACGTTCCGGTCCGCCTGCGCGTGCTGCCCATCGCGCTGCAGGACGACCCCACGAAGATCTACGGCATGTACTATCGCCACCCGCTGGACAAGTGGAGCCGCGCGAGCGACGAGGTGTCGAAGCAGTACTATCTGCGCCAGGCCGCTGCCGAGCACGAGGATCTGGTGGCGCACGGGATGCGCAACGTGGTGCTCAGCGCCTGGTGCCCGACCGCCAACGACGCCGGCGAGTTCGAGGCCGACTGGACGGTGCTGCGGGCCAAGCTCGAGATGTGCGAACGCTACGGCTTCACCGGGCCCTACGTGACCAGCATCAACGCGAGCGGCATCTACCGCAAGTACATGGACGGGGAGAGCTGGGGCTCGCACACCGGCAATGCAAAGACGCCGCCGCCGGAATATGCCGCCGAGCTGACCGCCATGACGCGCTTCATTGAGAGCGAGCGCGAGAAGTACGGCTGGCCGGTGTTCCTCTACTACCCCATCGACGAGCCCGGACGCGACGCGGCCTCGGTCGAGCTGGTGCGCATCACCATGGAGGCGATCAGGGCCGGGGGCGGTCCCACCTACCTCACCGCCGACCCGACCCACGAAGCCTTCCAGCCGCTCATGCCGGTCATCGACGTGTGGTGCACCCAGCCCTTCCTGCCCGACCGCGAGACCGTGCTGGCCGACATGGCCGCGCGCGACGTGCAGTACTGGTGCTACCCCAACAAGTCCTGCGGCGAGAACGACCACACCACGGTGCGCGGGGGGCGCATGACCTACGGCTTCGGCTTCTGGCGCTCGGGCTTCGTGGCGCTCATCCCGTGGATCTACTCCTCGACCACCAGCGACCCGCTCAACTACCTGACCGGCGCGGCCATGGACTTCCTGGTGCGTCACGAGCCCGACGGCACGCCGATGAGCGTGACCATCTGGGAGTCCTACCGCGAGGGCCATGACGACTACCGCTACGTGTACACGCTCGAACAGCTCATCGCGCAAGCCCGCGCCTCGGGCAACGCCGCGGCGACCGCGGCGGCGGATGAGGCGCAGCGCGAGTTGGACTACGTGTGGAATGCCATCGACGTCCAAGACCGGTACATGTATGACGGGCTCTGGCCGGCGGGCGACTTCGACGTGTACCGATGGATCATCGCCGAGCAGATCATGAAGCTGCAGGAGGCCATGCCGGGGTAGCCCGGCGCGGGAAGGCGGCGGATCGATGCACGGCCGAACAATCGCATGGATGGTGCTGGCGGCTGCGCTGATCGTGTGCCTGTCGGCACCGGTCGCGCCGGCGCACGGCGATGGCGACGGTGGCGGGCAGGACCAGGTGACACCCGAGGAGCTGGCGCCGCTGATCTTCGCGCCGATCGCGGCCCTGGGCGCGATGGCCGCGTTCTGGGTGTTCTACCTGATCTTCTTCGCGGCCATGCTGCTCATGGCGATCGGCTCGGTCGTGGCGTCGGCGCTGGCCATCTGGGACTGCGTGCACCGCGACTTCCCGGACCGCAACACCCAGGGCGTGTGGTGCATCCTGATCCTGCTGACGCGCTGGATCGGCGCGCTGGTCTACTACTTCGCGGTCTACCGCACGGGCGACCCGCCGCGACTGCCGCCGCGCGCCCGGCTGCCCCAGCCCGCGCCGCCGCCAGGTCAGCCCTGACGCGCGCGCCCGGGCGCAACCGTCGTCGCATGGACGCAGCCCACCGACACCGCACGGAAGCGAGGAGCCACCGAATGGACGAGATCCGCATCGGCATGGTCGGCGCGGGCTTCGCGGCCGACTTCCACACCGAGGCCTTCGGGCGCGTCGCCGGCATCAACGCGCGCGTGGTCGCGGTCACCTCCCAGCGCGAGCACAGTCGCGCCCGGTTCGCGCAGCGCCACGGCATCCCTGCCACCTACGGGGACCTGGCCGAGATGCTTACCGCCGAGGACATCGACGTGGTGGACCTGTGCGTGCCCACCTACGTGCACGCCGAGTACATCGTGCAGGCGGCGCACGCGGGCAAACACGTGATCGTTGAGAAGCCCCTCACCGGCTACACCGGCGAGCTGGGGCTGGGCGAGGAGGACCTGATCGGCGACACCGTCGCCAAGAGCCACATGATGGACTGGGTGCTCGACCAGTGCCGCTACGTGCAGGCCGAGGTCGAGCACGCGGGCATCCGCGTAATGTACGCCGAGAACTGGGTCTACGCGCCGGCGCTGCAGAAGGCGCGCCGACTCATCGAGGCGGGCGCAGGCACTATCATGCGCATGGTCGCCGAGGAGTCGCACAACGGCTCGCATGCCAGCTACGCCAGGTACTGGCGGCTCGCCGGCGGCGGCTCGCTGCTGCGCACCGGCTCCCACCCGGTCGGCGGCGTGCTCTACCTCAAGCAGGCCGAGGGCCTGGCGCGTGACGGCGCGCCCATCCGCCCCCACTCCGTGGTCGCCGAGACCGCACGCCTGCTGGACATGGAGCGGTTCAAGGCCGAGGATCGGCGCTACCTCACCGGCGAGCTGGCCGACTGCGAGGACTTCGGCTCGATCCTGATCACCTTCGAGGACGGCTCGGTCGCGCAGGTCACCAGCTCGGACGTGGTGCTCGGCGGCATCTACAACTACGTCCAGATCTTCGGCTCGCAGGGCCGCATCGAGTGCAACATGAACCCCAACAACCAGTGCGTGGTCTACGGCCCGGACGAGGACGCCTTCGGCGACGAGTACCTGGCCGAGAAGATCTCGACACGCGCGGGCTGGAACTTCGCCTCGCCCGACGAGCACTGGGCGTCGGGCTACCATCAGGAGATCCAGGACTTCATCGAGTGCGTGGCGCACGACCGTGAGCCGCTGTCGGGCTGGACGCTCGCGCGCGATGTCGTGGCGGTCATCTACGCGGCCTATGTGTCGGCCGAGGAGGGGCGGCGGGTGCAGGTGCCGCTGGAGTGAGGGAGGCGAACGACGTGAGGGTCATCGACGTCACCGGGCCGATCGAGACCGGCATGTGGACCTACGGCCCACCCTATCCCGAGGTGGTCATCGAGGAGATTCCGCAGCCGGACTTCCTCGAGCACGTGACCTACTCGTGGCGCTTCGAGCTGGGCGCGCAGACCGGCACCTACCTGGAGACCTCGCTGCACGTGGACCGCGACGGGCCGGCGCTGATCGAGGTTCCGGTGCACGAGCTGCTCTGGCGCGACGCCGCCATCCTGCGCGTGCCCTGCGAGCCCGACCATCGCATCGAGCGCGCGGAGCTGGAGGCGTGCGGGGTGGCCATCAACCCCGGTGATGCGATCATCGTCGCCACCGGCTGGGAGAGCCACTGGAACGCGCCGGACTTCGTCTCCAACTGCCCGTGGTTCAGCTACGAGGCGATGCGCTGGATCCTTGACCACGAGCCCTTCGTGATGTGCGGCGACGTGCCGCGCTTCGACTCGTGGACCGACCCGCAGGGCTTCTGGCCCGAGTTCTTCGGCCAGGGTGTGCTGCTGCTGGCGCCGCTGGTGAACCTGGGTGCGGTGCGCGCGGACCGCGTGAAGATGATTGCGCTGCCGCTCAAGGTCGAGGAGAGCTGCGCCGCCCCGTGCCGCGTGGTGCTGGTGGAGGAGTAGCCGACCTCGCCGGTCAGACCACCAGCCAGCCCAGCATGGCGGTCGCGATGCCGAAGTAGATGAGCAGCGAGAGGGCATCATTCATGGTGGTCACGAACGGCCCCGAGGCCAGCGCCTCATCGATGCCCATGCGA
>CAZTZN010000226.1:0-7225 GCA_964617715.1 uncultured Armatimonadia bacterium | reverse complement strand
AGAAACGCCCGATGCGCACCGTCCGACCCGCTGATGCGGAAGTCCCGTGGCACTCTCGTACCGCGCCGGTGCATGTCTGCCGCCGGATTCGCCAGCGCTATTCCTCTAGCATGTCGGCTATGAACTGGATCGCATCCGGATCGTCCTTGTGTTCACGTAGGAGTGCAACAACTTGGTTGCGCGTGTAGTAGCCCGGCCTGATTCCTCCCGGGTAAGCGGCGGCCTGATCAGCCTGCGGCACGATTAGCAGTACGCTCTGCACCTGGACTGCCAGCATCTCTGCTCTCCCCTTTTCCGTGAGATACCCCGCATGTCACAGTTCGCCCCTGTTAGCCTTCGCCACGAAATCCTCCAGCCTGATGACTTCGACAGCCTCGCATCGCCTTAGGTACTCGTCGAAGTACCCCCTGATGTACGCATCGCGCAGCTTCCATCCGTTCCCCCCTAGCACGAGGTATGCCTTGCGGAAACGCCCGTCTGAGCTATGGATCGCGTGGGCCAGGCAGATGATCTCGTATGGCACCTTCTGCTCCGCCGTACCCGACACTTGCTGCCACTTCAGAGAGATCGGGATCTCCTGACCTGCGCCTTGTGCGACAGCATCCACTTTGTGCCGCCCCGTCCCGAGACGGTCACCTATATCGACCTGTAGCTTGTAAGTGTACCCTCCTTGCCGGAGAGCGGGGAGGATCATCTGCTCAAGCACGGCACCTGTCCTGGTGTCCCTCGGCGTCACCTTCGTCGCCTCCGCTATGCCTCTTCCCGGAAGAACCGGGGCATAGGCCGCTGGGTCAGGCGAAATGCGGCCCTCTGTAGGTAATCCTCACACGAGTCTATCCCCACACAACGCCTCCCGTTCAGGAGGGCCGACAGAGCCGTCGTTCCGGACCCCACAAAGGGATCGAGGATCAAGTCGCCGGGGACTGTGCTCGCGCGGATGATGCGGTTCAGCAGCCGGAGCGGCTTCTGGGTCGGATGTTTGCCGAACTCCTTCTCTTCACGCCTGGGCGGCATGATCGCCCAGATGCTCTTCATCTGCTTCCCGGCTGCGTCAAACGGTGCGTTGTCGAGGGCCTTCATCTCCTCATAGTTGAACTGATGTGTGGAGTCGGCGTCGCGTGCGGCCCACAGCACGATCTCAGTTGAGTGCGTGAAGTACCGACAACTGAGGTTGGGGGGCGGGTTAACCTTGTACCACACGATGTCATTCAGAATCTTGAAGCCCAGTTTCTGCATCGCGAAGCCGACAGAGTAGATGATGTGCTGCGTCCCCGACACCCAAATCGTCGCGTCGGGCTTCATCACCCGCTGGCAGGCGGCAAGCCACTGCAGGACAAACTCGTGGTCCTGCTCCACGCCGCGCGATCGGTCCCACTCACCCTTATTCACCGAGACCATCTGCCCCGCATGGCACGTAATGCCGTCGTTGGACAGAAGATACGGCGGGTCGGCGAAGACCATGTCGAAGGTCTCGGGCTGGATCTGCGGGAGCAATTCCAGGCAGTCCCCAAGGTGCAGCGAGACGCCATCGCACTGGGTGTACAAGGTCTCGGCCGGCAGGACGGTCCTCATATCAATCGCCATCCGCTGCGGCCACCTCCTCCTCGGGGAACAGCCTGATGTCGCCGGCCAAGTCGATAGCCGCCACGGTCAGCTTAGTTCCGCACCTGCGGGCGGTACACGAACTTTTCTTCAGAATCTCAAGAACTTCCACGCGATACGTCGGCAAGCCAACAACGCCCTTCACTCGCTTGAGGATGCGCACCCTTGCCCATCCGGGGTCGTCCGAATCGTCCAGGCGGAACTTCGCAATCTGACCGACCTCAAATCCCATGTCTGACTCCCCTCCATGTCCTCGCAACATGCTCACCCACGCATTATGCCTCATCCACATGCTCGAACGCAACTTCGCGCATCCGTTCGATGAGGCCGGTGCGATCACCTCCCGCGATTGCGGCAGGAGCGCGGCGGGTGGGGGCGAAGTGTTTGCGCGTCCGCCCGGGAGCGGAGGGAGGCCACGCCATGCGTCTGCCGATCACGGTTGCCCTGCTCGCGCTCAGCCTCGGCCTCGCCTGCGCGGTCGCAGCGCCGGTCACCGTGACCGTCGATCCGGCGAGGCCGCTGGAGGCCGTCGGGCCGGTGTCGCCGATGATGGTCGGCATCAACCTGCCCGTGCACACCGAGCCGGAGGCCGTCGCGCGCTATGCGGTCACCCCGCCGGGCACCAACGGGAACTGGGAGGCGCTGCGGCCGCTCAACGTCGGCCTGATCCGCCAGTGGATCAACGCGCCCGAGTGCGGGCTGCACGACCTCGACCCGCCCCACGACGCGCCCGCTCACGACGCGGCCTTCGCGCAGTGGCTGCGCGCGCAGCTCGCGCCCGACGCGCAGAGCTGGGCGCAGTTCGACCGGTACCTGCACGGCATCGCGCGGCTGGGCGATGGTGTGCGCATCATGCTCAACGAGCCGGTGCCGCCGGTGTGGCTGGGCCCGTTCCGGTGGCATGACCGGCACGCGGGCGAGCTGATTGACCTGACCTCGGGGGAGGTCGTGGACTACCAGGCGTTCGTGGACTGGGCCGGGCTCGACCGCAACCGCATCGGCGATGTTGAGCGCTTCGAGCGCCTGTGCGCGCGCTTCGCGCTGTACATGCAGTTGCTGGCCGCGCATATGCTGGCCGATCCGGTGCTGCGCGAGCGCGCAACCATGATCACGCTGGGCAACGAGACCGACGGCGGCGGAGTGGCGCAGAACTCGGTGCGCTGGCGCATGTGGGTCTACGGCGCGGAGGCCAACGCGCGCTTCGCGGCGGGCGAGCCCATCCGGCCCATCGACGAGGGGGTGCTGCAGCGGCTCTACCTGGCGATGCACGCGGGGGTGCGCGCCGCCGACCCCGAAGGGCGCATCGCGCTGGGCGGGCCCGAGACCTCGTGGTCACACAATCAGCTCGACCGCGAAGGGCGCTTCTGGTATCTCGACTGGTTCATCGACGGCGTCAACGGCGTGGCGGGCGTCGGCCGTGACCGCCTCGACCTGCTGACCTGGCACAACTACGGCTTCGAGTACGACTACGGCCGCGCCGCGCGGCAGCTCTTTCGGGCCTACGGCAAGCCTACGTTCCTGACCGAGTACAACGCGACCGCCGGCGGCCACGGCATGAACTTCATGCAGCGCGGCGCGCAGACGGTCGCGAAGGTGGTCATCGAGCTGGCGCAGACGCCGGGCGCGGCCGGGGCGGCGTTCTTCAAGGCCTCGGGCGGCGGCTTCGGGCTGATCCTCAAGCGCGAGGGCGTCATCTGGCACACCGGAGCGTACTTCGCGCTCAAGCTCATCCGCGAGGAGATCGTGGGCGGGCGGCCGGTGCGCTGCGCGGTCGTGGGTGATGCGGCCGGGGCGGTCGAGTGCCTGGCGGTGCGGCGCGATGATGGCGCGGTCGCGCTGCTGGTGTGCAATCTCACGGACGAGACCACGCGCGTGGCCCTGCGCATGCCCGGCGACGGTCCGCTGCGCACCACCAGCATCGAACTGCCCGTGGCGCACGAGCGCGGCGACTACCGCAATGTGGGTGAGGACGAGATCGCGTACGGCGTGCCGCCCGCGGGCCTTGCCCGGCCGACCATCGCGCTCGCCCCGCACGGTGTGGCCGTGGTGGTGCGAGGCTGACGACACCTCTCGGTCTCACCGGCCGGCCTCGCGCAGCTCGCGCGTGACCGCCTCCTGGCTGGCCAGCCACCGGCGGTCGCCGATGCTGAGGCGCGTGCCCTCGAAGATCCAGGCGCGAGTCGGTTCGTCGCCGGCGAACTCCACGCAGGCGCAGCGCGCGATGGCGCCGACGCCCTCGGCCTCGACGCGCCGGCCCTCGTCGCCGAAGAGCACCATCCATCGCCGCCCGCCTCGAGTGAGCGCGAAGGCGGCGTCGCCGAGGGGCTCGATGGTCCCGTCGCCCTCGAACAGCGCCACCGCGAAGCGCGCCCCGTCCGGTCCGATGGGCTTGTGCCAGCGCAGCACCGACACCTCGCGGCCGCAGTCCTCGGGCTGGCAGTCGTGCGGCAGCACCGCCTCCCAGCGCTCTTCGCGCGTGACCTCCGTGATCTCCGCGGGCCGGGCCGGGCGCAGGGCATAGCCGGTGTCCCCCGAGAGACGGGCACTCCGGTCATCCTCGACCGTCATCGTCAGCGGCGAGTGGAAGTTCCACTGCGCCGCGTGGCCCTCGCCGCCTTCGACGCGGTCGCGGATGAGGATCGGCCCGTCTTTGATGACGAGGATGTCGCGGCGGATGGTCGCGCCCTTGACCTCGAGGTAGCCCTCGTGCGAACCGCTGAAGAGCCAGGCGCCGGGCAGGTCCGCAAGCAGCTCGCAGGTCCCGCCGGGCGCGATACCGTTCAGGTCCGGGTAACTTCCCCCGTCGATAGTTATACAGTTGTGCGCGGGCGTCGTGTGGCAGTAGGCGTAGGCCGGGTGGCGGTAGCTGCGCGGCGATCCCGGTGCGCAGGCGACCAGCTCCCCGTTGGCCTCGTAGATGAAGTGCAGCGCGCCGGGGTACGCGTGGCCGGTATTGGCCCAGCCGTACTGCGCGACCAGGTAGCGATCCCGGGCCTCCCAGCCGGTGCGCATCACCGCAAAGCCCGACTCGGCGAGATGCACGCTCAACCACTCGGGGCGCTCGGGCGCGGGCATCGGCGCGGAGTCGGTGGGCGGCGCGACCATGTAGTTGGCGAGCGCGAACGGCGACTTCTGGTTGGGCGCCCCGCCCCGCTCCCAGAAGCGATTGGCCAGCCAGGCGAAGTCACCGCGGCCGAAGTGGCGCGCGGCCAGCTCCAGGTGCACGGCGTAGTCGGTCGCGAACACCGCCGAGTGCAGTGCCGGCGTCTCGCCGGTGGGCATCACCAGCTTCGCCAGCCATTCGCAGGCGCGCTCGAGCGCCGGGCCGGCCTCGGGATCGCCGAACAGCCCCTCGCGCCCGTTGGCCTCGGCGGTGAGCGCCACGTAGCCGATATCGCGCAGCACGGTCTTGTGGTACTGCGTGCACAGCTCCCGGTGGCCGCCGTCGGCGCAGAAGTCGTCGAGCAGGTGCTCGCTCATGCGGCGCTCGGCCAGCTCGGCCCAGGCCTCGGCGTCGCGGAACTCGGGGAAGACCAGGCCGATGATCCCGCAGCCGACCACGGCCGCGACCTGCTGGTTGCCGCGCGTGTAGCCGCGTGAGTTGTGCGCGTAGAGCCACGCTGCGCAGCCGAGGAGCTGCTTCATGATCTTCAGGTGCAACTCGGGGGTGAGGGCATCGCTGCGCGCCAGGCAGTAGTAGTTGTCGGCGAGGATGCGGGCGCGGATGCCGGGGTAGTAGGCGCGGAACATGGGGTCGAAGCCGAGCCCGCCCTGAGTCTCGCGGATGGCGTCCTGGTGGTCGTACCACGAGTCGAAGATCCACGCGAAGGTCTGCGCGTAGCGCTCGTCGCCGGTGAGCAGGTAGGCGCGGCCGAGGCAGTTGAGGAACCACTGCGAGCCGACGGCGGAGACGTAGTTAGTATCCCGGGTCGGGTTCTCGAGCCACTTGATCTCGCGGCCCTCGACGCGCAGGACGTAAGGGCCGTGGGAGATGTCGCCGGCGCCGATGGCGTTGGCCTCGGCGATGATGGGCTCGACGAGCTGCGGGTGGGTGGCGCGCACCCAGTCGGCCCAGGTGTCACGCCGGAAGTGCGGCGTGGGGGTCTCGCGCGCGCGGAAGTAGTCGGCCCAGGCCTGCGCGGCGGCGGGCCAGTCCTCGGCCTCGACGGCGGCGCGCACGGCCTCGAGCCCCGGCCGCTGCAGGTCCATCGCCGCGAACAGCTCGGCGTCCGTGATCTGCGTGGGATGGTCCGCGACATCGCCGTACGCGGCGGTCATGGCGATCACCAGTCCGAGTGCTGCGGTCACTCTCATCGTGCCGCTCTCCTGGTCACGCGTGCTTGTATGCAAAACCTTTCGCGATGAAGGTGAGGGAGTCCTTGCCGGCCCCGCCGCCCGGGAAATCGCTTCAGCATGTAGACTCTCGCGGCAGATGTGGTATACTATAGGCGATAGTAGACAGGGCCGGCAAGGCTCACCATCGCCGGCCCACCGGACTGCGGGCCGCTGGAGAGCGGGATGACCATGAGCTGCGCACGTTGGCTGACGATGTCCGTCCTGGTGGTCGTGCTGGCGGGTCTGGTCTCGGCCCAGGCCGCCGACTCGATCGCGGTGGGGCTGCGGGAGGTTCGGCAGGCCATGCACTGGCCCGACACGCTGCAGATCCGCGTAACCGGCCTCTTCCAGTCGCCCGAGGACGGACGGATCGCGATGATCACCTGGGCACCCCTCGAGGACGACAGCGTGCTCGACCGGTGGTGTCTGATCGAGGGCGCGCGCTACGAGTACGTGGTGTCGCTGCGCAGCGACGGGGACTGGCTGCTGCGCAGCCTCTCGTGCGGCTTCATGGCTGAGGAGCCGGCCACCACACTGGCCCCCGCCCCCACGCCCGAGCTGACGCTGCAGGGCGCCTTCATCGCCACCCGTGAGGGCAGGCTGCTTCCGGACTTCTCCTGGGAGGGCGAGGGCGTGCGCGACTGCACGGTGCGGCTGCTGGTCGCGACCATGCCGCCGCGCACCACCGTCATCGAGATCGAGCGTACCGAGCCCGCCGTGCGGGTCCTGTACCGGGCCGACCCGTGGGACTTCGACTGGAACTGGCACTGGCCGCCGCTGCAGGCGCGCTCGTACCCGCACTTTGGCTACCGCGACCCCTTCGCGCCCGGGTATGAGCGCCCGGAGCATCGGCGCTTCACCACGGTCCGCCCGAGGCCGCGTCGGGAGGAGCGACCGTCGCGCGGCTTCATCACGCTGCCCACGCCCTCGCCGCGCGATGATCAGGAGAAGCCGGGGGATGATACCGCGCGCAAGCCCGATCCGCCTCGCGACGACCGGTCGCAGCAGCGTCGCCCCGCTTTCTACCGCCGCGGCGCTCCCTGAAGGCGAACTCCCGATGGCACGCAGCCTTGCGGGCTGACCGTCGCGCTGCGGGGTCAGCCCGCCACGATCCGGCTGACGCCCCACTCGAGCCCGATCCGCTGCAGGTGCATCGCCGCGAACAGCTCGGCATCCGTGATCCCGGTGGGATGGTCCGCGAGATCGGCATGGGCGGCGGTCATGGCGATGCCGGTGTGGGTGCTGCTATCAAGTCGCCCATTGGTACTGCTCTCTCAGCGTGTTCATG
>CAZTZN010000225.1:0-7251 GCA_964617715.1 uncultured Armatimonadia bacterium | reverse complement strand
GAACACGGCCGCATCCTCAGCACGCATCTGCGCATGTCCGCGCTGGCCCGCCTGGCCGGGACCGCGCGGGTGTACCTGGGGGTCAGCGTGGGGCCGCTGCACGGCAGCCGCGCCGCCGCCCGCACGCGCCGCATCGTGGAGCAGGCGACGTTGATGACGTTGCGTGACCGCGCATCGCTGCGCCTGCTCGAAGAGATCGGAGCCACCGGGGAGGTGCACGTCACCGGAGACCTGGCGCTGCTGCTGGCCGAGGAGCCGTTGCCACCGCGTCATCGTCCCGACCGGCCCGTGTTGGGTGTGTCCACCAATCCCTTCTATCACGCCATCGCGCAGGATCGGGAGCGCGATTTCGCCGTTCATGACGCCATCGCCGCGGCGCTGAACGCGGTCATGGCCGCGCATCCGGAGCTGCTCATCAAGTTCATCTGCTTCCACCGCGGCGAGGTCGGGGACCTGTGGGCGGCGCGCAGGGTGCGCGAGCGGCTGCGGGAGCCCGAGCGCACCATCATCTTTCCCTACGCCTCCGACGCGCGCGAGACCCTGGCCGAGGTCGCGGCCTGTGACTGGATGCTCTCCTTCCGCCTCCACGCCGCCGTCTTCGCCTACATCTCCGGCACGCCGCTGCTGGCGCTGGGCTACCATCCCAAGGTCGCCGGCTTCGCCGAGATGATCGGGCTGCCCGATGATGCGCTGCTGCCCACCGACGGCCTCGCGGCGGGCCCACTCACCGACGCCCTGATGGCCCTGGTGGAGGGCGGGCTGCCCCAGGCCACGGTGCCGGTTGCGGACAGCCTCGCCGCGGCGCGCCGCAACTTCGACCTGCTGGCGCAGGTGATGGCGCGATGACCGACGCGAAGGCGCAGGGGCCGCTGGTGAGCGCAATCATTGCGGCCTACAACTGCGCCGACACCATCGCGGAGGCCATCGCATCGATCCGGGAGCAGACCTACCCGAACATCGAGATCGTCGTCTGCAATGACGGCTCCACCGACGACACCGCCGCAGTGGTGCAGGAGATCTGTCCGGAGGCGATCTACCTCGAACAGAAGAACGCCGGTCCGGCGGCGGCGCGCAATGCGGCGGCGATGGCCGCTTCGGGGGAGTTTATCGCGCCCCTTGACGCCGATGACCGGTGGGTGGCCGATAAGATCGAACGTCAGCTCGCGGTGTTCAGGGAGCGACCCGAGATCGGGGCGGTCGCCACCAACGGCATCGTCGTGACGGAGAGGCGCTCGTACCTGTGGCAGGGCCTGCAGGGGCCGAAGGTGCGCCAGCCGACCGTGTTCGAGCTGCTGCAGGGGGATCGCAACCCCATCTCGGCGTCGATGCTCATGCGCACCGAGGTCTTCCGGGAGCTGGGCGGCTACGACGAGGATATCGTGTGCGGAGAGGACCTCGATCTGTTCTGTCGCATGATGGCCGCCGGCTATCCGCTGGCGGTGCTCAATGAGCCGCTGTATGTTTACATGCGTGAGGGGCAGACCGTCACGGGGGGAAGCGTAATCGAGCGCGAACGCGACATGTTGCGCGTGGTGGAGAAGATGGACCCGCGCGTGGAGCACGAGGGCTATCGGTCGCCGCTGACGCTGCGCGAGTTCTCCAACGCTTACGGCGAGCGCCTGTTGCGCCTGGCGTGGGCGCACCAGCGCCGGGGCGAGTACGAGGAGGTGCGGCGGCTCCTGGCCCGCAGCGACGACCTGCCTGCGCCCTCCTTCGTTCTGCGGCTGCTGAGCAGGTTGGAGCGACGCAACCGGCGCCTGTTCGCGCGCCTGTTGACCATCGAACGCCGCCTGCGTCATGCGCGTTACTTCATCGCCCGCTGGGGCCTGGTGGGGGCCGTACAACAGCATGTAGAACGACGGATCGACCGTCGGCGAGACTGAAGGTGAGGCCGTGGGGTGAAGAGGATGGATCGGATGGCGCCGTCCGGCCGCGAGCAATCCACTCGCTCAGGGGATGCCGTCTCACGGCGCTGGCTGCTGTGGACGGCGCTCGGTGGCGCGCTGCTCCTGACGGTCGCGTGTCGGGATATGCAGTTCTCTCCCGACTCCATCCACTACACCGATGTCGCGCGCACGCTGCTGCGCGAACACACCGCCGCCACCTACCACCTCACCCTCAACAGCCGCAGCGTGCCCGACCCCAGGCTCTACTGGCCCCCCGGCTATCCTCTCGCTCTCGCCATCGTCATGGCCGCCGGAGCGTCGGTACAGACCGCCGCCTGGGTGGTGGCGGTGGTGAGCTGGAGCGCGGCCCTGCTGTTGCTGGTGTTCTGGTTGCGCCGCCCGGAGTGGGGGATAGCAGGCGCGGTGAGCTTCATCTTTCTCATCTTCGTGTGCGGCGTGGCCTTCCGGGCATGGTCGGAGGGGCCCTATACGGCGTTGATGTTGGGCGCGCTGGTGTGCATGGCCGCCGCGCTGGCCGCCGACGCTCCCCGGCGTGCCGCCTGGCTGGGGCTGGCCGCGGGAGTGCTGACGGCAGGCGCGGCCCTGTGCCGCTACCCGGGGATCGTCATCATCGCGGCGCTGGGGCTGACCGCGGCGGCGGCTCCCCGTAATGATGAGAACACCGGGCCGATACGCCGGTCGGCGGGAGCGGTCATGCTGGGCGCGGCGGTGTTGATAATATGCGCCTGGATCGCCCGCAACATCGCCCTGACCGGCGCGCCCTTCGGACCGGCGCGCCCGCCCGGCGAGCGTTCGCTGCTGGAGATCTTCGCCGCGCTCGGGCAATCGGTATACCTTGACTTCGGCGCGGTGCTGCTGGCGCTGCTGTTCGCCACCGTAGGCTATCACACGTTCCCGCAGCGCTCCGCCGCAGACGGCCCTGACGCGCAGCGCCGCACCTTCCTGCGCACCCTGGCCCTGGCCGCCCTGCTCAGCGCCGCGGCGCAGCTCGCCCTCGTCCTGCTCACCTATATCCTCTGGCAGGTCGATGAGCCGCCCACCAAACGCTATTTTCTTCCCGCCTACATTTGCACGCTGACGGCCGGCCTGGCCCTGATCGCCATGACCCGGCCTCCTGACGATGTGTTGCGCCGCCGGTGGCCGCTGGTGGTGCTGCTGGCGGGGCCGCTCTTGCTGGGGCCGACGGTTGCGGCGATGATGTCCCACGACGTGACCCCGCAACGCACCGCGGTCGAGAACTGGATCGAGGCCAACACCAGCCCGGACACGCTCATCATCGGCCACCGCATCTGGCCGGTGCGCTTCTACACCGACCGGCCCGTGCTGCAAAGCGGGCAGGTGGCGGATCCGTCGGTGTACGACGGCTTCCGCGTCGCAGCCTTTCTGCACCGCTTCGGGGCGCGCTTCGACGACGCCTATCTGCTGCTGCCGGACCTGATCCCGGCGCAACAGCGGCGGGAGATTATCGCCGGCTACCGACAGGCCGGCCTGGCTCCGCAACCCGTCGCCGACATTCCCACCCGCACCTATGATGGCGCGCGCGAGTTCATAATGCAGGTGTACCGGGTGCGCGGGGGCTTCGGTAATGCGACGCCTGGTGAGTAGCTCACACGCCCCACCGGCATCAATTTGACGACAGGACGCCTGGCCCGCGGCGGCCGCCGGAGCTCGCTTTTTACGGTGATTGTCGGTGTCCTTTGTGTAGCAGGAGGTTGGTTATTTTTTCGCAAAAAAGTGAAGTTCGGCCATGCGTGGGATATAATAGGGAAGGGGAGCACCCCCAAAGCGGCGAAGGGCGTTATGCTCGTAGACTACAGAGGCCCCGTCATGCATCTGTTATGGCACGATGAAAGCGGATTGACAACGGTGGAGTACGCCCTGTTGATCGTGCTTATCGCAATCGCGGGGCTGACGGCGTGGCAGTTGATGAGCTCCACCACCTCCAACATGGTCAATAATTTGGTGGATGCCTGGCCGTGATGGCGGCGGTAGGGGCAGAGGAGGACGCAACGCAAGAGCGTCGGCATATACATCTTAGCGGTTCGGTATGACCCGCTGCAGGAGTAAGAGGTGGAGCGTTGCTCAGGCGACTGTGTCGGGATGAAGAGGGGATGACCACACTCGAGTATGCCCTACTGATATTTTTAATCGCCGCCAGTGGCCTGCTGGTGTGGCAGGCCCTGAGCCTCACCGCCCATGATAACGCCACCGATCTGAGCATGCGGTGGCCCTCACGCGGCCCCGACGCGGATATTCAGCCCTCTTAGCGCGGCACCGGCGGATCAAACAACGGGAGCGGCCTTGATTGACCGCTCCCGTTATGATGTACGACCGCCTGTCGATCCCCTCCGCCGCCGTCATCAGTTCGGGTTGCCCTGCAGATAGCTGTTGTGCCCCGCCGGTATCTCGCTCAACGACTTCACGTGCCCGTCCACGAAACTATAGTTGGCCATCTCGTTGTGTCGCTCAACAGGGTACACCACCAGGTTGGCGGGAAGCTGCGTTTCATCCAGGTCCCCGTCGGCGAAGGCCGCGCATTCCGCCGGCTTGTACACCATCGACAACGGCACCGGAGCGGTGACGGACAGGCCCACGATCCACACCGGCATGATCTGCGTGTTGGGGATGTAACTGTACCGCCCCATCCCCAGGCTCGTCAGGTCCACGCTGGGCGGGGTGTCGTCACTGGGGCAGATGATGATCTGCTGGTTCTTGATGTAGGGCTGCAGAACATCGAAGACCGAGTAGAGGGGGCCGGTCGCCAGCCCGGTGACACTGAAGGGCAGGGTCTCGTCATAGTCCTGAGCGTACATCTGCATGCCCAACGTCATCTGCTGGAGATTGCTGGCGCAACTGGCCTGGCGTGCCTTCTCGCGGGCGCGGGCGAAAACGGGGAACAAAATCGCCGCCAAGATCGCGATGATGGCAATGACTACCAGCAACTCGATGAGGGTGAATCCACGCGCCTTGCGCATGCTCGTTACACCTCCTGTCCTCGTGATACGGCCCGTGTCCTCCAGGTTCATTCTACTCCCACGAGAACACGCTTACACGGAATGGGGAGTTAAGTTTTAACGAACACCGCTCAGCGCCCGGAGAGGGCCAAGTGTCAAGGGCGGCAGGGGCCGGCGCCGTGGATCAAAGCATGAGCAGGATTGGAGGGTCCCTGCGCCGCGGCTGCGCACATGCGCCGCCCTTGCCGGCTGCAAAAAGCGGAGATGCGCCCGCCCGCTCAGGCGCTCAGAGTGCGAGACGCCCATTCCGCCAGGCCGGCGCGCGCCACCAGACACATCGCCGCCCGCCCCAACAGCTCCTGCACGCGCTCGGGAGCGAACCCCATAACCTCGCCGATCTCGCGCAGCGTAAGCTCCTGGTGGTAGTAGAGCGCGGTGGCGAGCTGTTCGCCCACCGGCAGCTCGGCGACGAGGTCCGCTATGCCGTAACGGGCGTCCATGCCCGGCGGCAGCAGCGCCGCCGGATCGATTACGAAGGCCAGCGCCGCCTCCATGAAACGCCGACCGAGCTGCGTGGCGTCCAGCCGCAGGCGTGTGCACAACATCCGATCGGTGGGCCGTCGTCCCGCCAGCCACGCTCCACGCCATGCCTCGCACAGGGGGCGCACCAGCCCCACCATCGCCTGCCGATACCACTCACTGCCCGCCACCAGGTCGCGCACCCGCCCATCCACCACCTCCGCCGCCGCTTCCGCCATCTCCTCGCTTCGCTCGACACATGCCGCAACCCGCTGCAGCTCCAGCCATGCCTCCTGCCGCACCCACTCCGGATCGAGCCCCTCGGGCCATACCACCGCCAATCGATCGCTGATGCGGTCGATGAGCCACGCGTGCTCGGCTGCAAGCCGTCGCGCCGCCTCCGGGTGTCGGCGCAACACCAGCGGCGCCGGATCGTCTTCGAGATACCTCAGATGCACCTGCGGGCGAAAATCAGTCGCCCGGTCACCGTAAGCCTGATGGCCCACGACAACCACCTCGCCTGATGGCCGCAAAGTGTTGACAATCTCTGGGCCGTTATGATTCAATCGAGTATGTTATCGGCATAGGCGCAAGGGGCTAGAGTCCTCCGGTGCGGGCGCAACACCCCCCTTGCGCCGGTCTTCGTTACTGGTAAGAAAACGCGCGCCACCGTGTCGGAGCGACAGGCCCGTTGCGCGAATGAGGGAGAAAACCCATGTCGGCCCGGGCCCGGCGGCGCGGGCGGGAGAAATTCGGCCCAGAGAAATTCGGTATAATCATCTTCTGAACTGTTGCATGATTATGAAAAACTGATATGATACACATGACGTACCATTCTTAAAACAATAAGAACGGGGGGAGGGGCGAGTGACGTAACAGCTACCGTTAGAGGAGTGTTGTCGATGCCAAGCAATGAGGTGAATGGAGCCGGAGTTGAGCCCGACCGTGCCGATCTGGCACGGGAGATGGGGGAACGCATAGCCCAGGCCCGCCGCGAGGCCGGCTATCGAACGGCGAAGGAGTTTGCGGAGGCCCTGGACATCAGCGTCTGGACGGTACGCTCATGGGAGGCGGGCAAGAGTCAGCCGCGCTATGATATGCTCTACACCATCAGCCGCCTGACCGGGCGGCCGCAGGCGTGGTTCCTGGGCGAACAGATATTGCAGGATCGCCTGAACATGACCATCGGCGAACTGCTGGAGCGCTGGACCCACCCCCGGGAGGATGAGGTATCCGAAGCGGAGGGCGTGTACGGAATAGCGGCCGCGGACCGGGCGGCGGAGGCGGAACTGCAGAAGCTCTCGGCCAACGCGCGCAAGTGGGGCGTGTTGCTCAAGATTACAGCGCCGGTTCCTCCCGTTACGGCCGACCTCATTGCCGCGCTGCATCTGGCCCTCGCGGGTATCGCCGGCGGCACCCAACAATAACCACCGACACCTGACGGCGTTCTCACGAGAAGCACGCTGCATGCACAGGGAGGGGTGCTTTTTGTCTGGCGCCTCTTCCTTCGTGATTCCTTAGTTGTCTCTCCGACCGGCCGTTACGCCTCGTCGCCGTGCGTCACCGGAACATGCGTCGCTCCGGCCAACGCAGCGCCGGGTGGGGGCGCGTGTCGGTCACCGGCGGTTGCCAGTAGGAGAGGCCCTCACCTGCCAGCCACTTCACGCAGGACCAGAACACCTCGGCTTCGGCCCCCTCCAAGGCCCTGTCATAGCAGTAATAGCAGCCGGAGTATATGACCCGGCCCTGACCTACCTGCCCCGCGACGTACACCGGGTCACCGAACTCATTGCGCACCAACACCACGCCCTCGGGACCGGGCTTGAAGATCATGTGGTCGCGGAACTCGGTCGAAAACCGCGTGCCTGGCT
>CAZTZN010000224.1:0-7314 GCA_964617715.1 uncultured Armatimonadia bacterium | reverse complement strand
TGATCTATCCGGCGTGGGACAGCTCGGGGTCGTGAGGGCGCGCCGCGTCCGCCTAACCCCGCGCGCGGAAGCAGTAGACCGAGCCGTCATTGCTGCCGACGTAGACCGACTGCTGCGACACCGCCGGCGATGACGCGACCTCGCCGTCGGTCTCGAACTCCCACAGACACACGCCGCTGTCGATCTCCAGGGCGTAGAGCCTGCGGTCATGGGAGCCACAGTAGACTATGCTGCCGCTGATGGCGGGTGAGGAGTTGACCCAATCGCCGGTGTCGAAGTGCCAGCGCCGCCGGCCGGTGGTCGCATCCACTGCGTAGATGCGTCCGTCGCGGGAGCCGAAGATCGCGGTGTCCTCGGCGATCGCGGCCGAGCTGTGGATCTCTCCGCCCGTCTGAAACTCCCAGCGCTTGGCGCCGGTCGCGGCATCGAGGCAGTAGAGGCGGTGGTCACAGGAGCCGACGAAGACCGCGCCCCCCGCATAGGCGGGCGTGGTCAGCACTTCGCCGCCGGTGGCGAACTCCCACTCGATTTCTCCGGTCCGGGCGTTGAGCCGCCGCACTATGTAGTCGGTCGAGCCGATGTAGAGGGCGCCCTCCCACACGCTGGGGGACGAGAAGATGGGCATGCCGGTGGGCGTCCGCCATGCCACTCGCTCCTGGTCGAGCGCCAACGCGTAGACGATCCCGGCGGCGTCGGCGAAGTAGAGCATTGAGCCGATCACACCCGGGCTGGTCTCGACCAGGTCATCGGTGGGCAGGCCCCAGACGCGTTCACCGGTGGTGGCATCAAGGCACAGCAACTGCCGCTGGGCGCCGACGTAGAGCCGGCGACCGCGCACCACCGCGGGCCCGGTGTTGATCTCGTAGTTGGTGCCGATCTCCCAGAGGATCTCTCCGCGCCGCGCGCTCAATGCGACCAGGCGCCCGACGTAGCCGTCGCGTTCGCAGCGTGCGCCCACGTAGACCACCCCGTTGGCCACCGTGGGCGAACTGAGCACCCACGAGCCGACCTCGACCTGCCACCGGCGCACCAGCGGCGGCACCACCACCTCCGGCGTATACCCCGAGCGTGTGATGTTGCCGCGCAGCATCGGCCAGTTGTAGGCGGGCTGGCCGCGTCCGGCGCGACTGCGCGCCAGCTCCAGCGCCACCTCATCGAGCAGCGCGCGCGCCTCCTCGTAGCGCGGATTCAAGTCCGTCGCCTGCCGCAGCAGCCCCAACGCCTGGCGCAACTCGCCCTCCTGGTGCAACGCGACCGCGCGGCGGTAGAGGTCTTCCGACTGCTCCAACTGCTCGGGGGTGCGCTCGGCCACGCTATCGGCCTGCTCGGCCTCCCCCGCGGCTGCGGCATCGGTGGCCGCAGGCTCATCGCTCATCCAGCCGGGCACCATGGCGGCGGCACAGATCGGGCAGGAGGTGTACCGCCAGGTGGTGCGGTAGCCACACACGCCACACACCATTAGGTCATCAGTCGCATAGGCCCGCTCGACATCGTCTACGACACGCGCCAGCGCCTCCTGCAGACGCGCGAAGCTGGCCGGGCGATCGGCACGCTTCCTGGCCAGGCAGCTCAGCACTATGCTCTCCAACGCCACCGGCATCTCCGGACACAGCTCCCGCGGCGACATGGGGGTGCCCTCGAGGATGTTGTGCACGAGCTTGCCCACGCTGTCGCCGCGCACGGGGTACTCGCCGGTGAGCGCGCGGTAGAGCACGACGCCGAAGGAGTAGATGTCGGAGGCCCGGTCGGCCGAGGCCGCGTCCAGGAACTGCTCGGGCGGCATGTACACGTAGGTGCCCAGGCCGATGCCGGCGTCGGTGAGGCGCGTGGAGACCCCGTAGACCTTGGCGAGGCCGAAGTCGGTGATCTTCACCTGGCCCTCGCGGTCGATCATGATGTTGGCGGGCTTGAGGTCGCGGTGGATGACGCCCCTGTCGCCGGGTCCCACTTCGGCGGAGTGCACATACTCCATGCCCTCGCACGCCTGGAGCGCATAGTGCAGAAGCTGGGGGGGATAGATGGTGTTCTCGGTGTCGATCAGGTCGCCCAGGCTGACGCCGTCCACGTACTCGAGGAAGAGGAAGGGCTGGCCCTTGATCTCGCGATAGATGATCGCCTCGACGATGTGCTCGTGGCGGCCCAGATTCATCCAGGTGCGCGCCTCCTGGGCGAACCGGTCCACGGCTGCGCGGTCCCCCAGCATCTCTTCCTTGACGGTCTTCACCGCGAAGCGCTTGTGCGAGAAGTCATCGAGAACGATGTACACGACGCTCATCCCGCCCCGGTACTTCTCCACCACCGTGTACTGGTCGTCGATCTTGTCGCGCAGTTGCAGTTCCACCGTCAACCTCCTCGGCATGTTCCTCCGAGGCGATAGTATGCGCGGGCCGCGGGCCGGATTCCTGCAAGGGCGACGATTGCCGCCGGGGGGGGGCGCAGATGACTGGACGAAGCACAAGGGCCCGCTCACCGTGAGCGGACCCCAGGCAGGTCGTGGTGGGTGCGATCAGAACAGCGTCTGGTATCTGATCTCGCCCTCGATGTTGTCGTCGAT
Organism: uncultured Armatimonadia bacterium; assembly: GCA_964617715.1. Taxonomy (GTDB): domain Bacteria; phylum Armatimonadota; class Zipacnadia; order Zipacnadales; family UBA5352; genus JALGVA01. Next base: position 4,760 of record CAZTZN010000224.1, on the reverse strand, counting down.
GCCCACGCTCATCGTCGGCGCCTCCTCGCGCGAGAGCGTGAGCGTCAGGCGGCCCTCGTCACCGGGCCAGTGCTTCTCGTAGCTCAGGTCGAGCAGCGACGCAGGCGGCTCCCCCGAACGCGGGTAGGGCACGAAATGCCCGGACAGGTACGACAGCGCGATGGTACCGCCGCGTTCGACCTGGCCCCCATCGAGCCGCAGCTTGAAGAAGTGCCGGGCGCCCGGTTCGTCATCGGGCAGGAAGTAGCGATAGCCCAGATCCATGCCCACCCCACCGAAGACCGTCCGGCGGTAGCCGACGTCGTAGACGTCGGACAGCATGACGACCTTTCCGCGCGGGTCGAGCGGGTTGTTGATGAATTCGAAGCGCAGCGAGCCGCCGAACAAGCCCATGGCCAGCCCGAGCGCGCGTTCGGGCTGCACCCGGCTGGCCTGCTCGGAGAAGGCGGCGCGCACGCCCAGCCGCGCCGGGTCGCCGGCCCGCACCTCCACGGTCGTCGTGGGCTCGGCGAGTGGCTCCAGCTTCCTCTCGTCGTACTCGGCGTAAGTGGCGTCGAGCCCCAGCACGGTGTCCCGCCCGATGCTGATCTGCGCCAGGAGAGCCGACTCCTCTTCCTCTTCCTGCGCGCCGAAGGAAGTGTAGCCCACGCGCACGTTCACGTCGCCGGTGCTCTCCGCGTCGCGTTGCAGCTCGAGGTGCCGCACTATGGCCGGCGAGCCGTCCACCTGCTCCCGCTCGGTGATGCTGCCGCGCAGGCGCGCGCTGCTGGAGAGCGTGAGCACGGTCTGCACATCACGAGTCTCGAGCTGCTCGCGTCCCGGCGCCTCAGCCATGGTCAGGCCGGCCGCCACGTCGAGCAGTTGCAGCGGCCTGAGCTTCAGTGCGATACGCGACACGCTCGACGTCTCGTCGCCGTTGACCTCATCGCGCACGTGGCTCGCGGAGAGGCTCATGGCCTCGGTCAGATGGATGGCCGGGGTTTGGATCCGCAGTCGCGTGGCGTGCCGGACGTCCTCGCCCGAGGGCGTGGCCGTTTCGGTTCGCTCAATCACGCCGGGGCTGCCCGCGAACTGCGCCGACAGCCGCACCACCCGCTGGTCCTGCCAGGCCTCACCGCGGATGGTCTCGGTTGCGATGTGCTCGAGCGTGGCGTCGTGCCCGAGCATGCGGAAAGGCGCCGTGATGCTCAGCACGTTCTTCTCGTCACCGCTGCCGTTGGTGAGCTTGGCCTGCTCGGTGTAGCTCGCGCTGGCGCCGCGCCACACCAGGTCCAGAGGCACCGCGAAGCTGCTGCGGCGGTCGGTCCGACAACTGCCGTCCCTGATCTGCTCGCGCAGGTGGTGCTCGGCGGTGAGCGTCCCTCCCGGCACCGCGAAGGGCGCGACGAGGTCGATCTGCCGCTGCTGGTAACTGCGGCTCTCGGCGAGGCGATCGAGGAAGTCGTAGTGGGCCGTGCCCTGGCCGCCCGACAGCGCCATGGACAGATCAGCCCGGTAGCCGGTCTCCTGCAGGCGGTAGGCCGACTCGTCTGAGCTGCGCTGAGTGAACGCGGCGCTGAGCTGCGCGCCGCTCCACAGGCCGGTGTCGAGGGCCGCGCTCTGGGTGAGAGTGCGCAGCTCATCCTGACCAGGGGCGCGGTCTACCTGCAGCGCCCGGGACAGCGTCAGCGTACCCGTGCTCGCGCCGCCACCAAAGCCCTGCTGGAACTGCATGCCGGTGGTGGTGTGCTGCTCGAGCATATCCGCGAACACGTCGGTGATGAGCTGCTCATCGCGCGTGAAGCGCATCGAGGTGCTCGGGCCCAGCAGCAGACTGGCCCCGGTGTGGCCGACCTCGGCGATGCCGGTATCGAAAACGCTGTCCGGTCGCTCGATCTCCCTGCGCTCGAACGACCGGCGCAGGCTCAGCCCCGAAGGCAGGCGCAGCTCGATATCGTACTGGTCGGCGCCAGGCACGGGCGTGCTGCCATCGCTGCGTGCCGGAGCGATGCTCTCAAGGAAGAAGCCGCGGCTGTCATCGTCCTCCGCCCACCCCACGGCCGCCCCGAGCGGGAAGGCGATAACCGCAGCCAACGCTATGCAGAGCCTGTGCGTACGCATTCCATTACTGGATGTGTCGGCGGCATCCGTCTGATCTTGCCGACATGGAGTGCGAAGCCTGACCGGCGCCCATATAGACACCCGAGGGGCCCGATTAGTTTCATCATTTTCCAGCCGACTGCGCCGTACAGCCCGGTATCTGTGAGCGGCTCGACGCCCACTGCCGGGGGCGATGTGAAATCGAACGGCATGGCTCGCAACTGATCAGTGCCGGCGCACAACTCCCACTGCCACCGATGCGCCATTTCCGGCCGGCCATCAGGGCATCCAATCCCGCACGTCCGCGCGTGCCAACTCACCCAACTGCCAGCGTCATTATCGCCGATGCACGCCGCGGTGTCCAGCAGATTCGAAATGCGTGACCGCGACTGTGAGGAAACAGCCAGGCTCGTGACGCTGCTCCCGGGCGTCGGACCAGAGGCCCTCGACCGGCGGAGTAGCCTCAGGGTCGGTTGTGCGACCGGCAATCAGGTCGATCTACCGACCGAAGCCATCGTGGCCGATTCCGCGCGACGTGAACGCCTGCTCGACGATGGTGACTCGCTCAGGCCACCGAGCGCTTACCGCGAGCCCGCGCCGCCATGGGTACGTCCGCAGAGGGAATGCTCGCCCGGTGAGCACAGGCCGATCCCGGGGGGCGTGGAGGGGCCAGGATCGGAGCCCACAGACCGCTTCGCGACGATTGGGAGGACCTCAAGCCGCACGCTACACCTCCAACAGAAGATTCCTTGATAATAATGCTATCAAGGGCTTTACATAATCCGCGTGATATGCTATAGTATCCGCGAGAAACACAGCTGATTGTCTGACAGGAGGGATGCAGGATGTCTCTCATTCGCTGGCGACGTCAACCAATGCTGAGCAGGCCGTTCATGCGCATGCACGATATCTTCGATGAACTCGACCGGCTGGTGACACTGCCGACCCTGGATCTGTCAGAGGAGGCGGAGTACGGGCCCGCCGTGGACGTCTTCGAGGACGGGGACGAGGTGGTGGTCAAGGCCCAGCTTCCCGGCGTGAAGAAGGAGGACCTGGAGGTGAGCATCCAGGAGAACACCGTCATGATTCGCGCCGAGAGCCGGCGGGAGGAGACCGTCGATGAGGACGGCTACTTCCGCCGCGAGCTGCGCTACGGCACCTGGGCTCGGCGCCTGCCGCTGCCTGCGGACGTGGATGAGGAACAGGTCTCGGCGACGCTGAGCGACGGCGTGCTCGAAATCCGCGCGAAGAAGGCCGAGAAGCCCGAGGAAGTCGGGAAGAAGATCGAGGTCAAGTAGTCGGGCGCATGGCGGCCTGAGACACCTGCGGCGCGGCCTTCACCGGCCGCGCCGCTTTCATGTACGCTCGGCGCAGGCGGGGCTGTCAGGCCTCTCCCCCGCTCCTCATGGCCTCGATCAGCTCGACCAGCGCGGTGACCGCCTCGTCACTCATCTGCCGCCCCAACTCGGCGGTGGCGCGCTCGGGCTCGCCGATCACGCCCACCTTGATCGCGGGATTCTGCCGGATCGCCGGCACCACCAGCTCGTGGTCCACGTTCTTCGTGCGTAGCTGATAGCCGTCCTGGTCCTCACGCATCATCTGCACGACCTCGGGGTCATCGAGCACGTACTCAGCGCGCACCTGCTCGGGCACCCAGTAGAGCAACAGTGAGGTTTCGAACCAGCCGGAATGGAAGTCACCCTCGGCGAAGGCGCGGTCGCAGATCTGCGAGTTCTTCCAGAACCGGAAGACCGCGATGTTGCGATCGTGGTAGTGTGGGTTGTTGCGCAGGAATATCTCGGCGGCCTCCTGTGTGGCGCGATCGTTCTCGCTGCCGCCGTGGCCGAGCACGAGGATGATGTTGCGCAGGCCCTGCCGGCACAGCGACTGCAGGATCTCGACCACGATCTGCGTGACCACATGCGGGCTGACGTTGATGGTGCCCGGCAGCTCGCCGCCCGAGTAAGTGTAGGCGAGCGTGGGCGCGACGAATACGCCGGTCTGGTCGGCGGCACGCCGACTGATCTCCTCGCAGTTGTAGCAGTCGGTGCGCAGCGGCAGGTGATAGCCGTGCTGCTCGGTCACGCCCAGCGGCACCAGCACGGTGCGCACGCCGGCGTCGAGCGCATCACGCACCTCCCTCACGGTCATGTGCTCCCACATCAGGGCCCCGGCCATGGGCCCGTCCTCCCTTCGACGCGCCTTGCGTGACGGTTCAGGTCGCGACGGCATTTCGCCGGAAGTGCGCCGGCACCTGCGTGGTCGCTCGCAGGGGCAGGAGTACATCGGCATGTCGGCGAAGATACATCTGACGGCGGTCCAAGCCTAGTCGAGAGGCGGTGCGGCAGATGAGGATGTGGGTGCTGGCTGTGCTGATGGTGGCGCTGGTCGCGACGATGGTCGGCGCCGAGCAGTACATGTGGATCGACCGCGTCGAGGAGAACGGTCGGCTGTTGGTGCCGCTGCGCGGGATCTTCGAGACCTACGGCGCGCAGGTCGGGTGGCAACCATCGACCCGCACGGTGACCATCACTGCCCCGGCGCTGAACGTGTCCATGCAGATCAACTCCTACACGGCGATGCTCAACGGCCAGGCGAAGCAACTTGACGCGCCCCCGCGGATATTCGGCGGCAGCACGTACATCCCGCTGCGTTTCGCCGCCGAGGCCCTGGGCGAGCGG
>CAZTZN010000223.1:0-7350 GCA_964617715.1 uncultured Armatimonadia bacterium | reverse complement strand
TCGAGCGCCTCGCGGACCCGCAGGACTACCAGGCGGGCGTGCTCTACACCATCCAGCCGGGCGAGCCCTTCGCCATCGCGCTGTCGGCCGCCGGATGACGGCCTGTCGTTCCGGGAGTGTGGGGACTGAGGTGACCATGAGACTGCGTCCGGGGGCGTTCGCGGCCATTGCCGTCACCCTTATTCTGCTGACGATCGGCAGCGGCGGCTGCCAGCCGCCTGCAGACTTCGCCTCCGCCGAGCGCGGAGCGACCATCACCGGCCCGCGCAACGCCTCCGGCAGCGCCGGCCGGCCCAACTGCGCCATCGACGGCGACCTCGACTACGGCCCCAGCCACGGCTACGCGTGGGCATGGCTCGACACCCCGACGATCGTGACCTTCGCCGAGCCTGCAACCATCGACGCGGTCGAGCTGTTCCTCAACGACCTCGGCGGGCGCAGCTACTCCTACCGCCTGAGCGTCTCACCCGATGGCAAACAATGGCAGACGGTTGCCGACATGTCCGCCGAGCAGGTGCGCGGCTACCGCATCCACCGCTTCGCGCCCGTCGAGGCCCGCGCGCTCCGCCTCGACTTCACCGAGACCTCCGTCGAGGCCCGCAGCTACCACATCGTCGAGATCGCGGCCTGGCGGCTCGGCGACGCTCAGATCGGCCCCCTGGCCGAGCGCTGGCGGAGGCTGTCCGAGCGACGCGCGCAGGAGAACGTCGCGCTGCTGGGGGTGGCCTCGGCCCAGGAGGCGCTGGCGCACAGCGAGGTCCTCGACCGCGCCAGGGCGCTGGCGAACGGGGAGTCGTTCGTTCAGGAGTTGCCGGACGGGACACGCGCGCTAATCTTCCGCGACGGCCGGCGCATCATCGTAGCCATCGACGATGATGGCGACATGCCCGCCGACGCCACCGCTCCGGATGAGGACAGCGACTGTTTCGCGGTGGACATGGACGGAGACGGCGTGCTCGATCGCACCATCGACCGCGATGACACCGACGGCGACGGGGTCGCCGACGTGATGGTGCAGACCTACGGGGACCGCAACACCTGGGGGAGCCGCCCGTTCCTGGTGGTCATTCGCGACCTCGATCGCGGCCCGTTGAGCCTGTGGAAGCTCCATGACTGGGGCTACGATCAGGGCATCTGCCAGTGGGAGTGCGATTTCGCCGGAGACGGCTGGTTCTGCATGTTCAGGCGCACTCGCGACAACGATCGGTGGGCGGCCGCCCTGGAGGCCCCCTTCTGCTTCTACGACCCCGACGGCGACGGGCTGCCCGAAGAGACCGTGCGCCTGACCGCCACCGACACCACGCTGCATTCGGCGCGCTACGGCATCAACGCCGACAATGACACCACCGAGGGCCAGCTCTACGACTACGACGTGAGCATCACCTGCCTCGGGTCGGTGGACATCCCGGCCGAGGCGCAGACGACCTTCGCGCACCGCAGCGGCGACCGCGCCGGCCCGTTTCTGTCGTGGGCGGTCGCGCGCGAGACTGTCCGCGCGGCGGCGTGGGAACGCGCGCTGCTGGTCTGGGACGAGAACGATCACAACGTGGCCGCACGCCGACCCGACCGCGAGCGCTGGGAGGGCATCCTCAACGCCTCCTACCGCGGCTTCCCGCAGGAGGGTGGGCCGCCGACGCTGCGCCTCAACAAGCGCTTCGAGCTGGACGCCGACAACTCCGGGCGCATGCGGCTCTACTGGTGGGCCGCGGACGGGCGCCTGCACCTGCTCGGCTCCGAGCAGGGCTCGATGGACGTGGACTTCGACTACGATGACGAGGTCGATCTGACCGTGGAGTACGCCGACACCGATGGCGACGGCTTCTTCGACGAGCGCACCATCAGCTTCCCCGAGACCGACCTGCCCGCGCGGCGCCTGCGCGGCCCGCGCAACTACCACGCGCCCGACGCGGCGCCCGCCGAAGAGCCGACCATCTGCCCATGCAGCTACGAGGCCATCGCCGAGAGCTGGCAGGGGGAGCTGGCACGCTGGACCGATGACACCGGGCGCCTGCTCGAGGCGCTGGCGCAGGCCGCCCGCGCACTGGGCCTGCAGCCGTACACGGCCCCCATGGACTTCTACCGCACCGCCACGCCCGCCGACTTCCCGTTCATCGAGCGTCTGCGCGCCAGCGGCGAGGCCCGGCGCTACTACCAGGACGTGGCCGCCGAGTTGGCCTTCGCACACCTGGTCGCCGACGCTCACGCGGCCGGCGCGGGCCAAGCCGTCACAGCCCGGCTTGTCTCTGCCCGCCGCCTCTGGCATGCCGGGAGCCCGGGTCAGGCCGCCGAGCGGCTGCGCCCGGATTGACTCCACGCCCCCGGAGACATTGCCCTCGTGGCTCCCGTGGCGATCCGTCCGGCTCTGTCCAGAAGGAATGACGCGCCCTTCGGCTGAACCTCCCCGCTGACGCAAGTCCCGCATGTCACGTTCGGGAGAGGTGTCGGCCATGAGATACTGCCTGACCACCGTCGCGCTGCTCGCGCTGATCACCCCGGCATGGGCCCAGGTGGAGAGTGGCGGCATGGAACTGCACGTGGCGCTCAACGGCGATGACACGGGTGCGGGCACCGAGCGCGCGCCCTTCCGCACCCTCGAACGCGCCCGCGACGCCATCCGCGAGATGAAGGCCGCCGACGGCCTGCCCGCGGGCGGCGTCACCATCTCGCTGCACGGTGGCCGCTACGAGCTGGCGCAACGCCTGGAGCTGGGCCCGGAGGACAGTGGCAGCGCCGAGGCGCCGATCATCTGGCGCGCGCGCCCCGGCGCGAGTGTCGTGCTGTCGGGCGGTCGGCAGGTGCCGGCGCGCGCCTTCGCGCCGGTGCAGAGCCGGACCGTGCTGGGCCGGCTGCCTGCCGAAGCGCGCGAGCACGTCGTGCAGGCCGACCTCAAGGCGCTTGGCGTTGAAGAGTACGGTTCTCCGGCGGGCGGCGGGCTGGAAGTGTTCTTCGGCGAGCAGCGCATGACCCTCGCGCGCTGGCCCAACGAGGGCTTCACCCGCATCGCCGATCTCCTCAGCATCGAGCCCCGCAATGTGCGCGGAACCAAGGGCGACTCCGTGGGCATCTTTGTCTTCGAGGGTGACCGGCCGCTGCGCTGGATCGGCGAGTCGGACCTGTGGGTGCACGGCTACTGGTTCTGGGACTGGGCCGACCAACGCCAGGCGGTCAAGCGCATCGATCGCGATGACCGCACCATCGAACTCGAGGAGCCCTATCACCACTACGGCTACCGCAAGGGCCAGTGGTATTACGCCTACAACGCCCTGGCCGAACTGGACGAACCCGGCGAGTGGTACCTCGACCGCGAGGCCGGCATCCTCTACTTCTGGCCGCCGGGTGACCTCGACCGCACCACCGTCACGGTCTCCGTGCTCGATGAGCTGATCTCCGCCCCCGACACCGCGTGGCTGACCTTCCAGGGCCTTACCTTCGAATGCGCGCGCAAGACCGCGGTTACCATGAGTGGATCGCATGACGGCATCATCGGCTGCACCTTCCGCGACATCGGCGGCTTCGCGGCGAAAGCGTCGGGCAGCCATCAGCGCATCATGCACTGCGATGCGCGCTACCTCGGCGAGGGCGGCTTCAGCATCGCCGGCGGCGACCGGCCCACGCTCACTCCCGGCAACAACGTGGTCGAGAACTGCCATATCCACGATTTCGGCGAGTGGAAGCGCATGTATGTGCCGGGCGTCGCGGTGAGCGGGGTCGGTAACCGCGTGGTGCACAACCTCATCCACGACGCGCCCCATCAGGCGATCTCGTTCCGCGGCAACGACCACCTCATCGCGTTCAACGAGATCCACAGCGTCTGCTACGAGTCCAACGACGCCGGCGCGATCTACTCGGGCCGCGACTGGACCATGCGCGGCACCGTCATCCGCAACAACTACATGCACCACATCAACGGGCGCGAAGGCCGCGGCTGCGTGGGGGTCTACCTCGACGACATGTGGTGCGGCACGCAGATGATCGGCAACATCTTCTATCGCGTGATCCGCGCCACCTTCATCGGCGGCGGCCGCGACTGCGAGATCGCCGGCAACATCTTCGTCGAGTGCCCGCGCGCCATCCACATCGACGCCCGCGCCCTGGGCTGGGCCGCCGCGAGCGTGCCCACCACCATGACCACGCGCCTGCAGGCCATGCCCTACCAGCAGCCGCCCTGGAGTGAGCGCTACCCGAAGCTGGTGGGCATCCTCGACGACGAACCGGCCGCCCCCAAGGGCAACGTCGTCCGGGATAACGTGGTCGTCGGGGCCTACCGCTGGCAGGATATCGAGGGCCGCGCGCTTCCCTACCAGGAGATTGAGGAACCGCTGCTCATCGCTGATCCTACGGCCTTCGATCCGCACACCTTGAGCCTGCGCCTGCCCGAGGGCGTTGCCCTCCCAGAGGGCTTCGAGCCCATCCCGGTGAGCGAGATCGGCCTCTACGCCGACGAGAACCGGCCCACCTGGCCCGTCCACACCGAAGTGCGGCCGAGCGTGGCCTACTACTGGCGCATGGTCCAGGAGGCCAGCCTGCGTCCGAGAGCCGAGACGGCCCGCGGTCCGCGCCCGGAGTTCACCGTGCGCCCGTTTGAGGGCGAGGTGACGGTTGACGGTCGCCTCAGCGCCGATGAGTGGGGCGGCCTGAGCCCGGATCGCGCCATGCCTGTGCGCGAGGGCATCGAGGGCGAGCCGACCGAGCCGCCCAGCTTCGCCTGGCTCTACCACGACGGCGCGAACCTGCTGGTCGCCATCGACAACCGCGTGGACGCCTCCAAGCCCCTGCGCCCGGGCGACACCTGGGGCAGCGATGACGCGGTGGAGATCGCGCTGCGCGTGGGCACTGGGCCGATCCTCGTCCTGCGTGGCTGGCCCTCCGGGCACTTCGAGAGCAGCCAGGAGGCGGGAGCGCCCGCTGCCGTCGCCGAACGCGCCGCACAGGGCGTCGAGTATGCCGCCGGCATCGTCAATGCCGGTCGCTGGACCTGTGAGTGGCGCATCCCGCTCGCGTCGCTGGGCATCGAGGCCGACCCGGCGCTGCGGCTTGACTTCAATATCAGCGTGCGCAAGTCCGCGCAGCCGCTGTGGCAGATGTGGCGCGGCACCGGCGCGCACACCTGGGACGTGCACCAGGCGGGCATCCTGCGCTTCGCCCGCTGACGGAGGTGCCGAATGAGAGCGCTCCTGACGACAGTGGCGGTCGTCGCCATCGCGGGCACCGCCTGCGCCCGGCCGATCGTGTTCTGGGCGTCGGACCCGGTCGAGCCCGATGACACGGTGATGGTCTGCGGCGACGGCTTCACCGATGCCCCGACTGTGGCTCTCATACGCCTTGAGGACGGCCATCCCGGGCCGCCGGGAGCCAGGGCCTACGGCGCCCCGGTCGCCGGGAGCCCCGTTGAAGTGCTGCAGCCCACCGACCAATCGCTCAAGTTCGTCATCCCCGCGGACATGGAGCCCGGCGCATACGCCTTCCGCATCGAGGCCGGCGGCGAGACCTCAGACATCGTAAGGTTGAACTGCCCCACTCCCTGGTGGGCGCAGGGCGACGTGGGCGTGAGCGCATCACCGGGCGGCTGGCTGCGCATCTTCGGTCGCTGCGTGGGCAGCGAGGACGCGTCGGCATCGGTCGCGCTCATTCCCGAATCCGGTGGAGATCCGGTCGCCCTGAGCGTCACCGCGGCGGACACCTGGGCGGTGCGCGCCGACCTGCCTGATGACATCGCACCGGGCCGCTACCGCGTCCTCGTGCACAACGGCCATGGCGGTCCGACCGGCTGGAGCGAGGCGGGCGACATCGAGGTTGCCCCGCCCGAACCATGGCCGCAGGAGGTGTTCGACGTCACCGACTTCGGCGCGACGCGGCAGGGCCGGGTGATCGATGGCGAGGCCATCCGCGCCGCGCTGGCCGCCGCCGCAGACAACCACGGCGGCATCGTCTACCTGCCGCGCGGCCAGTACCAGGTGCAGGGCACGCTGACCATCCCGCAGCGCACGGTGCTCCGCGGCGAGGGCACCGCGCTGGTCAGCCTGTTCTGGCCGGATACCGAAGACCCGTACACCCTCATTGAAGGCACCAACCGCTTCGGCCTCGAGGATCTGACCATCTACTGCACCAACTACCGACACGTCATCGCCGGCGACATCGGCAAGCCCGACTCGGGTGACACCTTCCTTCGCCGCGTGCGCGTGCGCGCGGACATGTACCGCGGCCACCTCGACTTCGAGCAGATCGACGCCCGGTTCCGCGCCCACAGGACGCTCTCATCCGGCGGCGGTGATACCGTGCGCATGGGCGGGCGCAACGTTCAGATCATCGACTGCGATCTCTACGGCTCCGGCCGCTCGCTGTATCTGCTGCGCCCTCACGGAGCGGTCGTCAGCGGCAATACGCTCTACAACGGGCGCTGGGGCTGGTACTGCATCGATGGCTCCGATGGCCTGATCCTCGAGGACAACCGCATCATCGGCGCCGACCTGATGTCCACCGGCGGCTCTCTGAACTGCTACACCAGCGCGGCATCGCAGAATGTCTACTACGCGCGCAACCGTCTGTCGCTCATGCACGGCTGGGACCGCGAGGCCATGACCTCCGACGCCGGCTTCGGCGCGTGGTTCGGCACGGCCGAGGCGATCGGCCCCGACACGCTGGTGCTCGGCGGCGATGAGCCGACCTGGAACCGCAAGGCCGACTGGCGCGGCGCGGGGGTGTTCATCCTCGGCGGCAAGGGCATGGGCCAGTACCGTCTGATCGCCGACTACGACGGCCGCAACGTCACCCTCGACCGGCCGTGGGATGTGCCGCCGGATGAGAACTCGGCCATCACTATCACCATGATGCAGCGCCGCTACCTGTTCATCGGCAACCAGTTCGAGGACGTCGGCATCGGCCTGCAGTACTACGGCACCTCGATCGATCACATCGCGGCCGATAACACCGTCGCGCGCGGTGGCGGCTTCTACAACTCCGGGCGCTGGTACCGCCACTTCCAGCCGAGCTGGTACTGCCAGTTCCTCGGCAACGAGATCCTCGAGGGCAACAGCTATCGCTTCGGGCCCAACAACGCCACCGGCGCAGGGACGTCCTACATCTCCAGCCAGGGCCTGCAGGCGCAGGGCGGCGAGGCCCCCCTCGCGCTGTGCTCGGTGCACCGCCGCAACCGCCTGCACAACAACGCGGAGCTGCGTTTCATCGGCATCAGTGCCGAGCATCCGGGCCTGCGTGATCTCGTGGCCGAGCACAACCTTATCGAGAACACCGATCGCGGCATCTACCTTGACGACGGCTGCACGGGAGTGCTCCTGCGCGCGAACATCTTCAACAACGTCATCAACGAGGTGGTCGATGAGCAGACCCTGC
>CAZTZN010000222.1:0-7420 GCA_964617715.1 uncultured Armatimonadia bacterium | reverse complement strand
TCAAAGCCGCCCTCCTGCAGCGCCCGCCAGCAGGCCGGGAAGTCCACGATCCCGGTGCCCAACTCCGTGAAGCGTCGATCCTCGCTGAGATCCTTGAAGTGCACGTAGACGCTGCGGCCCGCATGACGGCGGATGGTCGCGGGCACATCGAAGTCGCCCAGAGAAAGCTGCGCGGTGTCGGGTGTGAACTTGACGAGATCCGGGTCGGTAAGCGCCATCAGCCGCTCGAAGGGCTGCTCATACTCGAAGATGGTGCCCCAGTGCTGGTGCCATGAGCAGGTGAGCCCGTGGCGCGCGCACAGCCGCCCCATCTCGTTGGCGCCCTCGGCGGCGCGCTCGATCTGCGCCTCTCCCCCGCCCCCATCCTTGCCGCCGCCGTCGATCAGGATCAGGCCGCAACCCACCGCGCTGCAGAACCGCGCAAGCCGCCCGCCCATCTCCAGCCAGCTCGCGATCTCGTCGTCGTCACGAAAGCTGCATGTGTGGTAGAGGCCGCTGAACACGAGGTCGGCATCATCGAGCAACGCGCGCACCTCGTCGGGGCGGTCAAACCATGGCTCGAGCACGCGGGCGGAATACTCCAGCCCGTCCCAGCCCTCCTCGCACACCGTGGACAGTGATGCGACCAGTTTGCCGAAGCCCTCGCCGGCGAAGGTCGCCGGATGGTAACCGAGCCTGATCATTGCTGCATCTCACATGCTGGACGTGCTGCGGTCACGCCGTCACGCGCCCTCGCTGAAGACCTGTGTGGTGAAGACGTAGAGTTCCGCGCCCCGCCGCCACGCGTCGGCGGGCAGTCCCGCCTTGTGCGCACACAGGAAGTTGAGCATCGTCTCGCGGTCCCAGCCCTGCTCGGGCGCCACCTGCGGCAGGAAGACCCCGCGGCGTATGCCTTGAGCGACCATCACGCCATGCTTGCCGACCACGATCTCATCGGCGCTCTCAACCTTGCGCAGCGGTGACAACACGCTGACCTCGATCTCGAGATTGCTCAGCTCATCCGGCGAGACCGGCGGGAAGCGCGGATCCTGGGTCGCCGCCGAAACCGCCGATGAGCGTACGGCCGCCGCCAGCGGCTCACGCGCCTCGAGCGTGCCTATGCAGCCCCGGAGCTGCCCATGCTGATGCAGCGTCACAAAGACCGCGCGCGGCTCCCTGAAGATCGGTGCATCGTCGGGTAGCTCGGGCAGCGTGCGCGAAGTCACCCACTGCTCGATGGTGTCGCGCGCAAGCTTGAGCAACACCTGCTGCTGCTCCCTGGTCAGTTCGGCCTGCCCGGCGCTCTCCTGTCCCATCGTCGCCCACCTTCCCCGTGCATCGGGTCGGCCAGCATTCGGACGCGACATTCGCCGCACGAGGCAGCCGCACCTGCTCAGCCACCACTCGCGGCCATCCGGCGGGTGAACACCAGCAGGGCATTCGACACCCTTCGGGCGGCACCGTCGTCGGGGGTGTTGAGCATCCGCCCGTCCGCAACGAAGGTCGTGGAGCCACCGCCGTCGAGGTTCATCGCCTGCCACGCGCCGAGCTTGATCATGGTGCTCGCGAGTTCCTGCAGCGTCATGCCATCGCGCTCGCCATCCCCACCGCCCACCGCCTCGACGGCCACCAGCAGCAGACGACCCTCCCGGGTGATGCCCACTGCAGTGCGTGAGGCGGCGCCCGCGTAAACGTCCGCGCGGAAGTGCTCAGGCATGGCCGTGATGTGCGGCCGACCGTCCTTCACCAGCCGCGGCCCGCCACCGATGGCGTGGCGCAGGTCCGGCCACGCCGGATCCGTCGCCGGCTCAGGCGTCGCCGTCGTGCCGACCTCGACCATGTCAAGGCTCGCAGCCATGCGCCCGATGCCCGAGAGCACGAACCCACCCTCGGGGATAGCCAGCGCGACCCCGTCGGTCTCCTTGCGCGTCACCACCCCTGAGGCATCCACGACCAGGCGCGTGCGTCCACGGGCACCGGGCACCAGGTCGCCGTAGCGGCGGGTGTACATCACCAGCGTGTCCTGTTCGTCATGGCCACGATTGATCGCGGATAGTCGCTGGCTCCCCAGGCCCCCGAAGACCACGCGCCCGCGGAAGTCCAGCCGGTCCATCAGCAGCCGACCGTCGCGCGTGATCCCCAGCACCGTGCGCCCGCCCCAGGGCTCACGGATCCACTCGCCGTCGATGACCAACATGCCCAGCGGCGGGCCCTGTATGCTGAAGAACCCCCCGTTGATGCCCCCCCAGGCTCCGCAGCCGGCGACCATGCGCGCGACCGTCGAGCGCTGGTGGATCGTGGCGGCGGCCAGCGCGGGCCGTACGTCGATGGCCGGGGAGCGCGGGTCCACGTCCAGCACGTAGACGCGCACCGGTCCGCGCGGTGTGCTGAAGTTGCGCGTTTCCAGCATCCCCGCCGCAGTCGGCAGTGGCGCAATCGATGGCGGCTTCGGCTCGGACGGAACGTCCTCGGGCCTGCGAAACAGGTCCACGACGATCCGCGGTGGATCACCGAGGCTGAACACCGCCGGCGGCAGCTCGGAGCGGTGCCGAATCTCGACGCGGATCGTGTTGCTGGAGGTGGGCCCCTGGCGCAGCTCGCTGACGAGCGCGTCGTCAAAGCGCAGCAGCCTTACCCCTCGCGCCCAGCCACCGTCATCACGTGGCGCGGGCACCTCGATGGTCAGGCGGCCGGGCTGCGTCCACCACGAGAATCCTGCCGGGCGGTCGAGGTCGAGCACCAACCGAACCTTGTCAGGATGCGAGCCCTGCCGGACATCCGTCGGCGCCGCCCCCGGCGTTGTGAGCACCCAGATGGCCTCGGCCTCACCGCCCTGCCTGCCGACGTCAAGGTCGAAGGCCTCGCGCAGCATCTCGACCGGAACCGCCGGCTCGCCATCTACCATCACGCATGGCTCGGCCGCGTGATGCAGTTCGCCCACGAAGGTAAATGCATCCGTGTCAGGCCGCACCTGCACGCTCACGCCGAAGCCGCGCACGGTCCATGGCGCGCCCTCCCGGTCCTGCTCGACGGTCAGCCCGAGGCCATGCTCCAGCCCCGACGCCGTCAGCAGCAGCTCGCCGTCGGCGGTCATCAGCGCACGCCCGGGGTCGAGCGGCCTTCCGTTGATGACCGCGGCACACGGCGTGAGGTCGGCGGGCGCGCCAACGGACGCGACGGCGATCGTCGCCGCCATCAGCCCTGCCCGCATGGTGCGAAGCGTGATCATGGTCGCGATGACAGGTCAACCGATGGGCGATCCGGGGCAAAGCGCCCGTCGCTGTAGATGATCGTTCCGGCCACCACTACGCTCGCGACGCAACCCGGTAGCGTGCGGCCGGCGAAGGGTGTGTTCCTCCCCATGCTCTCAAAGCACTCCGGCTCAACGGTCCAGCGCGCGGCCGGATCGAAGATCAGCAGATCGGCCGGTGCGCCCACCTCGATTCGCCCCAACCGCAGGCCCACCAGCTCCGCCGGGGCCGTGGTCAGCGCACGGAGCACCTCAGGCAGGCTCATCAACCCCGGCTCCACCAGCTCCGCGAGCACCACCGACAACGCCGTCTCCAGCCCCACGATGCCGAAGGGTGCCTGCACCAGCCCGCGGGCCTTCTCCTCCGCCGAGTGCGGCGCGTGGTCGGTGGCGATGATGCTGATGGTGCCATCCCGCAGCGCATCGACAAGCGCCTGCCGGTCCTCTTCGGTGCGCAGCGGTGGGTTCATGCGGGCATTCGCACCATGCGCGGCGACCGCCCTGTCCGTCAGCGCCAGATAGTGCGGCGCAGTCTCGGCGGTCGGGCCATCGGGCCAGGCGCGCAGGAAGGCTGCGCCTGCCGCAGTCGAGAGGTGCGCGATGTGCAAAGGCGGATGGCCCGGCTCGTCCCACGCCTCACGCCACGCCTCGAGCGCGCGCAACTCCGTCTCCCGGGGCTGACCGGGAACACCCAGCGCACGGGACACCTCGCCCTCATGCATCACGCCGCCCGCCGACAACTGCTCGTCCTCGGCGTGCGCGATGAACACCAGGCCCAGCTCGGCGCAGCGCAACAGGGCTTCGCGACGCTGATCGCGCGTGCGCAGCATGAAGGCATCGTCGCTGATGGCCACGCACCCCGCCTCGGCAAGCGCCGCGAAGTCGGTGAGCGTCGTACGGTCATTGCTGATCGTGGCCGCCCCGATCACGCCCACACGACACCACGCGCTCTGCCGGATGCGCCTGCGGATCTCGCCGACGGTCTCCGGCCGGTCGGGCGCCGGCGTGGTATTGGGCATCGCGCCCACCCACGTGAACCCGCCGTGCACTGCGGCGCGCGTCCCGGTCGCGATGGTCTCCTTGTGCTCGCCACCGGGCTCGCGCAGGTGCACGTGCATATCAACCAGGCCCGGGCAGACCACCATGCCCGCGGCGTCGATGACGACCTCGGCCGCGGGAGGATTCTCGGGGCCGACGGCCACGATCACCCCGGCGCGTGCATAGACGTCGGTGGCCCGGTCGATCCCGGTTGCGGGGCATATCACGCGTCCGCCCCGAATGGCCAGAGTCTCCTCAGACAACACGCCGCTCATGCGCCCTCCGCTCACAAACGCAGAAGGCCTCCCGTCGCAGGCGGGGGGCCTTCTGTTGCTTGACCATCTCGGTGTCCGCTCCGCGTTACTCGGTGACCTTCACATGGATCCGGTCCACGCGCTCCACCTTCCTGCCCGCCGGGTCCTTGACGGTCAGCGTGACCACATAGTAGCCCGGGGTCAGGAAAGTCCACGAGGTCTCGGCCCCGTAGCCCTCCTCCTGGATGCCGTCGAGGTCATCGAAGTCCCAGACATAGCTGGCGCTGACGCCCTCGGGCTGCGGCGCCGCCTCAAACGGCGTCATCTTGCCCACCGTGGTGGTAATGTTCTCGCCCGCATCGGCGACCAGCGGCTGCTCCTCATATCCCAGCTCCAGCTCACCCACCCAGAAGGTCTCCTCGACATCGCCGAACAACGCCACGTCCTGAATCGTGCCGCCCTCAACGTCAACGCCCTTGAAGGCGCTCATCGGCACCACGATCTGCACCCAGCCCTCGACGATCTCGGCGTAGTCGGCCAGCACGATCGGGCCCGAGTCGATGGCCCCCTGGTCGGTGACCACCAACAGGCGCAGTTGCTCAATCTTCGGCGGCGGGCCCTCCGGCACGCCCACTCCTCCAGGGCCGGGCCCGCCCATCATGCCCGGGGGCATCATGCCGGGCTCCATCCCCGGGCCCATCATCCCCGGCTCGGGCGGCATGTCCATCATTCCCGGCCCTCCCGGCGCGATGATCATGCCCGCTTCGCCCGGCGGAGCCGTGGCTCCGGGCTGGCCGGGCACCATCCCCGGCTCTCCCGGCGGGAACAGCCCGGGCTCACCGGGCATCATCCCCGGCTCGACCGGGAAGCCGCCGGCGCCCGGCACCGCGCCGCCGGCGGGGACCGTTGGCGCCTGCTCCTCCGGCTCATGCACCTTCACGACCAGCCGCACGTAGCCCCCCGCCGGGTCACCCAGCAGCGTCTCGGCCGCCAGAGGTCGAGTCAGTTGCACGCGCCCGCCCTCGTAGAAGCCCGTGGTCTCCACCCGCAGGGCATCTCCCTCCAGGTAGGTCTCTTCTTCGTCGATCTCAACTGTCCCCGACCCCCAACCCGCCAGTTCGGCGTCCTGCAGCGAACCCGAAAACAGAACGGTCTTGCTGTCGGCGTGACCGGCCACCACAAGGCCGGCCAGCAGGATGGCCGCACAGGACAGAATCATCGCCGCTCTTCGCACCACGGTCATCACCCTTCATCATCTGGCGCGCCAGCCTGAGCACATACACACGCACGACCTGCCAAGCGACTGGGGGGCCGCCGATGCGGCCTCTGTTGATCATTCTACTCGCCACTGCCGAATCCTGCAAGCCGTCAGACCACTACATTGCCCGGGAGATCGGCCTCACGGGCAACCTGTCTGCCGCGACGACCATGGCGCGGCGCACGTCTCCCCCGCTCCCCGGATCACACCAGCCTTACCACGATCTCGGAGTGCAACGGCTCACCGTGCTCTGTCAGGCGCAGGTGGTCGTCGCCGACCTCGACCAGCCCCATCGCCACCAGAGGCTCCGCGCGCGCGAGCAGCGCATCAACACGCCGGTCCCCATGATCGGCCCGGAGTCTCGCCAGCGACACGCCCTCCGCCATGCGCAGGCCCATCATGACCGTCTCGAACAGCGCCTCGTCCGCGCGGAGCCGCTCCGAGTACCCCCGCGTCTCGTGGCCCCGCTCGAGGGCGGCGCAGTACTCATCGGGCTCACGCAGGTTCATCGAGCGCTCGCCATCGAGATAGCTCCACGCTCCCGCGCCCAACCCCAGGTAGGGCTCGTTCCGCCAGTACGTGACATTGTGTCGGCACTCGAAGCCCGGGCGCGCGTAGTTGGAGATCTCGTAGCGCTGCAGGCCTGCTTGCGCGCACAGCTCGCGCGTCAGCCCGCGCATTGTCAGGTGCTCGCCCTCTGCGGTCCGCGGGATCTCCCCCGCCTCGACGCGCGCCGCCAGCGGGGTTCCTTCGGCAAGCTCCAGGCCGTAGGCGGACAGGTGGTCGGGCGCCAGTTCGAGCGCACGCGTGAGTGTGTGGCGCCAGCTCTCGACCGTCTGACCCGGTAGCGCGTAGATGAGGTCGAGCGAGAGGTTGCCGAAGCCCGCCGCACGCGCAGCCGCCGCGGCCGCCTCTGTCTGCTCCGCGCAGTGTCCGCGCCCGAGCAGCGCCAGCTCGTCGTCATCGAACGACTGCGCTCCCAGGCTGATGCGGTTGAAGCCGGCCTCGCGCAACGCCGTGAGCTTGCACTCATTCACGGTCTCGGGGTTCGCCTCGATGGAGATCTCAATCTCGGAGGGGCGATCGTCGCAGTCGGGCGCCGGGCCGGATGCCCCTGTTCGCTCACGCAGGACGCGCAGCAGCTCGCCCAGCTCCTCCGCCTCGTAGAGGGTCGGCGTGCCCCCGCCGAAGTAGATGGTGCACACGCGCCAGGCGCCGAACGTCTCCACCCGGCGGCCGATCTCCCGGTGCAGCGCGTCGAGGTAGCGCGCGCGGTCCGCCGCTCCCGCCGGGCGCGAGTTGAAGTCGCAGTAGTGGCACTTGCGTATGCAGAAGGGCAGGTGGACGTAGACCGACAGCGGCCGGTCGCCGCGCACTCAGTCCTCATCTCCGAGGCGCAGGATCGCCAGGAAGGCCTCCTGCGGGACGTCGATGTTGCCGACCTGCTTCATGCGCCGCTTGCCCTCGCGCTGGCGCTCGAGCAGTTTGCGCTTGCGTGTCACGTCGCCGCCGTAACACTTCTCGGTCACGTTCTTGCGCAGTGGCGAGATGCGCGTGGAGGCGACGATGCGGCTGCCGATGGACGCCTGGATACGCACCTCGAACATCTGCCGCGGGATCGCCTCCTTCAGACGCCGGGCG
>CAZTZN010000221.1:0-7492 GCA_964617715.1 uncultured Armatimonadia bacterium | reverse complement strand
GATCCACGAACGGCGGCGCGTCTGAAGACGCGCCCTCCGTACGGCCATGATGATGCCGTGCGGGCGAGCCGGCACAGTGTTCGACAGCGGCCCTGCGGGCCGCCCCCCGGCGAGGGCGCCGGGGTCACAACGGCAACCGCCGAACGGCAACGGCAGGGCCGGTCAGGCGACCGGCCGCTCCGAACGACGAACGGCGAGGGCGACGGCAGGGCCGGGCGGGCGACCGGGCTCTCCGAACGGCAAACGGCACGGCAACGGGAACGGCAGACAGGCCGGAAGCCTGTTCTGCGATGGATCGAAGGTGAGAGGATGGCGACGAGACTGGCGCCGGTCGCGGAAGTGGACCTGGTAGATGCGGGCCAGCGCTTCAGGGTGAAGTACGACGGGTTCGCGCGGGCTGACCTGGTGGCCGAGCTCCTGGCGAGCGGGCGCGCGCGCAGCAACTACGTAGACTGGCAGGGCGAAGCGGCAGTGGGAGCGGCGGCGAGTCACAGCGCGGCGATGGTGGTGGGGCGGGGCGAGCTGAATGCGGTGATCGCGCGACCGTTCCTCGATCACTCGCAGTCGATCGGGCTGGGGCACTTCACGCCCGTCGCCGGAACCTGGCAGGAACTCAAGGGCCTGGGGCTGCCTAACGAAGTAAAGCTGTATCAGTCGGACGGGTCGCCGAACAAGGTGACAGAGCTGGAGAGCCGCTTCGAGCTGCCACACAACCCGGTGTTCTGCGTGTCGCTGTATCGGGCGGAACCGGCGTGGGATCACGACTGGGCGGCGATGCCGCCACGCACGGAGATCCGCTTCGGGATCGCCGGCCGGGAGAACTGGGCGCTGGTGATGCCCTACGGGGGGAGCATGTTCCTGGCGTACAACGGCGACGCGGGCTGGGAGCGTGTGCCGGAGACCGAGATGTCGGTGCTGGTACCCACGCTGGAGGGTTTCGCATCGGGCCAGCGCCTGTTCCTGTGGGTGGCCTGCCTGCGTGACCGCATCGTGATGTCCACGGATGGGTTCGCGAGTGAGCTGTGGGTGTACGAGCAGCCGGGAAGGCCGCTGCGCATTCCGGGCGGGAAGCTGCGCCTGCGGCATGTGGGTGGGCAGTGGATGGTGTCGCTGCTGCCCATCAAGATGGCGACGGCCGAGATTGACGGCGCGGGCATTGATTTCGGCTACGCGACGGATGACAGCCAGGGAGAGCTGCTGCTGCAGGCGCAGCGCAGACCGGTGGTGGACAACGACGGTGTGGTGCTGGCCGAGGCGGTGGTGACGGATACGACGGCGTCGCGGGATGACCTGACTGTGACGCAGCGGTCGTGGCGGGCGACAATCGTGCCCCACGAGCACGTGCAGGAGGCCGTGGGGACCGACCCGGAGACGGGGGAGCCGGTGGACTTTCGCACGTGCGTGTCACCGGAGCTGTACAGCGTGCAGATCGGGCAGTACGCGGAGGTGACGGACAGCGGGCAGCCGGAGGTGACCGGGATCGCGGCGGATGTGGTGGCGCTGGAAGTGGATCGGTCGCTGCGGGCACCGACCGCGGCGTGCGAGATCGAGCTGGACAATCAGCTCGGCCGGTACGCGGACGTGGAAGAGCACCGGCGGGTGCATGTGCGCGTGGGCTGGGAAACCGAGCCGGGGCAGACCTCGACCTACGCGGTGATGTCGGGGTATCTGGTGGAGCCGCCGCCGGCGATCGGGCCGGGGGGCAGGAGCGAGCTGACGGTCTCGCTGCTGGATCCGGCGGTGCGATTGCGCGACGAGAAGGCGGATGGGCGTTGCCCGCGCTTCGATGGCTGGCCGGTGAAGGATGTGTTCCACTGGGTGCTGGATCGGTGCGGGCTGGCGCGGGTGGAGCAGGACCTGGAGGACACGGGAACGGTGCTGAGCGCGGGGCAACCGGAGCGGCCGCTGTGGCAGCCGGAGCCCGGGCGCTCGTGGCTGGAGTTCCTGGCGGAAGTGGCGCGGTTCGACTACAACGCCGGAATGTTCTTCGATGAGACCGGGACCTTCGTGAAGGCGTGCCGGCACTGTCGCAGCAAGCGGACGGCTGAGGACGTGGCGCAGCATGATGGCGGGGCGAACGGGGCCTGCCCGAGCGCGGTTGACTGGGAGCTGTACACGCGCGGCGAAACGGCGAGCGATCCGGAGGCGCCGGGTGAGGTGCTGCGGCTGGACCGGCCCCGGCGGACCCTGTCGGCACAGGAGTTCGCGAACTACGTCATGGTGGCGGGGCTCGGTGGTGACGGCCAGCCGGTGGCGGCGGCGCTGTATGACCCGGCGTCACTTTACGATCCGGGCAGCGATCGATACGTGGGGTGGAGGAAGATGCACGTGGAGGCGCTGGAGGGCTACGCGTCCCAGGACACCGTGAACCGGTTGTGCCGGGAGCTGTTCGCGGAGCTGTCGCAGCGGCCGGAGCACATCCGGATCGCGACGCCGCTGCTGCCGGAGATGCGCATCGGCGACGTGGTGGCGGTCGCGGGCGGCGAGAGCGCGGGTGTTGCGGGGCAGAAGTATCGCGTGACCGCAGTGCGGCATCGGCTGGACAGCCGGCGGGATGATGCCGGGGCGGCGGTGACCGTGATCGAGGCGCGGTGGATCGGGACCGCCGAGTGATGAGGCGAGCGGAGGTGGATGGGATGGACGTCGCGCTGATGCGCGAGCTGATCGAGCGGACGATTCGGCCGGGGCAGCCGGGAGGCAGTGCGACCGTGGATCGGCTGCCCTCGGCGGGAACGCTGGCGCCGAAGGGGCACGCGGGCGGCAATCGCTACGACTGGGGCAACGAGCGGAACATGATCTACGCGGTGTACGGGCGCGCGCGCTACGGCGGCGCGTGCTACGACCGGGCGTGATGATGGCCGAGGGCAGGAGACCGACGGCGAGGAGGGATGCAGCATGGCGGGTGTGACCGAGAACTACGGGTTCGCCACCGACGTGGCGGTGGACGATTTCGTGCAGCCGAGCCACAACAACCGACTGGCCGACACCGTGGACCGGGTGCTGGGATCGCTGCTGCGTCGGCTGATGACGGCGGGAGCATATGAGGGCTGGGGCATCCTGGGCGACAGGACGGTGAGCAGCGGGCAGGGGCTGGTGGGAGCGTGCTGGTGTCAGACGACATCGGCACAGGCGATTGCCGATCTGACGGACGGCGCGGTGAATTACGTCTTCGTCCAGGCTAGCGCCGACGGGGGGCCGGATGGGACGGTGAGCGTGTTTGCGCAGCTCTCGGCGAACGGGCCGACGGACAGCGTGTACCTGGGGACGATCGAGCTGGACGGTGCGGGCGGCGTGGTGGCGATCGACAACCAGGCCGAGGGTGTGCAACGGCAGTGCTACCCGTTGGCGTGGGCGCGGCTGACGGGGAGCGGCATCGTTGAGGCGGTGGCTCCGTCGGCGGCGGAGGCGGTCTACGTGGAGCACGACGCGCTGCGGGTGCCGGGGGCGATCGAGCTGACGTCGGACTCGGCGGATTTCACGTGGGTGATCGAGGAGAGCTGGCGGGCGGACAAGTTCCTGCTGCGCGTGACCAACAACGGCGCGAGCGTGGCCGACTTCGAGTATCAGTGGACGCGCGAAGGCGTGGCGGCCTGAGGGCAGACCGGCGGGCGGAAGGGGCGTGGGGAAGGACTGATGCCGGTGAACGGTGGCGAAGGCTTCGTCACGGTGATGATGACGCTGCTCGCGCAGGCGTGGCCGTTCGTGCGCTGCACGGCGGCGGGAGTGCTGGGCGCGCTGGCGAACGTGGCTCTGGAGGACGAGGTGGTGGTGCTGCCGCGGATGACTTGCGGGCGCCTGCACCTGGGGTTCCTGGGGAATCTGATCGTGGCGGTGACGATGGCGCACGTGGTGGACCACGACTTCGCGACGGCGTTTTTCGCTGCAGTGTGCGGGACCACGACACTGGCGGCGTTCAAGGCGCGGATCGAGAAGGCCTTCGAGCATGAACGCGAAGGGATGGGTGAGGGCGATGACGCCGGCTGAGGGGGTGTGCACGCGGGTGGTCATGGAAGTGTGCGAGGTGCTGTTCCTGGTGGGATCGGCGTGGGTGTGGCA
Source organism: uncultured Armatimonadia bacterium (assembly GCA_964617715.1). Classification (GTDB taxonomy): domain Bacteria; phylum Armatimonadota; class Zipacnadia; order Zipacnadales; family UBA5352; genus JALGVA01. The sequence goes on along the minus strand of CAZTZN010000221.1, from coordinate 3,436 downwards.
GGAGCTTGCGCGCAGGGGCGTGAACGGAGCCTGCCAGCTCGGGCTGAGCCTGCTGGTGCTGCTGCGGCTGAGTGCGGCGGTGTCGAATGTGAGCCGGCCGCCGACTGAGGCGATGAGCTGGACGTGGCTTGCGGGCGCGGTGTTCAGCTTCGTGTTCCTGTACACACTGTACCACATGGGGATGCTCATCTCGGCGTGTCGGCGGTAGGCACGCGAGGGTTTGCCGCATCCAACACGTGCGCCCGTCCCGCCCGTGGGCGGGACGGGCGCCATGATTCGGGAGGCGATCGGAGGATGGAAGTCATCGGAGGCTGGCTGCAGCAGGTGCTGTTGCCGGGGCTGAGTGCGTTGCTGGTGGCGGCGGTGCTCGCGCTGGTGCGCCGGTACATCAATCGGCTCGACGATGAGCGCCTGCGCCGGCTTCTGCTCGAGCTGGTGCGGGCCGCCGAGCAGATCTACGGCCCGGGGCGCGGCGCGGAGAAGCGGCGCTTCGTCATGGACAGGCTGCGCGAGAGCGGAGCGGGCGCGGTGGAGCGCGAGCAGATCGAGGCGATGGTGTACGAGCTGACGGCGGGCTGATCCCGCCCATGGGCGGGACGACCAGACGGATGCGGAGTCGCGGGGCCCGGTGAGAGCCGGGCCCCGGCGGTTCTTGCGGACGCGAGAGGAAGGCGGGAAGCGGGCATGGCGACGGAGCGAGAGGTGGACATTGATGGGTTGCGCGCGTACCTGGCGCAGACCCCGGTCGGGCGGCGGATCGACGAGATCGTGATCCACCACACCTGGCGGCCGACGGCGGCGGAGTACCGGGGCATCGAGACGGTGCGCGGCGTGCGGCGCTATCACATGGGTGTGCGCGGCTGGTCGGACAACGGTTATCATGTGATGGTCGGCGCGGACGGGAAGATCTTCCTGTGTCGGCCGGTGGCGCGCTCGGGCGCGCACGTGGCGGGGCGCAACGCACACACGGTGGGCGTGGCGATGATCGCGAACTTCGACAGCGAGGAGCCGTGGGAGTACGGGGGGATGCGCGCGTGCTGCCGGGTCGTGGCCGCGCTGATGGAGCGCTTCGACCTGCCGGCGAAGGCGATCCGCTTCCACCGCGAGTTCGCGCCCAAGACCTGCCCGGGGCTGAAGCTGGAGCTGGCGGCGTTCCGGAACGCGGTGGTGGAGGCGGGAGCGGAGGCGAGTCGGATGCGACCGAAGATCGTGCTGCTGCCGGGCAATGCGCTGATCCACTGTCGGGCACGGGTTGAGGATGGAGTGACGCGGGTGGATCTGCGGCCGCTGGCGGAGGCGCTGGGGTACCGGATCCACGATCATCTGCGCGACCAGCGCAAGTTGTACCTGGCGCGGTCGGGAAGCATCGGCCACCGCGGATGAGTTGCTTGCGGGTGTGACGGCGATGTGATATACTGAACTTCGTTCAACTGAGACGGGTTCCGCGCGTCGCACACCTGCACAGGCACGCTACGGGCCCGAGGATCTCCTCGGAGGCATCCACATATCATGAAGAGGACATACCAGCCCAAGCGACGGCGCGCGAAGCGCAAGCACGGCTTCCGGGCACGCATGAGGACCAAGAGCGGCCGCCGGGTGATCAAGGCGCGACGCCAGAAGGGGCGTTCGCACCTGAGCAAGTAGGCGAGGCGTGACGCGCGCAGTTGCCGACACGGCGTCGGAGACGGCGATGGCGGGCATGGAAACGCTGCGGCGCCAGCGGGACATCGACCGCGTGTTCCACGATGGCCGCTGGCGGCGGATGCCCGCGGTGGCCGTGGGCGTGCACATGCGTGGCGACGCCGAGGCGACGCGGGTGGCGTTCGTGGCCGGGCGGCGGGTGGGGAGCGCCGTCCGGCGCAATCGTGCTCGACGGCGGCTGCGCGAAGCGTGGCGACTGATGGCGGACCGGGTCCGTCCGGGGGCGGATGTGGTGCTGGTTGCCCGCGACCGGACGGCGGACGAAGATTTCCGGCGCCTGCAAGCTCAGATACACGAGGCCTTGGCGGCCGAGGTACTGGTCAGCGGCGCAGATGACCGGCGATGAAGCGACTGGCGCTCGGGTTGATCAGGCTCTACCAGCGGACGCTCTCGCGCGTGCTGCCCCCGACCTGCCGGTTCACGCCCACGTGCTCGGAGTATGCGGCGCAGGCGATCGAGCGCTTCGGCGTCATAAAGGGTGGCTGGCTGGGCGTGCGACGCATCTGCCGCTGCCATCCGTTCTCTTCCGGCGGCGATGACCCCGTGCCGACCGTCGAGCCCAAGGGCGCCAAGCGGGCCGCGCCCGGCTCCGAGCACTGATATTGGAGACACAGATGCCCAACCACCATGCGGCGTTTCGCGGGCGCGCCCTCATCGGCGCGCTGGCTGCACTGATACTGATGACCGCGAGCATCGGCCGGTGCCAGGCCCCCGAGTCACAGGAGGGCCTGCCGGTCGAACTCGTGATCAGCGACGTCCCCCCCCTGAGTGAGCAGCTCACCACCATGCGGGTCCTGTACGAATCCGGCCTGTCATTCATCCCCAAGACCGGCATTCTCGACAGCATCAAGGGTATGTTCGCCAGCGGCGAGAAGGCGAGCTACCTGCCGGTGCCCCAGCTCGTTGACGCGGCACCGGGGTTGCGCGGGGCGCTGGTGGAGACCGAGGGCATGTACGAGACCGACGGCGAGCGGGGGGTGCTGCGTTCGCTGGGCTCGGAGATCGCGGTCGAGCTGATGGGCGGAACCAGGCCCGAGGGCTTCACCGCCACCGATGGGGACCCGAACGGGATGCCGGTGGCGATTACGGGGCGTGTGGAGACGCAGGGCGACGCGCCACTGCTGCGCGCCGAGACGCTGATCCCGTCGGCCGCCATCGCGGGGCTGCGCGTGGGGCGTATTCTCGAGCGGCAGGAGGATTGGGAGGCGGCGGTCGAGGCCTACGAGAGCATCGCGGGTAACCGCGGGCTGAGCACGCGGCCGCTGGCGGCGTTCGCGCGTATCCGCGCCGGGCAACTCCTGCTCGAGAGGCTCAAGGATGAGAAGCGCGCCCGCCGACAGTTCTCCCAGGCCTGGCAGCCGTACTCGGTGGAGGCGAATGGGGAGCCGGTGTACTTCACGTGGATGCCGGTCGCCGGTGATGGCTGGGAGAAGGTGCCGGCCGTGGAGGCCATGGCGCCCCGGCTGAACCGACTCAACTCGGAGACGCTGGCCTACAAGATCGTGGACATCTTCGTGCGGATCGCGGGCAACTCCGCGCCGCTGGGCGTCATACTCATGGCCGTTGTGGTCCGCCTGGCGATCTTCCCGCTGACCAAGAAGCAGCTCGACTCGCAGCGGCGGATGCAGGCGATCCAGCCGCAGATCAAGGAGCTGCAGCAGAAGCACGCGACCGACAAGCAGAAGTTCCAGGAGGAGTTCTGGAAGCTCTGCCAGGAGAACAACTGCAACCCCCT
>CAZTZN010000220.1:0-7629 GCA_964617715.1 uncultured Armatimonadia bacterium | reverse complement strand
ATCGTTCATCCCGACTGCATCGAGGTCACCGGCGAAGTGCGCGACACCACCGGCGATGACCGCTGCGTCGATGTCATCTTCCGGCTGCCCATCGCCGCCGACGGCAGGCAATGGCACCGCAACCTGCGGGAGAGCGTCAATGCCGCGGAGCCGGGCACGCGCTCCGAAGCCATGCGGGTCGGCGGACAGAGCGTGACGCGCTTCCCGTTCTGCTCACTCGGTGACGCCGACGAGGGCCTCTCGCTCGCGATTCGCATGGACGAACCGGCGACGGTCACCATGTCGTGGGAGAACACCGGCGATGTGAGTTTCCTGCAGGTCCGGTTCGCCTTCGGGCTCAGTCCCGCCGCGGCCAAGCACCCTTCCCGCGCGCCCTTCCGGTTCTACATCTATCGCCACGACGGACGGTGGGGGTTCCGGGCCGCCGCGGCGAAGTACTACGCGCTCTTCCCCGAGTTCTTCAAGGTGCGCGCCGAGTGCCAGGGCTGCTGGTTTTTCGGCACCATGGACCCGACGACCATCCCAAATCCCGAGGACTTCGGTTTCATGTACGATGAGGGGCCGCACAACGTGGCCTGGAACCGCGAGCGGGGTATCTACTCGTTCCCGACCACCAACGCGCAGGAGATGTGGGTGGTGGTGGGCGACTACGACGAGCCCAATCCGCCTCCGCCCCCCGACGAGGAAGTAATGCAGAAGCTTCGTGAGCGGGACGATTGGCCGCTGGAGCTCATCGAACACTGCGCCATACACGATGAGAACGGCGAGATTCCATGGATCGGCTGGCACAACCAGGTGTGGGGCGGGGTCGCGGGCCGCGCCGACCGCTGGATGCGCATGACCTACGTCAACGCCGACCCCGAGCTGCCCAGTCTCAACGTCTGGGACAAGCGCAACGAGTGGTACAACCGCACCGTCGAGCGTTTCGCCGATCAGGGGCCGATGGACGGTCTTTACATCGACCAGGTCAACATGGTCGGCGCCGAGAACTATCGGCGCGACCACTTCGCCACCGCCGATCGTCCCCTCTCCTACTCCGAACGCACCATGAGACCCGTGCTCCCGGTCTGGATGTCATCGGCCGAGTTTCATCGCACATGGTCGGAGCGCATCCACAGCGAGGGTGGGCTTATGATGTGCAACATGCCCGCCCGCAGCCACATCTTCTACTGCGCTCTCTTCGACGTCATCGGCTCCGAGGTGTCTCCCAGCCGACAGACCGCCGCCGATACCGATCTGCGGCGCGTGTTCGGCTACCAAAAGCCGATTACCCTGTTGCTGGAGTGGCACTGGGAGGGCAAGCCGGTCGTCACCGCCGAAGACATGGAGCAATACATGAACCGCTGCCTGTTCTGGGGCATCTTCCCCGGCATCTCCAACGCCGGGCCCGAGGGTGGGATGAACTACTGGCAGCATCCCGAACTTTACGAGCGTGATCGCCCCACCTGGCGGCGCTACATCCCGGCCATCCACACCATCGCCACCGCCGGCTGGGAGCCGATTGCGTACGCGCGCTTCGGCGTCCCACACGTCTGGGTTGAGCGCTGGGGGCCGGACCCGGAGGGGCGCGTCTACTTCACGCTGCGCAACGAGGGTGAGACGGCCGACGACAGGTTGCTGGTTGACCTGGAGCCGATCGGCCTGGCGGGCCGGCCGCTCACGGCCCGGGATCTGCTGACCGGCGAGGAGGTGGGCGCCACACGCGGCGGAACGGTGTTCGCCATTCCGGTCACAGTCCAGACAGGACGATCGGTCGCGATCGCGGTGGAGCCGGCGCAGTAACTCACGCGTCAAGGTCGCAAGTCAGCTCGCTCCGCCTGCAGCAGCCGCACGCAGTGCGGGATGGCGATGACCGTCAGGCCCTCGGCGAGCTGCGCCGCGGTTCCGAGCGTCTCTCCCGTGACCACGTCCGTGACCACCGCGTCGGTAGCCACGCCGAGGATCCTGCGGTCGCAGCGCACCGTCGCCTCGACCACCTCGTCGCCGGCATTCAGCAGTGCCACGGCCCGCGTGTCCGGATACGCGTACACGAACAGGTCATCGCCGCCGGTCACGTCGAGCACACCCGCCTCGGCCTCGCGCCCTACCGCCCAGAAAATCGCCGAGCGCAACAGTCGGGAGAAGCCGTACTCCGCCGACCAGCCGGCCAGCCACACCACGCGCCCCTGCCCCACCTCGCGCACCGTCATGCCCGGCGCCAGCACGCCATCGTCGCTCACGAGCGCGTATGCGACCGTCAGGTCATCGGTCACGGAGCGCGCGGTCACGGTTGCCTGCATGCCCGCGATGACCGGCGGCTGCTCGAGGCCCGGCACGGCCGTCGCCAGCGCCAGCGCCGCGCTCCCCTGATCACGAGCCTGCGCCAGGGCTGCCTCGTCGATCCACTCGTCGCCGCTGTACGCCACGCCCGGCCCCTGAGCCTCGAAGTCATCTGCACCGGTCACGCCGAACACATCCGCCAGCGCCCAGCGCTCCTCGAGCGCCGATGGCGCCTGCAGCCCGATCAGCCCACCGCCGCCGTGCACGAACGCGCGGATCGCCGCCGCCAGCCGCTGGTCCTCCCAGATGTACCCGCCGCTCCACGCGGTTCCGGGCCGGCCGTAGAGCAACAGGCAGTCGGCGTCGTCGGGCACGCCCGCCTCAAGGAGGTCGCGGAAGCTGATGAAGCGCACCCGCACCGGCAGGTCGGTCAGGTGCCAGAGCACGCGGTCTCCCCAGGGCCGCCACGAGTACTGCCGCCCCCATGAGTGCACCACGTAAAGATTCAGCCCGCCCTCCCAGGCGCGCGTGCCGCCAAGCTGCCCGGCCATGAGCCGGAACTCGTCGCTGATCTGCGCGATCTCCTCAACCACGTCCTCGCGCAGGGCCTCGTCGGCCAGGCTGGTTACGTTGGGCATGGGCATCCAGTACAGCCCGCTCGGCGGTTGCATGAGCAGACCGCGCCTGGCGCGCTGCCACTTACCCGCGAGCCACTCCGCCGCGTCGGCGCGCCCCACCAAGTGGGCGTGCAGCCACTCCACGCGCAGCCGCCGGTAGACCTCGCCCGGGAAATCCATCAGCGCACGTGCTGTGACCGGGTCGCCGGCGGGCTTGTCCACCTCATCGACGTTCCCGGCCTCGAGGCTCCCTAAGAAGGGCTCGATGCCGACGTGACAATCGCCCCAGTAGAGCCAGGTGCGCATGCCATGTTCGTACACCATGTCGGTGGCCCGACGCATCCACTGTTTGATGCGCTCCTGCACCCATGTCATCCACGCCAGATACTCGGGCCGCGGCGGCACGTCGAGCGTGCGCGGCGGCATAACCAGCCAGCGCGGGTCGAACTCGATGCCGGTCTCCTCCGTGAATGCCCGCTGGTTCTCTGGCCGCGCGGCGTTGGTGTACGATTCCCAGTCATAGCCGCCCTGCGGATTGCCGCCCGGCCAGGCGTAGGCGAGGTCGTCGTACCAGAAGGTCTCCAGCACGCCCTCCAGCGGCGCGACTTCCTCCTCGAGCACCGCCAGGCCGTGCTGCGCGAAGGGCTCGTAAAGCGGATCCCCGATGCCTGTGGTCGCGTTCAGATAGTAGACACGAAAGACCTGCCCCTCGCGCGCACCGAAGATCGTTACGGTCTTCGTAGCAGGATCGTACGCCCAGCGTTCAGGGGGGAGCGCTTCGCCCGTCTCGAGGTCCAGCACCAGCCAGTGCCGCGCGGGCGGGAAGAAGTCGCTCACACCCAGCCCGCCCCATGCCGGCGCCACAAGTTTGAGGGTTGCGGTAGCGCTCGCGGCCGGCGGCATGTCCATGTACCAGTAGCCGAACTGCGCCTGTTCCGGCCGAGCGCGGTCGGCGGTATGAATGGGTGCGCTCGAGAGCATGACAGTGTGATAACCGGCATCACGCCAGAGCTGCAGCCCCTCGCGGGTGACGGCTCGGTGGCTGGTCACCAGCTCGTTGGCTCCTATACGCGCAGCCCAGGGCAGCGCACCACCGGCATCGGCGGCATCCCAGCTCATGGTGATGCGCACCCCGGCATCATCACGCGCGCGTACAAAGCGCCGGATTGCGTGGCGGTACGCGGCTTCACCGCTGACTACCTGCGCCACGCGGCGTTCGGCGGCCGCCAGGTGGCCCCCGGCGCCTTCGAGGTCCCGGCGTTCGATGGCCGCACGCGCCGCCGCGACCAGCCCTTCGGCCAGCGACCGCTCAATAAGCTCCGGAGGAGCGTCCACCAGCGCAGCGTCGATGGCCCCGGCGCGGCGCTGCAGCTCCGCCAGCCTCGCCCCGGCGAAGTTCACCGTGCGCTTGAACGAGGCGATCTCCGCGCCCGCAACATCCACAAAGGCGATCTCAATCTGCGAGGCACCCTCCCCCAACTTCTCGGCCGCAATCAAAGGCCGCGACGCCTCGGCCACCGGCAGTTCACGCGCCAGCGCCTCCCGCCCTGCACTGTCAACAACACGCACGCGTACCGCCGCGACCGTCGGAGGCAGCGTGACCGCATCAAGGTTCAGCGCCACCATCTCGCCGGGCAGATAGATTTCCTCGGTCAGCAACGGTGCGAACTCGCGGACCCGCGTGGATACGCGCACTTCGTCAATCGCTCCGCGCAGGAACTCACGCCATCCATCGTGCGCCCCGAAGGTAGTGTTGCCGGTCTTCTCGGTGTAGGTGCCCTCATCCCCGTGGGTGATCTCAGCGACGAAGCGGCCGTTCAGATAAAGGCGCACGGTGCGATCGGCGTCGTGGGTGAGCGCCACATGCTGCCACTTGCCGCGTTGCCAGGGGATACCACTCATGTGGTACCAGCGGATGGGGAAGCTTGCGGCCCGATAGCCGAAACTGGCTCTTCCGCGCTCGAAATGCGCGGCGAGGTAGAAGTTGATACCAATGGAGAAGATGTTGCCGGCGACGCTGTCGGGGCGCAGCCACATTTCCACGGTGAAGGGCTGGTCCACGCGCAGGCGCAGCAGCGGGTCGCCGGGCAGCATGATGAACTGTTCGCGCCCGTCCAGCAACGCCGCCCCGCGGAAGCAGCCGGGCTCGATCTGTGCGCCCCTGACCAGCGTGGCGCTCACAGGCGCGATGCCGAGATTCGACTGCTCCTCGCCCGGCTGGTCAAGGTGCAGCAGCACGAGCGTGTCTTCGTCGGGCTCATAGGGAAGGAACCACGCCTCGGAGGCGAAGGCAGGGACAGCAATCAGCAGGCTGATTACGGCGACAGCCCCTATCATGACGCTCTCACCCGTCGCCCGACGAAGGTTGTTCACGAGTCTACCCCGCCGCCCAGGTTACCGCGTTGAGCAGCAGTTGCGCCTCGGCGCCCTCGGGCTCCGCGTCCTCGGTCTCCGCGTTCAGGCCGACGGCCAGTCCGATGGCCACGTAGCGTCCCGCGCCGAACTCCCCGGCGATGACCACCGCGTTGTCGTCGCCGGCGCTGCGCGCGAGCACGACTCCATCGGGCCCCGGCTGTAGCTGGATCTGGTCGTAGTAGCCCTGACCATGCGGCACACCGAGCGCAATACCGGCGGTCACCGGGTGCTCTGCGATGGCGATCCACTACGTCTGCGGAGTCTTGTCGATGCCGCCCGCGCAGACCTCAGGGATGATCGCGGGCAGGCCCCGGAAGCCGACGGCATCGTGCGTCACCACCAGCCCGCCGCCGGCGGTCACGTAGTTGCGCAGGGCCGTGACCGCCGCCTCATCCACCGCACTTGTAATCTTCGGCTGCGCCAGGACCACGGCGTCGCAGGGCGCCAGCACCTCCGCGCCGAGGCGGGCCAGAGGCATGACCTCCAGGCTGCCCTGCGCGGCGAGACAGGAGCGGATCGCGGAGGCGCCGTAGCCGCCGGGGAGCACTCCGATGTGCGGCAGGTCGGTCTGAAAACGCGGGGGGCCGAAGGCCGCCGCCTGCTCGGCGGTCATCGGCGGCAACTCGGGCGGCGGCGCGTTCGGGTCGAGCTGTCCGGTCTTGCGCATCCACACATTCCCCTCACAGCCGGTGCGGCCGGTGGGCTGGCCGGTGTTGGGGACGCCCTGAATGTCCACGCGGATGAAGTAGCGCCGGTCGGGGTCAATCTCCGGCACCTCGAGGGTGTACACGTTGTTCTCGTTGCGATGCGCCGCCACACCTCGATGCTCATCCGCCACGACCTCCACCGTCTCTTCGGGCCGATCCTTGGGCGCCGACAGCAAGGCCACCCGATAGGAGACCAGCCCGTGCCAGCCGCCGGTATAGCGGAAGCCGACCTTCCAGGTGCCGGGCAGGGTGACCAGGTCGGTCACCTCGAACTGCTTCTCGATGCGTCGGTTCTGCTCGAAGTCATCCGCGGTCCATGATCCGATAGTGACCAGCCGGTAGGGTCTGCCGGGGTCAGGGATACCCAGTGTCGCCAGGTGCTCTCCCACCGCCGACGCGGTCTTTTCGATTACGTCGATCGTGTCGTCAAAGCGGCTGGAGCCGTTCCAGCCCTCCAGCGCGTCGCGCCAGTCGTGCAGCGCCCGCGTCGCCTGCTGGGAGGCCAGAGCCATCTCGTACATCTCGAGGTAAAGTGCCTCACGTCGGGCCTCGGGAGTACCCTCGCTCGCGGAGAGTAAAGCCGCAAGGTCGTGGATGCTGCGCAACATGCGCAACATTCCGCCTATGGCTTCGGCCTCGGTCACCAGGGCCGGAGCCTCGAAGCGCCGTGCCTCCTCGACGGCCCACTCGCAGGTGGCGATGTCGGCGTCGAGGTGTTCAAGGCTGGGGAAGTAGCGATACATACCCTCGCCGAACTTGGGCACCGCCGCCTGCTTCACGTAGCTCGCGGCCTTACCGAAGAAGTAGCTGTAAGGAACACGGGAACCGTAGAGGTCCCATCCCACCGGCCCCATGCGCACCGCCCACTCGGCCACAGCATCGGGATCCTCGAAGCCCTCGCGCGTGGCCCAGGCGGCGGCGAACTCACGGGGTGAGCGCCCCTTCGCATTCCACGACCATTCGGCCGCCGCCAGCACGTTGAACTGGTAGCAGATATTGTCGGGGGTGGCGTACCCGCATAGACAGGAGAGTCCGTCATCGACGAACTCGTTCATCCGATAGTGGATGAACTGCGGGCCGGTCCACGGACAGACGATGCGCCACGAGGCGGTAAGCTGCGGATAGCAGCCCAGCCAGCGGCCGCTGGCGGCGTAATCCTCCAGCAACGGGTAGATCATCTCGTCGCGCGAGCTGTCGTAGGTGCGTCCACCGTCATAGTAGGTCACGCCGACCTCGGGCGGAATCTCGGCCAGCACCTCGGCATTGGTGTCGTAGCTGCCCTGCGTCAGCAGGATACGCAGCCCCACGTTCGGGTGCTTCTCGCGATTGCGCCGCCACGCCTCGACGTACGCCTTCGTCTCCAACACGTACTGCCCGTACCGCTGGCAATCGGGGCACTGACATTGCACGCCCCGCAATTCGCTGAGCCACCCGCAGATGTCAGTCACGCCCTCATGAGAGCTGATGTCGTCCATCCAGCCCGCCAGCACATCGATGAACTCCGGCTTCGAAGCGCACGGGGCGATCACGCTGCCGCTGATCGGATGGGCGAGATCATAACCCTGGCCGATAAGCTGCGGGTACGCCTGATAGATCCCGGTGCGCAGCAGGTGGTCGAGGTGGGTGATGAT
>CAZTZN010000219.1:0-7687 GCA_964617715.1 uncultured Armatimonadia bacterium | reverse complement strand
TTGACACGCTCGCCACCCTCGCGGTGCTGGTGAGCCTCATCTCCGCCTGGGTCGGCTACAACATCGACCTGTGGGCCACGCTGGTGATCGTGCTGTTCATCGCGTGGACCGCGGCGGAACTCGGCGTGGGCGCGATCCGCGTGCTGCTCGACGCCAGCGTGGACCGCGACCTGCTCAACGCCATCGAAGGGCGCATCGAGGACGATGCGGCGGTGGTGGAGGTGCACGACCTCAAGGGCCGCAACTCCGGCCCCTACCGCTTCATCGAAGCGCACGTGGTGCTCAACGTATACGACCTGGAGGAGGCCCAGCAGATCAGCGACCGGCTGGAGAACGCGGTGCGCGCGCTCGCGGAGAACATTGACAGCGTGTTGATCCATGTCGAGCCGCGCCGTCGCGAGACCTGCGTATACGCCGCGCCGCTCGATGACCACGAGCGCATCGCCGAACACTTCGGGGAGGCGCGGCAGTTCGCGCTGGTGACGGTGGGCAACCAGGATCGGGAGATCCGTGACACCCGCCATCTCACCAACCCCTTCCGCGATGAGGACACCGGCAAGGGCATCCGGGTTGCGCAGATGCTCATCGACGAGGGCGTGGACGCGGTGTTCGTGCGCGAGGAGCTGCAGCGCAAGGGGCCCTGGTACGCCTTCGAGGGTGAGCGTGTGACGCCGCTGGTCACCGAGGCCGAGACGCTGGTGGACGCCCTCAGGGAGCAGCGCGTGCGTCTGGAGGTGACGGCCGATGGCGTCCGCAACAGCGCTTGAGATTACCGTGCTGCGCGAGGACACCACGACTCGCGACGACCTGTCTGCGGGCCACGGACTGTCGCTGCTGACGCGCCCGCGCACCGGCACGTTCCTGCTGGACACCGGCGAGAGCGACGAGACCTGGGCCAACGCGGACGCGCTCGGGGTGGACCTCGCGCAGATCGACGCGGTGGTGCTCAGCCACGGGCACTACGATCACACCGGCGGGCTGCCGGGCCTGCTGGAGCGCATCGGGGCGCTGCACATCATCGCCCACCCGGCGGTCTTCGAGCCACGCTGGAGCGAGCACGGTGGCCACCACCCGATCGGCCCGCCACTTACGCGCGCGCAGGTCGAGGCGACCGGCTCGTGGCTGGAGCTGAGCGCCGAGCCGATCCCGGTCGCGCCCGGCGTGCGCACCACCGGCCAGGTGCCGCGCCATGCCGGCCCGATCCCGCCCGTGGGCGGGGGGACGCCCTCTCTCCTGGTCGAGCGCGACGGCAGGCGCATAGTGGATGACTTCGTGGATGACATCTCGGTGATCGCCGACGTGGGCGCCGCCACGGTGGTGCTGACCGGCTGCGCGCACGCGGGGCTGATCAACATCGTCGCGCGCGCCACCGAGCTGGCGGGGCGATGCCCGGTCGCGATCATCGGCGGAACCCACCTGGCCTGGGCGCCCGAGGACGAGGTGGCGGCCATCGCGGCCGACCTGCACCAACGGGGCGTACGCACCCTGGTGCCGATGCACTGCACGGGCGAGCGCGGCGCGGCGCTGCTGGAGCGGCACTTCTCCGGGGAGGTGTTGCGCGCCGGTACGGGGAGCGTCATCACAGTTGCAGAGGACGGCTCACTCACGATCCGCACACCATGACGGACCGAACGCATATTGAGGGAGGACACGACAATGCGTGTTGCAGTCGCATCATCAGGGGACAGCCTGGAGGCGCCGATGGACCCGCGCTTCGGGCGCTGTGCGTACTTCGTCATCGTCGAGACCGACACGATGGCCTACGAGGCCATCGAGAACCCGGGGCCGCAGATGGGTAGCGGCGCGGGCATCCAGGCCGCGCAGCTCGTCGCCGACGCCGGCGCACAGGCGGTGGTCGCGGGCAACTACGGCCCCAAGGCCACTCAGACGCTGCAGGCGGCGGGCATCCGCATGTTGCAGGGAGCGGGCATGACCGTCGGCGAGGCGGCTCAGGCCGCCGTCTCCGGACAGCTCGCCGAGGCCTACGAGGCCACCGTCGCCGACAAGGCCGGCCTGGGCGGCGGCATGGGCGGCGGCATGGGCGGCGGCATGGGTCGCGGGATGGGCCGCGGCCAGGGCATGGGCCCCGGCGGCGGCATGGGGCCCGGCCAGGGCATGGGCCCCGGCGGGGGCATGGGCCCCGGTCAGGGCATGGGCCCCGGCGGGGGCATGGGCCCCGGCCAGGGCATGGGCCCCGGTCAGGGCATGGGCCCCGGTCAGGGCATGGGCCCGGGCCAGGGCATGGGCCCCGGCATGCCTCCCGGCGGCGGCATGGGTCCCTGGGGGGCGCAGCCGGGGATGATGGGCCCGTGGGGGCCGATGCCGGGCATGATGGGCCCGTGGGGGGCGCAGCCGGGCTACCCGGGCATGCCCACCGAAGAGGAGATGCGCGAGTATCACCTGAGCATGCTGCGCGCGCAGGCGGATATGCTCCAGCAGCAGATCGAGTTCGTCCGCTCGCAGATCGAGTATCTCGAGGGCGGGGAGGGCTGACCCCCCCATCTCCGGCAAACGGGCGAGCATCTGCCCGCGGGCCGGGGCGCAACCCGATGCGCAGACAGTTGGGAGCGGTGTAAGTGATGGTCGCAACCAAGTCGAACGGCCTTACAATCGCGGTCGCCGCCGGGAAGGGCGGCACCGGGAAGACGCTGATCTCATGCAGCCTCGCGGAGGCGCTCAGGCGCACGGGGGAGGCGCCGGTGCAACTGCTCGACTGCGACGTGGAGGAGCCCAACGCAGACATCCTGCTGCACCCGCAGATCGCCGAGCGCGAGCCGGTGAGCATCCTCGTCCCCGAGGTGGATCTGCGCCGCTGTGTGCACTGCAAACGCTGCGCGCACACCTGTGAGGTCGCCGCGATCGCAGCCGTCGGTCAGACCGTGCTGACCTTCCACGACCTGTGCTCGGGCTGCGGCGCGTGCGCCTTCGTCTGCCCCACCGGGGCCATCCGCGAGGTGCCGCTGCGCATCGGCGAGGTCGCCCACGGCGCGGCCGACGGCATCGACTTCCATCAGGGGCGCATCGACGTCGGCCACCAGCGCTCGGGACCGGTCACGGCCGCCACCCGGCGGGCGATCGCCGAGGGGGCGGTCACCGTCATCGACGCGCCGCCCGGCACCGCCTGCCCGATGCAGGAGGCGGTGGACGGCAGTGACTTCTGCGTGCTGGTCACCGAGCCCACGCCCTTCGGGCTCGCGAACCTGCGCGAGGCGGTCGCGACCTGCCGACGCATGGACATCCCCTGCGGCGTGGTCATCAACCGCGACCGCAGCGGCTACGCCGACATGCAGGCGTGGCTGGAGGCCGAGGACCTCCCGGTGCTCATGCGGGTGCCCGAGCGACGCGAGATCGCCGAGGCCTACTCGCGCGGAGAGACGCTGCTGAGCGCCTCCGACGAGTGGTTGGACGAGTTGACCGACATGTACCGGCAGATCGCGGAGCTGGTCACGCCCACGGGCGGGACCGCTCCGTCGGGAAGGGAGTGAGGACGTATGCCACGCGGAGACGGCACCGGGCCTCCCGGAGGCGGAGGCCCCGGCACGGGCCGCGGCGCCGGAGGCGGAGTCGGCGGGGGCCGCGGACGCGGCGGCGGCTTTGCGTTGGGACCGGGCGGGGCGTGTGTCTGCCCGAATTGCGGAAAGGTGGTGCCGCACCAGCGCGGAGTCCCGTGCTATCAGCAGAAGTGTCCGCAGTGCGGCGCCGCCATGACACGCACGCGCTGACGGACGTGACGTACCTTGCAGATTGACGGACAGGAGGTGGAGACAATGCCAGGACTTGATGGCACCGGACCGATGGGCATGGGGCCGATGACCGGTGGCGCTCGGGGCTGGTGCAACCCCTACGGGCCCACACGGGGCGCGTGGGGCGGCGCCCGCTACTACGCGCCGCGCTGGAACTGGGGCGCCATGCCCTGGGGCTACGGCTACGCCCCCGGATACTGGGGCGGGATGTACCCCCGACGCGGACTCGGCCTCGGCCCGTGCGGCGGAGGCATGGCCTGGGGTCGCGGCCGCGGCATGGGCTTCGGCCGGGGCATAGGCTTCGGCCGCGGCATGGGTCGCGGTTGGGGCTACGGCTGGTAGCCCGCGGATAGGTGGCGGCCGGTCGCCGCGAGCAGATGCTCGCCTCCCTCATGGCCGGCCGCCACCGGCCTCCGCGAGGAGCCCGAAGGCTCCCCGACATTATGCGTCGCCACGCCTCAAGACGCAAGGCATACCTGAGAGCCGACGCGGGCACGAGCCCGCGCGCGAAGCAGCAGATAAGGAGTTGCCGCAGTGTCTGAACTCAAGCAGGTCACTATCGTGAGCGGCAAGGGCGGCACCGGCAAGACCACCGCCGTGGCCTCCTTCGCCGCGCTGGCCCGGGAAACGGTCATCGCCGACTGCGACGTGGATGCCTCGAACCTCTACCTGCTCATGCACCCCGAGGACCTCGAGCAGGGGGAGTTCGTCGGCGCGAAGATCGCGGTCCGCGATGAGCAGCGGTGCATCCGCTGCGGGGAGTGCGAGCGCCGCTGCCGCTTCGGCGCGATCACGGTCGAGGAGGTTGATGAACTGGCCTGCGAGGGCTGCGGGTTGTGTGTGCTCACCTGCCCGGTCCAGGCGCTGCGGCTCGAGCCCACCGTCGTGGGCACCTGGTTCGTGGGCGAGAGCCGCTACGGACCGATGGCCCACGCGCGCCTGCTGCCCGCCGCGGAGAGCTCGGGCAAGCTGGTCACCCTGGTGCGGCAGAAAGCCGAGAACCTCGCCTACGAGCACGGACTGGGGCTCGTGCTCATCGACGGCCCGCCCGGCCTGGGCTGCACCACCACCTCCGCCCTGGCCGACGTGGACCTCGCGGTCATCGTCACCGAGCCGACGCTCTCGGGGATGCATGACATGGCGCGGCTGGTGACCCTCATCGGACACTTCGCCCTGGCCGCCGCGGTCATCATAAACAAGGCCGACCTGAACGCCGACAACACCGCCGAACTGCGCCGGCAGTGCACCGAGCAGGGCCTGACGCTGCTGGGCGAGATCCCGTGGGACCCGACGGTCACCGACGCGCTGGCGGCTCAGAAGCCGCTGGTCGAGCACAACGATGGTCCGGCCGCACAGGCGATGCGCGCGGCCTGGGCCAACGCCGAGCAACTCATCGCAGAGCTGTGAGCGACGTAACAGGAATGAGATGACCTCCGAAGTGACGAATCAGCGGATGACCGAGTACGAGGAGCAGTCGCGGCGCATCGCCGAGCGCGCCGCCGGGATCGGACATATCATCATGGTGCTCTCGGGCAAGGGAGGCGTCGGCAAGAGCACCGTCGCCGCGAACCTCGCCTTCGCGCTGGCCGACCGCGGCCACCGGGTCGGCCTCCTCGACGCCGACCTGCACGGGCCGACCATCCCGCTGCTGACCGGCCTGACGGGCGAGATGACCACGGGCACGCCCCAGGCGATGCAGCCGGTGGAGCTGCCGGGCGGCCTCGCGGTGATGTCCATCGCCTTCCTCATGGGCGAGCCCGACCAGCCCACCATCTGGCGCGGCCCACTGCGGTCGGGGGTGCTGCGCCAGTTCGTCGCGGATGTGACCTGGGGCGAGCGCGACTTCCTCATCGCCGATCTGCCTCCGGGCACCGGCGACGAGCCGTTGACGCTCATGCAGTCGCTGCCGGATGCCGACGGCGCGATCATCGTCACCACACCGCAGGAAGCGAGCCTTTCGGATTGCCGACGCGCGATCAATTTCGTGCGCAAGGTCAACCAGCGCGTGCTCGGGGTGGTCGAGAACATGTCCGGCTTCGTCTGCCCGCACTGCGGCGAGCGCACCGACGTGTTCGCCAGCGGCGGCGGGGAGCGCATGGCCGAGGCCATGGATGTGCCCTTCCTCGGACGCGTCCCCCTGAGCGCCGAGATCGTCGCGCTGAGTGACGCAGGCAGGCCGCTGGTGGGCGACGAGGCCCCGGCGGCGGTGCGCGAGGCATACGCCGCAATCATCGACCGGTTGCTGGCGGAGATGGCGGAGGTGCAGGCCCATGGCTGACTACCGACACCTTTACGGCCCGGTCCCCTCACGGCGGCTGGGCAGATCGCTCGGGATCGACATGGTGCCGATGAAGACCTGCTGCCTTGACTGCATATACTGCCAGCTCGGGCCCACCACGGTGCATACCGACGAGCGGCGCGAGTACATCAAGGTGGAGGCGGTGCTCGACGAGCTGGCGCGCTGGCTGGAGGCCGGGGGCAGCGCCGACTATCTGACCTTCGCCGGCAGCGGTGAGCCCACTCTCAACTCCGAGCTGGGCGACGCCATGGCCCGCGCGCGCGAGCTGACTGACATCCCCGTCTGCCTGCTCACCAACGGCGCCCTGCTGTGGCGCGAGGACGTGCGCAACGCCGCGCTGCAGGCCGACCTGATCATGCCCTCGCTGGATGCCGGCACCGAGGAGACGCTGCAGCGCATCAATCGGCCGGTTGCGGGTATTACCCTCGAGCGCTACATCGAGGGCCTGCGCACCACCGTGGAGGTGTTCCGGGGGGAAGTCTGGCTGGAGGTCATGCTGGTCGCAGGCGTCAACGACTCAGACGAACAGCTCGAGGCCCTGGACGCGGCCATCGAGCGCATCCGGCCCGCTCAGGTGCAGATAAACACCGTCGTGCGCCCCTCGCTCAGCGCGAGGGCGGAACGCGTGAGCAACAGCAGGCTGGTGCGCGCACGTGTGATCCTGGGCCATCGAGCCACCGTGATCCCGTCCGCCTGGGAACGCGGCGCACCCGAGGGCGCGGGGGTGAGCGAGGCCGAGGTGCTGGCGCTGGTGACCTATCGGCCCTGCACCGGGCAGGACGTCGCTCACGGGCTCGGGATGCACCCCAACGAAGCGATCAAGTACCTCGCACACCTGGTGTCAGAGGGCAAGATCCGCACCGAAGAGCGCAACGGCCAGCTCTTCTACCTGCGCGCGTAGTCGCGCGCGAGCGTAGCACGTCTCCCCTGCAAGCTACGAGCTGCAGGGCGCAGGCCGACGGCCCACGACAACGGCGGCGCTTACGGTCGTGCCCGGCGCCGCACCTGGGGGGGGACGCCAGAGGCGCGACTGCCGCGCAGTCACGAGCAGGACGCCCCGGAGGGCGGCGATCTCGCAGTCGCCTGACCGGCCCTGCGGCTGTGAATTGCAAACTGTCCGTCCCCCGGTTCCCTACCTCCGATTCCTCTCGGCGACCTCGCGGACGATGTCCGCCGCCAGCTCGCAGTGCTCCTCGGTATACTTCTCGCAGAAGGTGGACCAGCGGATCCAGGTCTCCAGGAACTCGTGCGCGGTCGGACAGGTGTGCTTGTCGTAGGAGTAATCGCGCGACGCCGGGGGCACCGAGTAGGGGTAGCGCCTGCCCTCCGCCCACCGCTGCAGGAAAGTGCAGGCCTCGGGCATCAGGTAGTAGCGCGCCGTGCTCGCGCCGGGGATGCCGGCCTCGGCGAGCCGGGCGCCGAACTCGTCGGCGGTGCAGGTGAACTGTGCCGGGTCGATGCTCATGCCGAACATCCACGCCGAGTAGACCGTGCAGAAGTCCGGGATGGGCAGCGGGGTGATGCCCTCGATCTCACCAACCAGCGCCGACAGCAGACGGATCATGCGGTCGCGATGCGCCACCTGGTCCCGGATGATCTCGAGCTGTGCCAGACAGATGGCGGCGGTGCAGTGGGGCATGCGGTA
>CAZTZN010000218.1:0-7751 GCA_964617715.1 uncultured Armatimonadia bacterium | reverse complement strand
CGGCGGTCGAGCCGCTTGCGGTGGACGTGCGTATCGAGGACGGGGGCGAGGTGCAGACCGGCCCGCGGTGCCGTGCCACGCTCGACTTCCCTGACGGCAGCGTGATCACCCTCGCGCCCGGATCGCACTTGAAGGTGGAGCTGCTCGAGTACAGTCGTGGCGGCATGTGGCGCGGGCGGTCATTCACCCTCAGCTTCGGCCACATGTGGGCACGCATCTCGCCCAAGTTCGGCGCGCAGTCGCACTGTCGCATACACACGCCGTCATCGGTAGCCGCGGTGCGCGGCACGCGTTTCTACGTCGCCTACGACCCGTCCGCCCTGGGCACGCAGATCTCATGCAGTGATGGCCTGGTGCGCGTGGACGGGTTCCGGGGCCGGCCCGCCGCGATTGGCCAGGGCGCGACCACAACGGTCAGCTACGGCAATGCGCCTGAGGGCGCGCGGCCGATCGACATGCAGACGCGCAGCACCTTCGCCCAGCCTGAACTCAACCGCGAGATCAAGCCCGACACGTGGCTCAAGCGCATGGAGTTGCAGCTCACCAGCGCGCTCGATCTGCCGCTGTCCATGCTCGGTATCGGCAAGTCAAGCTGGGCGGTGGGGGCGGCCGACTTCGCCCGACGCACGGCCGCCATGGAGGCGCTGCGTCTCATTCACACCGCCATCACCGGCTACAGCACCTATCCCGAGTTTGTGGATCCGTTCACGCTGCGCGAACTCGATTTTCGGCCCCAGGACGCGCTCAGAATCCTCAAGAACTTCGACGGGGGCGCGATCGAGAAGTACGAGCGCACGGGGCAGGGGTTCGTGATCTGGGCGCGCGCTCGCGATAACGCGCGTACCCCCTTCAAGCTGACCAGCTACGGCGTGCAGCAGGTGACCGAGGACGAGTTCCCCGGCATATAGCGAGGGAGATCACGAGGGGCGCGAGCCGGGTTTCTCGCGCCCCTCACAGGACGTCGGCGCCGGTGCGACGCATCGCGTCCTGGCGGCCTGCGGGCGTCGGGGGCCCTCCCCTTCACCTTCGCGGCCGAGTCCGGCCACCCTCGCCGGTGTCTATGGCCGACGGACCCCAAGTGGTGGCCCGGGACTGCACGCAATCCTCTGTGCACCGGTCGGTCCGCGTCGTGGCGGACCGGTCCGTCGGTCCTTCCACAGGTCAGATCGGCATACTGAGGAGCGAACTTGAGCGCCTCTCTCCGTCGTCATCGCATCGTCGCACGAAGGGAAGTGCGTCCGGTGCGCGAAAGGCTTTCTCCGCCTGCCTACCGCCAGCGAAGGAGTACCGCCCATGATGCGCGGCCTGCTCGTCGGTATTGCACTCACCGCCACCTGCCACCACGCGCAAGGAGCGGCGCCGCCGATGGTTCTCGCCGAGAGCTTCGAGAGCGACAGCCCGGGCTGGAAGCTCGTCCTCAACCGGGGCGCGCAAGCTGAGATGGCGCCGTGCGATGACGGCCTGCTGGGCGCGCGCAGCATCAAGGTGACGCCCCACCTGCTGTGTGCCCCTGATGATCGTGAGGGCTCGACCAACATTCACCTGCGCTACGAGGAGATTGAGCTGCGCGCGGGCGTGCGCTACGTCATGTCGGCGTGGATGCGCAGCTCAGGCAACCGGCCGGTGGGGCTGCGCGTGCGTCGCAACAGCGTCGAGGAGTCCGTGGGCGGCGGCCGCATGGCGCTGGGGCCGCAGTGGCGCCGCTGCGAGTTCGCGTTCACGCTGCCGACCGACTATCCCGACGGGGTTCCGCAGATCCTGCTCGGCGACAGCCTGCTGCCGGTGTGGATCGACGCCGTCACCGTCGCCGAGGCGCCCGCGGAGGACCTCGCCCCTGCCGACTACGTGGCCTTCTCCGAGCAGGCTACGGGCGCGAGGGCGGCGCTGGTACGCTTCGCTACGGACTTCGAGGATGAGGCCGGTCCCTGGCAACTGCAGCTCAATCGTGGTGCTCAGGCTGAGATGGTTCTGGAGGAGGGCTGCCTGCGCATCGCGCCGTCGGCCCTGTGCGCGCCCACCAATCAGGCCTACGCGACCAACGTGCACATCCGGGCCTCGACGGTGTCGCTGCGCGCCGGGCGGGAGTACGTGTTCTCGGCGCGGCTGCGCAGCGACGGCCCGCGCACGGCCGGCTTCCGCCTGCGCGGCGCCGACGGCAGGGGCGCGCTGAGCGGTCCGGAGTTCGAAGTAGGCGAGGCCTGGCGCCGCTACGAGTGGCGCTTCACGCCCGAGGAGGACCTGGACGCGGTGGTGCCACAGGTGCTCGCCGGCCAGGATCTGCGCCCGCTGTGGGTGGATGACGTAGTGCTGGCCGAGGCGGGCGCAGAGGAGGAATCGCCCGAAGGCTGCATCGCGCGCGGCGGCCTGTGGCTGCGACCGGAGGCCGCAGCCTTGCCGGCCGAGGGGGCCGGGCCATTGGCCGGTCTGACCGAGCTGGCTGCTGACCTGCCTGCGTCGGTGCGCATACACCTGGCGGTAGATATGTTCGGCGCGCCGGGCCTGCGCCTGGTCCTCGGTAGTGACGCCCCGGCGCTTACGGTCGAGATCACGGACCGCGCGGTCACCATCGGTGGGGATAGCCACGACCTCCCGTCGGAGGGCTGGCGGGCCGGGGAGCCGGTGACGCTGACTCTCGAACGCCTCGACGACCGGGCGACGCTCACCATTGGGGAGACGGCGCGGGTGGAGTTGCCGACCGCCGACTTCACGCGGGCATGGCTGAGCGCGACCGCGCCGGGCCGCGCGGTGCATGTCATCGCCGCGGAGGGATACGAGATGCTGCCCGCGCATCGCGCCGACGGCGCGACCGAGCGCGAGGAGTATCGCGATCCGGTGACCGGCCGGCGGATTGTGCGGCTCACGCACTCGCCCTTCAACGACAAGCACGCGTACTACGACATCTCGCCGTGGAGTCCGGACGGCTCGCTGATCGCCTTCAGCTCGGCGCTTCCGGGCGAGCGCGCGGCCACCCTCAACATCATGAACGCCGACGGGACCAACATCCGCAAGCTGGCCGACGCCTACGGCTTCAGCATGCACACCGGCGTCTTCAATGCGTGGGCGCCCGACGGGGAGAGCATCTACTTCAACACAAGCTGGACGGACGAGGCCGGCGAGCGGCACAGCGGCGTCTCGCGCGTGTGGCTGGCCGACGGGCGCATCGAGCGCTACGACGTGAACATGCGCCAGGTCTCCCGGGCCAACGGACGGCTGCTATGGATGGAGAACGGGCGCGGCGAGGGCGCGCCCGAGCGCGGCCTCTACTCCGCGGCACCCGACGGCAGCGATGTGCGCCTGCTGTGTCGTACCGCCGACATCGAGGCCCTCTCGCCCACGCGTGCGATGCACGGACAATGCGCCGGCATCGGGCTGACGAACTGTAAGTGGTCGCCCGATGGCACCAAGGTCATGGTGGTGCTGGTGGGCTACGACGCCGGCGGCGCCCAACTGGTCAAGGAGATCTACATCGCCAACGCCGACGGCAGCGACCTGCACTTCGTGATGACCTTCGCCCATCATCACATCTGGCACCCCAACTCGCGGCAGGTCATCGGCAACTGCGCCGATGGCCTCTACATCGTCAACGCCGACGGCACCGGCCGGCGCAAGCTCTGTGATCTCGCGCAGGGCCATCCGTCCTTCAGCCCCGACGGCTCGATGATCGTCACGGACTGCTACGGCGGCGAGTTCGCCGACATGCTGGTGCTCATCGACCCTGAGACCGGTGAAGTCACGCCGCTGTGCTCGGTCCCGACCGTTCATGGTCGCTCGCACGAGACCGGTACCCATCCGCACCCGTGCTGGGCGCCCGACGGCCGCTCGATCCTCTACGACTCCGACCAGGAGGGCCACTGCCAGCTCTACCGGGTGTTCCTCGACTGACAGGTGATGAGATCGTGACTGCGCGCGTGATGGTCTGGACGCTGGCGGTGATCCCCGTGATGGCACTCGCCCAACCGCTCGTCGGCCCTCCGCCGGAGCCGATGACGTCGGCCGGCTTCGAAGGCGAACTCGAGGGCTGGACGCTGCAGCTCAACCGCGGCGCCCGGGCCGAGCTGAGCTACCCTGAGGATGCCGCGTCGGGCCGGCGGTGTCTGCGCATCGAGCCCGCGCTTCTGTGCGCGCCTGACGACATCCCGGCAGAGACCAACATCCACCTCTATCTCGATCGCTTCCGCCTTGAAGCGGGCGCGCGCTACGCCTTCTCGGTGTGGGCGAAGACCGATGGCCCCGCACGCCCGTTCTTCATCGGCGGCCGTCGCGCCGACGCCCCGGTCAGCCTGGGGCTCAGCCGCCGGGAGGCCACCGGCTGGTGGCGGCGCTTCGAGCACGTTTTCGAGGTGGACGAGACCGTCGATGACGCGCGCCTGCAGATCGTAGTCGGTGGCGACGAGCGACCGATCATGATCGACTGCGTGGCCTTGCGCGAACTCCCCGGCGACGCCGAGCTGCCGGCCGATTACGTGGCCTGGGGCCTGCAGTGGGCCGGGCCGGAGATGTGGGCCGAGGGCGAGGTCGTGGCCGACCCGGAGGCGCCGTCGGTGCGCATCACGGGGACGGCGCTCTTCGGCGCGACGCTGCCGCCGAACTTCACGCTGCACCTGGTCATGCGCTCCGACGATCCGGCCACGGTGCTCGTGGGCCCCGACACTGCGGAGGTCGATCAGTTCGAGCTGCCCGGCGGCGAGGCGGTGGCCGTCCGCTGCGAGCGCCGGGCGGGCGGCAATGAGCCGCTGCCGGATCGCCTGCGCTTCCACGTGGCGGGCGGGCCGGTGCAGGTGCTGTCGATGGAGGGCTACGAGATGCTGCCGCCACGTCCCGACAGCGGCTCGACCGAGCGCGAGGAGTTCACTGACCCCGACACCGGCGCGCACATCGTGCGGCTCACGCACTCGTGCTACGAGGACAAGCACGCCTACTACGACGTCGATCCATGGAGTCCCGACGGCACGCACATCCTGTTCTGCTCGGCGCTGCCCGATCAGCGCGGCAGTACCGTCTGGATCATGGACGCCGACGGCGCCAACATCCGCAAGATCGGGGAGAGCAGCAGCTTCGGCTACCACACCGGCAACTTCCCGCTGTGGGCGCCCGATGGCGAGAGCGTCTACTGGCACGACAACCGCGAGATCGATGGCGAGCGAACGGCCGGCACCGTACACCACTTCCTCACCGATGGCCGTGAGGAGTTCCTGTCCTTCAGCGTGCGTCAGATCTCGCCGCAAGGCCTGCTGCTCGGCACCGTCTCGAACCCCGAGATCGCGCCCTGCGGCCTCTACGTAAGTGATGCCGACGGCGGCAACCGGCACATGGTCGCCTCAATGGACGCCATCCTCGCGCTCTCGCCCAGTCGCCGGATGGCCGCCGAACAGGGCCTGCGGCTCAACCTGCAGAACTGCAAATGGAACGCGGATGGCTCGCGCTGCTTCGTGGTGTTCTGCGGGCGCGATGAGCGCGGTGCGGCCAGGTTCGTCGAGGTGTTCAGCATGAACGCCGACGGGTCGGAGCTGAGCTTCAGTTGCGCAATTGCCCACCACCCGATCTGGCACCCCGACGGCGAGCACATCCTCTTCAACGGCGCGGACGGCATGTATCTCGTGAAGTGGGACGGGACCGGCCTGCGCAAGCTCTCCGACTGCAACGCCGGCCATCCGTCCTTCAGCCGCGATGGCTCGATGATCGTGACCGATGGCTACGGCGGTGAGTGGGCCGACGCGCTGTGGCTGATCGACCCCGGGACGGGCGCGACCACGAAGCTGTGCACGGTGCCCAATGTCCATGGCCGCAGCCACCAGCGCGGCACCCACCCGCATCCGGTGTGGTCGCCCGACGGTCGCTCGATCCTCTACGACTCCGACGAGACCGGCCACTGTCAGCTCTATCAGGTGTTCGTGCCGCAGTAGCCGCGAGAGATGGAGCGCGCCCCGCCGAGTGACCTGTGGCCTCCCAGCTTGCCATCGTGCGCCCAAGTGCGTACACTATCGGCATCATGGATCTCTTCTACGATCTGTCCTTTGAGCAGCTTCAGGCGTGGCTCGCCCAGCGCGGGCAGCCGGCATACCGCGCCGCTCAGGTCTTCGAGTGGGCCTACCGGCATGATGCTCGTACCTTCAGCGAAATGAGCAACTTGCCCAAGAACTTGCGCGCGCTGCTGGCCGACGAGTTCGCCATCGGCCCGCATGCGCCGATTGCCGCCGTAGATGACGAGGACGCCCACAAGATGCTTCTCGCCATGCCCGAGGGGGGCGAGGTCGAGTGCGTCGCCATGCGCATGGACGGCTACACCACCGCCTGCCTCTCGACGCAGGTCGGCTGCGCGGTCGGCTGCGCGTTCTGTGCGTCGAGCATCGGGGGCTGTGAGCGCAACCTGACCGCGGGCGAGATCCTGCTGCAGCTCATGTCGCTGCGCGCCGCCGAGGGCGCCATCCGCAACGTGGTGTTCATGGGCATGGGCGAGGCCTTCCACAACTACGAGGCGGTGGTCGAGAGTATCCGGCGTATGATGGATCGGCGCGCGCTGGGCATGTCGCCCAGGCACATCACGGTCTCGACCTGCGGCGTGGTGCCCATGATCCATCGCTACGCCGAGGAGGGGCCGGCCACTGAGCTGGCGGTGTCGCTGGGTTCGGCCAATCAGGAGACGCGCGATGCGCTGATGCCCGGCGTCGCGCGCTGGGACCTGGGGGACCTGATGGCCGCCTGCTGGGCCTTCACCGAGGCACGCGGTGGTCAGCCGGTGACCTTCGCCTACGTGCTGCTCGCGGGCGTCAACGACCAGCCCGAGGACGTGGACCGCCTCGCGCGGCTGCTCACGCCGCAGCCGCACCATCTGAACTTGATCCCGCACAACGCCGTTCCGGGATGCGGCTTCGAGGCGCCGCCGGAGACGGTCATCAGCGACTTCTACCGCCGCTGCCGTCGGGCGGGGCTGAACGTTTCGGTGCGTCGCTCCAAGGGACAGAGCATCTCCGCCGCCTGCGGGCAACTGCGGCGGCGTGCATCGCGGTAGCCCCGGCGCACGTGTCAGACCATGCCAGTTTGCCGGATGGACTCATGCGCCTGGCCGGAACAACTTCGCCACCAACAAAGGTCTGTTAACGTTCGGCGACGAAACTGCATGGTGGTTGCCGCAGCGAGCGCTATCCCGGCTGTCTGTCGCGGGAGGTGGCCCGTATGTCGGAGACGCGTGACAGCAATCGGGTCGTCGCCACGCAGATTGCCCGACCACCCTCCCGAGTGAACCGCGCGCGCGCAGTCGTGTGGTTCGCGCTCATCTTGCTTGCGCTGCTGGTCGTCGCGCACCTCACCGAGGACCGCGGTCTCCCCAACTTCACTCCCGGCTATGACCTGTCGAGCGCAGTCATCGCGACACTGGGCGCACTGCTGGGGCTGACCGGGATGGTGATCGTAGTCGCGGCCATCCGCAAGGGGGACCGTGCGGTGCGTCGGGCGTTGTCCGACACGTCGCTCAACGCGAATCGGGCACGGGCCGCCCTGGCGGCGCGCCGGCGTGCCGGCTGGCTCATGGCGTTCGGGTGGCTCATGATCATCATCGGCGGCGTGCTCTTCCTGGTGCGCCTGCGCGCGGCCCTCTGAGCAGGCGCCCATCCGCCAGAACACGAAGACGCGGTCCTCGGGGAGGGCCGCGTCGGTAGCAGGCATATAGCTTGGCTGGCGGGCCAGGATTCGAACCTGGACTTAACCGGTCCAGAGCCGGTCGTGTTACCGTTACACTACCCGCCAGCGCGGGC
>CAZTZN010000217.1:6559-7765 GCA_964617715.1 uncultured Armatimonadia bacterium | reverse complement strand
CGGCGAACATGGCGTTGTGGGCCACGCACTGGTGCCTGGGCTGCAGCTACGCCCGGCCGGTCAATGAGCTCAATGCCGAGTGGTACTCCGCGCGCCGGGCGGAGGGCGGACGCACCCACGTGTACACACGTCTGGCGGAGTGCTCGGTGCGCGGCCCATGGTACGGCTACTTCCGCGATGAGTGGCGCATCGACCCGGGGCCGCGCATGGACTACAACCCGGATGAGGAAGACTGGGGCAAGGCCAACCCGGTGTGCCAGAACTCACGGAGCTGGCAGGACTGGACCGTATGGTCGTTCGCGCAGGCTATCCCCGAGGTGGGCGCCGACGGGTGGTATTACGACGTCTCGCGCCCGGCGCTGTGCCGGAACCACCACCACGGCTGCGGCTTCATCAACGAGCGCGGCGAGTGGGAGCCCGAGGTGCAAATCCTCGGGACCCGCGAGCTGCAGAAGCGCATGTGGATCCTGGCGCACGAACAGCTCGGCGTGACCATCAGCCATCACATGTCCGGGCACCTGTGGACGCCGACGCAGTCGTTCAGCGACATGCTCATCGACGGCGAGAACTACACCAGCATGCTCAAGGATAACTACTACGAGCTGCTGCCGCTGGACACCTTCCGGGCCGAGTACATGGGCCATCAGTGGGGGCTGACCAGCATCTTCCTGCCCGAGTTCTCGCGCGCCCAGCTCACCCCCGAGGGTAAGGCACTCTACGAGAGCCCCGAGAAGCTGCCGGAGGTGCGTCACCTGGCGGGGATGATCTTCCTGCACGACTCGCTGCCGTGGCCGTGCTACTCGGACCTCACGCCCTATCAGACCATCTGGGCGGCGCAGGATGCCCTCGGCTGGGGCGACGCTGTCGAGTTCCTGCCCTACTGGGACAACGCGCAGTACCTCCAGCCGATGAGCGATGAGCTGGTCGCCTCGATCTTCCGCAACCATGGCCGCGCGCTGGTGGTGCTGTTCAACAATACCGACCAGCCACAGGATGCGCGTCTGCAGTTCGACCTGGGGGCGCTGGGCGTGGACGCGTCTTCACTCGCGGACTTCGAGACCGGCGAAACCTTCGCCCTGGAGGGCGGCGCGACTACGGTGCCCATCATCCAGCGCAACTTCCGGCTGCTGATGATGCAATAACAGGCAGCAAGACCGGCGAGGGCGTCTGTCCTACGCATGTATGCGACCTTACGGGTGGCGGCTG
>CAZTZN010000217.1:0-6459 GCA_964617715.1 uncultured Armatimonadia bacterium | reverse complement strand
CCGTTCGGAGGGGCCGGTCGCCTGACCGGCCCGGTCGTTGGTAGCGCCTTCGATGGGGCAGGCATCCCGCCTGGGACGCGTGCGCGATGACAGGGGCGGGCGGCGCGACCGGCGAGGGCGTCTGTCGTACGCATGTATGCGACCTTACGGGTGGCGGCTGCCGTTCGGAGGGGCCGGTCGCCTGACCGGCCCGGTCGTTGGTAGCGCCTTCGATGAGACAGGCTGCGACAGGGAGTGCTCACATGACCACACGCATCATGCTCGCGTTCATGCTCCTCGCCACCACCGGCGCCGGGGCGCAGGAGATCTTCTTCTATGACTTCGAGCAGCCCGAGGACTTCGCCGCCTACGAGGGCTTGAGCACGAGCAACGCACGCGCCGAGATCGTCGCGCCCGGCGCCGACGGCGAGGGCCACTGCGTCAGGCTGACCTCCGTCGAACGCAAGGGCTACTGCCAGCTCACAATCACCCGCCCCATGCCGGTGGTGAAGAACCTGGTGCTCTCCTTCGACTACCGCACGCAGATCGAGGAGGGCATTGACGGCCGCTACCTGGGCATCCTGTTCTTTGACGCCGAGGGCAAGCAGTACGGGCAATGGGACCACCCGTTTACCGACGAGTGGCGCCACGCTGAGGTGCCCTTCGGGAGCCTCAGTTCGCCCAACGAGGGCGTGCTGGCGGTCGGGCTGGAGCTGACGCGGCTCCACCTCTACGGCCGCGCGCCCGACGAAGGGGCGCTGATGACCGTGTGGCTCGACAACATCCGCCTCGGCGTGAACCCGAACGTGAACGTGGTGAGCAACCGCGTCGAGATCTCGTACTCCGATCCTCCCATGTTCGTCTGGGAGCGCGTCCCCCCCAGGGGCGGGAGCAGCCGCCTGCAGTACTCGCGCTCGCCGGAGTTCCCCGAGGACGAGACGGTGACCGTCGAGACCCCGTGGAACTTCCACACGCCCCAGGCGCCCATCGGTGCCGGCGAGTGGTTCTGGCGGGCCTGGACCGCGACCGACCTGACCGAGGGCTGGGGCGTGATCCACCGGCTGCACATCCCCGAGGAGGCCCATCGCTTCACGACGGTTCCGGTGGACGCCGACGCGCTGGCGGCCATGCCGCGCCCGCGGCTGATCGACGTGGCGGCCGAGCGCGCGCGGCTGGGTGAGGAGGGCATCGCCAGCCTGGCCGCGCAGGCGCTCTCGGACGCGGCGCGACCGGTGCCCGAGGACCCGCCCATCTGGGTCGAGGGCGACGAGCGCTGGCCGGCGTGGATCGACTGGTATCGCGACGTGCACGGGCGCATCACCAGCGCCACCGGTCGTCGGCTCGAGCTGATGGCCCGGCGCGCGGCCATCACGGGCGATGAGCGGGTCTACGAGCATGCGCGCGAGATGGCGCTGGCGGTGGCCGCGTGGGACCCGGAGGGCGGCAGTGCCATGAACCGCGGCGACATCGGCGCCCAGCACGTGCTACGCGGGCTGAGCAACGCGTACGACGTGCTGCATGACCGCCTCACCGACGAAGAGCGCGCCGCGCTGCGCGCTGCCATCGTGGCGCGCGCGGGGGACTTCTGGGCCGCGCTCAACCCCCTGCGCGGCGATGCGCAGAACAATCACGCGTGGCTGCGCGCGTTGGCGCTGGGACAGGCGGGCCTGGTGCTGGTGGGCGACTGCGACGAAGCGTACCGGTGGGCCGAGTACTGTCGCCAGCTCTACCTGGGGCAGTTCCTGTGCTCGCTGGGTTATCAGGGCGACAACAATGAGGGCATCAGCTACTGGTCGTACGGCCTGAGCTTCATCATCGAGTATGCCGACATGATGCGCACGGTGTGCGACATCGACCTCTACCGGCACCCGTGGCTGAGCCAGACCGCGCGCTTCCCCATGTACTGCGCGCCCCCGAACGCCTGGGCGGTCTCGTTCGCCGACACCGGCCGGCCCAACCACGGCGCGCAGGGGCCCTTCAGCCAGACTTACGTGCGCATGCTGGGCGAGCGCACCGGCGACCCGTACGCGCTGTGGTACGGCGGCGCGCGAGGGGCGGTCGCGGGCGTGGAGCCACGACCGCCGGTGGACCTGCCGCAGTCGATCCTCTACCGCTTCATCGGCGTGGGGATCGCCAACACCTCACTGGTGGACGGACGCGAGGGCGTCACCGTCGCCATGCACTCGGGGCCCTACTGGGCGGGGCACCAGCACGCCGACCAGAACGCCTTCGTCATCAACGCCTACGGCGAGAAGCTGGCCATCGACTCGGGCTACTATGACTGGTACGGCAGCCCGCACTTCAAGCAGTACTCGTCACAGACGGTCGCGCACAACACCGTGCTGGTGGATGGCGCCGGGCAGGCGGCCTTCACCAATGGCGCCGACGGCCGCATGGCCGAGTGGTTCGACGGGACCGCGCACACCTGGATGGTCGGCGACGCCTCCGATCCGGAGGTCTATCGCGGCAGGCTCACCCGCTTCGACCGGCGCATTCTGTTCGTGAAGCCCGGCATCGTGGTGATCGACGACCTGCTGGCCGCCCCCGAGCCGTCGAGCTTCCAGTGGCTGCTGCACACGGTCGCTCCCATCGAGCTGGACGAGGCGACGCAGTCGCTCAGCGTCACCTCCGGCGCGGCGACGATGTCGGGGCGCTTTCTGCTGCCGGAGGAGCTGAGCTTCACGATCACCGACCGCTACCCCGTGCACCCCTATGACGGCTACGGCACGGTGCCGGTGCCCGAGGACAAGCTGGCGCAGGAGTGGCACCTGACCGCCGAGGCCGCGGCCGCGCCCGAGCAGCGCTTCCTGACGGTGTTCGATGTGCGCCGCAGCGAGGCCGGAAGCGCCGCGGTCATCCGCGAGATCGACTGCGCGGGCGGGGTGGGCGTGCTGGTGACCGATGGTCCGCAGACCACGACGGTGCTGCTGGCGCAGGACCACGAGCCGACGGCCTTGTCGGGCGAGGGCATAGAGGCGCGCGCCGAGGCGGTGGCGATCACGACCTCCGTCGCGCCCGGGGGCGGGATGCTCAGCGCCTGCATGATCGCGGGCGGCGAGTTGCGCCGACAGGGAGATCTGTGGCTGCGGGTGGACCGCGGGCCGGCGGACGCGAGCCTGCTCGCCACGCCCGACGGCATGCTTGCGGACCTGTCGCTGAGCGAGGAGAGCGCTGTGCGCCTGCGCGCGCTGCGCGCAGATGACGTCGTGCTGGTTGATGGCGAGCCGGCACAGGTGCGGCGCGATGTTGCGCGCGAGCTGATCACGCTCATGCTGCCGGCGGGCGAGCACCGCGTGGCGTGGGGCCCGGACCCCGCGCAGGTCGGATCGCACGAGCTGCCGCCGCTGCGCGTGCACGTGGGCGAGGCGACGTCGAAGCTGCAGGGCTACCTCCGCCGGCGGGTCGAGGACGTGCTGCGCAACTGGTGGGGCACGGTGGTGCTGCCCGCCGATGATCGCTACCGGCTGGTGATTGCGGGCGTAACGCGGCCGCCGCTGGTTACCTGGGACGGCCGCGAGGTCGAGCTGACGCTGGAGGGCGACACCGCCACCGGGGTGCTGTGGGACCGGCCGGGCGCGCATCAGATGACCATCGGCGCGACGGAGCCGCTCGGCGAGGTGGTGCTGGAGCCCTTCGACCTGAGCAGCGTGGCCGCGGAGATGCTGCCCAAAGACTGGTCGCCGCCGGAGGGAGCGGTGCTGCACGAGGCGGAGGACGTGGCGGCCGAGGGCGCAGTCAAGGGCAACATCGTCGAGAAGGTCGCGGCTTCGGGCGGGGTCGCACACACCACCTGGGACAGCCCCGGCCAGTGGGCCGAGTGGCGCATCGAGGTGCCGCAGGCGGGCGACTATGCGCTGGTCATCCGCGCCGCCACGGTCTACGACGACGTCTTCCGCGAGCTGGCCATCGACGGCGAGACGGTGCAGGTGACGAGCTTCGTCTCGACCGGCGGGTGGTGCCGCACCACGGATGACTGGCGCTGGTTCCGGCTGGTGACCGCCGACGGCGAGCCGCTGGCAATCCCGCTCACCGCCGGCGAACACACGCTGCGCATGACCCGCTTGGCCAGCTCCCTGAACCTCGACCTGTTCGCGCTGGTCCCGCTCAGATAGCAGCCCGGGTCGAGCCGTGGGGCGGGCCGTTGCCTATTCCCGCGCCAGCCGCAGGTCGTCGAACCAGGCGCGGCCGGTGTGCATGCGGAAGATGCAGAAGATGCGTGCGCTCGCCAGCGGCGTCGGCGGCTCGAGCGTCAGCGTCGCCTGCTGCCAGCCGTGTGTGCCCACGTCGAAGGGCGCGCTGTGGCCGTTGAACACCGTCCCGTCCACGCAGGTCGCATCCACCCAGATTGAGTAGTGTCCGTCGCGCGGCCCGCTCACGTCCTCGCACCGGCTCCAGCCGGTCAGCGTGAGCCGCTCGGGCGGATCGTCGGCGAAGTTCAACTCCTGGTAGGCGCCAGAAATCCCCTGTGCGTCGGCGTTCTCGCACATAATCGAGTACCCGCCGGAGTGCGGGTCTTCGCTGAGCGCGAAGCCGCTGCCGAAGGCCTGCCAGACCTCCGTCGTCGGGCGCAGTGGCTCGGTCACCGGCGGGATCGCCCACGGGGCCACGTCGGCGACCGCCTGCCCGATCGGATCCAGCGCCTCGCGCGAGTCGGCGAGCACCAGCATGGTGTAGATGTCCACTCGCGGCACGGTCACTCGCACCACGCCATCCTGCGCGGTCGCTTCGAGCCACTGCGGCTCGGCGTCGGGCGAGAGCGCCAGGCACTGCGGGGCGCTCTCGCCGGGCAGCTCGACCACCACGTCGCGCGCGGGCACGATCGTCAGCGTGGTCTCCGAGTGCGGCACGTGAGTCTGCTCGAAGCCGGGGTTACGCAGCAGGTTGTCCGGGTCGTGGTCGATCTGCCCGGGAGCGAGGTCGCGGATGCGGATCATGTACTCGCCGGTCTGTGCGGCGAGGTCGGTGGACAGGTCGTCGCCGCTGAAGCTCGCGCCGCCGTCGGTGCTGAAGGCCGAGTTGCCCTCGTTGGTGTCGGTGTCGATGCTGATCTGCAGCCACCTGTCCATGCCGTCAAGTTCGCCCTCGGCGCGCACCTCGATGACGTTCTCGGCCGCCAGGGCCGCGGGTGGGATCGGCAGGTCTACCCAGCCCGCGCGCCGGATCCGCTCCGGGTCGATCTCTCCCACCGGCTGACCGTTCAGACTCACTGTGAGGCGCGCATCAGCCGCGGGCGTGGCGAAGGCATAGAGCTGAATGACCGGATCGACAACCGCTGCGGGATCGTCGATGGCGATGGTCTTGCGCACCACCACCGGCTGGCCGCCGAAGAACATGCGCGCGTCGGGCGAGCCGTCGTCGGAGAACCACAGGCCCCTGTGCTTGACCTCGTAGCGGAAGTCGTAGTTGACCAGGTGCACGGTGCGCAGGCCCATCGAAGGCACGTCCATCAGGTTCAGGAAGACCTCGCCCGGCCGGGGCAGACGCGCGGACGGGCGCACCAGCTCAACCAGTCGCTCCGAGTCGAGCGTCTGCAGCCCCGTCGGTGAGTAGAGCACCTTGCCCTCGCCGATGGGCGCGCCCTCGCTGGCCTCGGCCCCGACCAGCACGATGGCGTGAGTGCGGCAAGGCTCGCCCCCGTCGGGGTGCACGGTCAGCGTCACCGTGTCGCCACGGTTCAGCTCGAAGGGCGGCGTGGTCAGCCAGCGCAATGAGTTGTCCTCGCGGTCGAGGAGGCCCTCGAAGACGGTCCGCCCTGCCGCCGACAGCTCGACGGGGCTCGTCCCATCGTTCTCATCGCTGATCTGGATGTGCGCGACGTAGCGCCCCGCCGGGCCCTCATGCGCCAGCGACGCGGTCGCTGTCTCCTCAACCGCGCGCACGTGCGACGGCCCCTCGGGCTCGAAGCCGACCAGCGTCCACTCGCGGATCGGCCGGCCGACCAGGTGCAGCGGCTGGAGCAGCTCGCGCGCCGAGGGCGGCTGAGCCGGGCGGCCGATCTCGTCGTAGACCGCGTACTCCCCGGTGATGATGACGCGCCCGCCCGCGCGCGCGAAGCGCAGTATGCCGTCGGCGGCATCGGCGCTCATGAAGGCCGCGCCCGGGACGATGAGCGTGTGCGTCGGCCCGAGGCTGCCCAGGGCCAGGTCGGCGGGCACCAGCACTTCGTAGGGGATGCCGGCGTCGGAAAGCGCGCGGGCGACCGCCGGAGCCTCCTGCAGATGGCGGTTCTGCAGGTCGGTCGCGGGTGAGTAGAGGATCGCGACCTCCGAGGCGGGCCGGCACCCGGCGTAGAGGTCATCGAGGGCGGCGATGAAGTCGTACGAGCGCTGCAGTTCGCGGTAGATGCGCTTATTGAACGGGTCGCTGGTGTCGGTGATGGGCAGCGACGGGAAGAGATTGTAGCACGGGATGTAGCTGCCTCCACAGGCCGCCCCCTCGGCCGCCGCCAGCGCGAACTCCTCAGGCAGCGGCGAGGATGGG
>CAZTZN010000216.1:196-7783 GCA_964617715.1 uncultured Armatimonadia bacterium | reverse complement strand
CGGTGTGGCCTGCAGCCCGAACTCGATGGCGAACGGCTCGGCCACCCGCCGCGGCTCGCGGATGATGTTCATGCACAGGACGGTCGCATCCGAGCGCCGTTCGATGGTCAGCGCCTCATCGGTGACATCCCAGTGCTCATCGCTCTCGGCATACCAGCCCAGGCCGCGGGCGTCGCTGCCCAGCCAGACCATGGGCAGGAACTCCTCGGCCCACACCTGACCCTCGCCTGCGGGCAGCGCGCCGTACCAGCCGCGTTCGCCGGTCACACGCTTCAGCGCCGCCCACTGGAAGTAGCCCGCGTGCTCGGGGCGCAGTGGCACCTCGATGCGCAGGCTCCGCAGGTCCAGGGCCGTTTCAGGCGCGATCTCCAGCCGCGTCCACAGCGTGCCATCGTAGCGTGCGGTAACCTGCGTCGAGATTGCCAGGCCCCCGCCCGAAGCCGTCCCCCTCGCGTGGGCGGTGGTCTCGCTCTCCTGGCTGGTAGTCACGCCGGCGCCGGGCTTGAGCGTGATCTCGCCCGCGTCGCTCGTCACCACGATGCGCACCGGCGCGGCCAGCAACTCCTTCCCGGCCGCCACTGCGCCGTCCAGGAGGCCGTCGTTGCCCAGCCGGTAGCTGCGGCGCACACAGGTGATGGTGTCGCCATCGACCTGCAGCGGCTCGAAGGGCGGCAGCACGTAGTCCCGGCGGCCGAGGTGCGCCGCGTCCGCCCAGGTGTCGTCGGTCTCCTTCGAGAAGCTCAGCGCCTCGGTGCCGATGACCCGGCGACCGCGCAGCAACTCCAGCCGCGCCTCGTGCTCGCCATGGGGCAGATCGCTGATGTCCAGCGCCAGGGCGTTCGTCTCGCCCGGCTGCAGCTCGAAGGTCTCCTCGCGGTCGGGAGCGTCGCTCTCGACGGGCCGCAGCGCGATGCGCGCGGCATCCGCCGGCGCGCCGAGGGCGGTCGGCAGCACCCGGGCCACGATCTGCTGGCCGAGCACCGCGTGCGTAAGCAGCACGTTCGGGAGGTCGCGCGCGTCTGTCGGCGCGGGCTCTTCGAACTGCACGCCCGCCAGCCGCGCGATCTCACTCGCGTCGAGGCGCCGGTCGAAGATCATGACCTCATCGATGACCGTGCGTCCGCCTTCGGAGTGCCAGTCGCCGCCGATGCGCATGCTCCCGGCAGGTGGCCGGTCGATCAGTGCCGAGCCCCGCAGGTGCGCGACCTGCCGGCCGTCGATGTAGATCGCGGCGGCCTCGTTGCGGCACCACGATGCGGCGATGTGGTGCCACCGTCCCGGTTCCCAGTCGGTGATCGGCTGGTAGAGGTAGGTCTTCCCGCGCGGCGCGCCACCGGGGTCGGTGAGGAAGGTCAGTCCCCAGGCGGTGGTCGCGTACTTGTAGAAGCTGAACAGGCCGGTGTTGCCCTCAGCCTTCAGGTTGAAGAACAGGTGGTGCCTGCTGTCATCGCCCCGCCAGTTGACCGGCTGAACCCACATGCACACCGTGCCGCGCTCGAAGCTGAAGTTGCCCGCGGTCGCGTAGCGCACGCCGGTGGATCCGCCCAGATCGCCCACCACGAGCCCCTGCCCCGAGTGGCCCGCGGCGAACTCCGGGTTGCCCTCGGGCGTCCCGACCGGGCTGCCCGCCGCCTCGTCGGCATCGAGCGTCCCGTCGAAGGACGCATAGAGCGTCCTTCCGGCGGGCACAGCCGGCTGGGCCCCAGCGCCCAGCGCTCCCAGCAGGGCAAGGCTCAGGCAGAATATGCCGCGCAATCGGCCGTCTCCCTATTCGATCAGCTCGTCGATGCGCACGCCGTTGATGACCAGGCCGCGGATGTCGCAGTTCTCGAGCACCACGTCGGTGAAGTCCACGTTCGAGAAGCGCGCATCCTCGAAGCTGCCGCGGTAGAAGCGACTGTCGGAGAACTCGCAGCCCTCGAAGTTGCCGTAGCCCAGGTCTACGTTACGCCAGCGGCCGCTGGGGATGTCGCAGTATTCGGCGTCGAAGTCGCGCAGGGAGCAGTTCTCCAGCTCGATCTCGCGCAGATCGCAGTAGCGCAGAGAGATGTCGGTGATGTCCGAGCGCTCGAGTTGCCACTCGTCGAACTCGACGTCATAGCCCTGCAGGCCCTCGATGCGCGAGTACTCGAGCTTCGGGTCGTCGAGGACCACGTAGCGCCACCGGCTCTGGGCGAAGCGGCAGTGGTTGAGCGTGAGCTTGACCGCCTCGGTGATCTGGACCATCTGCACCTCGCCCATGGCGCAGCGCTCGAAGTAGGCGGCGCTCAGGTCACAGCGCACAAAGCGTGCGTCGCTCAGGTCCACGTCAATGAACTCGGTGCCCTGCATGTCACCATCGGCTCCCGCCGGCGCCACCAGCAGAGCGAGCAGTGCGAGCACCATCCAGCGCGTGCGCATATCCGCCACCTCCGGGTGTGGCTGTCGCCATGCCGTTATCGGTCTGACGGGCAGAGGGGGCGGGGCGTTCCCGCCCCCCGGGCTTGCCCGCTCAGTGCTGCGCGCCGCGGTCCAGCACAATCTTGCCAGACCGCACCATCTCGACGATCTCGTAGTCGGCCATCAGCTCGACGAAGGCGTCGATCTTGTCGGAGTCGCCGATGAGCTGGACGATCACGCCGCTGTTGCCGATGTCCACGATATCGCCGCGGAACACGTCGCACAGTGAGATCAGTTCGGGCCGTCGGCTGCGCTCGACGTGCACCTTCACGAGGCACAGCTCGCGCTCAACCACCTTGTGGTTGGTGTGGTCGATAACGCACACCACGTCGTGCAGCTTCTGGACCTGCTTGGCGATCTGCTTGAGCGTCGGCTCATCGGCCGTGGTGGCGATGGTCATGCGCGAGATCGCGTCATCTTCGGTGGTGCTCACCGCCAGGCTGTCGATATTGAAGCCGCGCCGTGCGAACAGCCCTGCAACCCGGGCCAGCACGCGCGGGCGGTTCTTGACGAGCACGGACAGAGTGCGCTGTATCTGCATGGCCGAATCCTCCTCGGTAATGCCGGTCGCCGCGTCACTGCGTCCTGCGCATCGGACAGTGGATGATGTCATCGTAGGACTTGCCGGCCGGGATGAACGGGAACACGTTCTCCTCCTTGGAGACTGCGAAGTCCACCACCACCGGGCGGTCATCCACCGCCATCGCCTGCTCCAGGGTCTCCACCACTTTGCCCCGGTCGTTGCAGCGCAGCCCCACCGCCCCGTAGGCCTCGGCCAGGCGCACGAAGTCCGGGTTCCCGGTCAGGTCCACGCCGGAGTAGCGCTTGGAGTAGAACATATCCTGCCACTGGCGCACCATCCCCAGATATGAGTTGTTGAGGATGATGATCTTGATGGGCAGCTTCTCGGCGACGCCGGTGGCCAGCTCCTGGATGCACATCTGAATGGAGCCGTCGCCGGCGATATCCACCACCAGCTCGCCCGGCCGGCCGACCTGCGCGCCGATAGCGGCCGGGTGGCCGTAGCCCATGGTGCCCAGCCCCCCGGAGGTGCACCACTTGCGCGGCTCCACCAGCGGATAGTACTGGGCCGCCCACATCTGGTTCTGGCCCACCTCGGTGGTGAGAATGGCCTTGCCCCCGGTGATTTCGTAGAGCCTGTCCACCACGAACTGGGGCGCCATCAACTCATCCTCGTCGGCGTAGCACACCGGGTGCTCCGCCTTGAACTGCTGCAGATGCTCCTCCCACTCGCCGGCGTCGCGCGCGCTCACGGCCTGGATCAGCTCGCGGGTTGCGGCGCGGGCGTCGGCAACGATTCCCACCTGGGCCTCGCGCACCTTGTCGATCTCGGCGGCATCGATGTCGATGTGGATGACCTGCGCCTCGGGGGCGAAGCGGCTCAGGTCGCCGGTGATGCGGTCGTCGAAGCGCGCGCCGATGACGATGAGCAGGTCGGCGTGCTGAATGGCGTAGCTGGCGTAGGCCATGCCATGCATGCCGGGCATGCCCATCGACTGCGGATGGGTCTCCGGGAAGCAGCCCTTGGCCATGAGCGTATGCACGACGGACAGGCTGCACTTTTCGGCCAGCTCGCGGATCTCGTCCGCGGCGTCGGCATGGACCGTGCCACCGCCGATGAGCAGCACCGGGCGTTGTGCGGCCTCGATCATGTCGGCCGCGCGATCGATGTCGGCGTCATCGGGGACGGGTGGCTCCTCGAAGGCATCGAGCGCTTCGATGTTGCGCTCCGCCCACGGTACCGGACCGGCGCTGACGTCGAACGGGATGTCCACCAGCACCGGGCCGGGCCGACCGGAACGGGCCAGGTAGAACGCCTCGCGGACTATGTCCGGGAAGCGTTCGATCTCGTGCGGGTCCTTGATCAGGTAGTTGTGCTTGGTGATCGGGATGGTGATCCCGGTCACGTCGGCCTCCTGGAAGCCGTCGGTGCCCACCAGGCTGGTCTTTACCTGTCCGGTGATGGCCACTATCGGGATGGAATCCATGTAGGCGGTCGCCAGCCCGGTGACCAGATTGCACGCTCCCGGGCCGGAAGTGGCCATGCAGACGCCGACCTTGCCCGTCACGCGCGCGTAGCCGTCGGCGGCGTGCGCCGCGCCCTGCTCATGGCGGGGCAGGATGCCGCGGACTGTCTCGGCGTCATAGAGCGCGTCGTAGATCGGGATGACCGACCCTCCGGGGTAGCCGAAGAATACGTCCACGTTCTCCTCTTCGAACACACGCAGCAGCGCCTGCGCGCCGGGTATCATCTCAGTGGCAGAGCCATTCCTGGTCGCCATGGTCTCACACCTCTCTGTCCATCACGAACCTGCTGGGTTGGGATGTTCGTCCGACGTCGGCGCGGGCGGATCCATCCAGGCCCGGTCAGGCCTCCCGGGCGGCGAATCCGCCCGGAGCAACAACTGACGGCATCAGGTGATGTGTGTATTCCGGCATGCTTGATGCTCCTTCTGTGTACGCGGGCGCCGTCGCCCGCGTGCTACGTCAGTCTCCCCACTTACTCGGCGCACTCGGTGCTCATCACCGCGCCGGTGTTGGCGCTGGTCACCAGCTTCGCGTAGCGGGCCAGCCAGCCCCTGGTGACCTTCGGCTCGGGCGCCACCCAGCGCTCCCGGCGGCGGGCGATCTCGGCCTCGTCCACCAGTAGGTTCAGGGTGCGCGCGTCGAGGTCCACCTCGATCTCATCGCCGTCCTCGATCAGCGCGATGGTGCCGCCCACCGCCGCCTCAGGGCTGCAGTGGCCGATGGCCGGGCCGCGCGTGCCGCCCGAGAAGCGGCCGTCGGTGAGCAGCGCCACCGACTCCTCCTTGCCCATGCCGGTCAGCGCCGAGGTGGGGGAGAGCATCTCGCGCATCCCGGGGCCGCCCCGCGGACCCTCGTAGCGCACGATCACCCACGAGCCGTCGGGGATGCGGTCGGCCAGGATGGCCTCCATCGCCGCCTCCTCGGAGTCGAAGCACAGGGCGGTGCCGCGGAAGTGCCGCATCTTCTCCGAGACCGCCGACTGCTTGACTACCGCGCCATCGGGGCACAGGTTGCCGCGCAGCACCGCGATGCCGCCGGTATCGCGGTAGACATTGTCACGCGAGCGGATGACGTCATCGTCCCATACCTCACCTTGAGCGACCAACTCGGCCATGGAACGGCCGGAGACAGTCGGGTTATCCTCGACCAGGTCGCGCAGCACGTTCATCGCGCCCAGCACGCCGCCGGCGTTGTGGAAGTCCTCCATCATGTAGTCGCCGGCCGGGCGTAGCGAGCAAATCTGCGGCGTCTGCTGGCTGATGCGATCGAGCCACTCCAGCTCCATGGTCACGCCCGCCTCGTGGGCGATGGCGGGGATGTGCAGGCAGGAGTTGGTGGAGCCGCCCAGGGCCATGTCGATGCGGATGCCGTTGCGCACCGCCGCTTCGGTGATGATGTTGCGGGCGGTCACGTTCTCGGCGACCATCCGGCAGATGGCCTCTCCGGAGTCGTAGGCCAGGCGTATGCGCTCGGCGGTGCCGGCGAGCGCCGAGCCCGCGCCGGGCAGCGACATGCCCATGGCCTCGGTCACGCACTGCATGGTGTTGGCGGTGTAGAGGCCCTGGCAGGAGCCCTCACCCGGGCAGGCGTTTATCTCCAGGCGCGCCAGCTCGTCATCATCGATCTCGCCGGCGCGATGGCGCCCGACCGCCTCGAAAGTGTCGCGCACCAGCGACAGGCGCGTGCCGCGCAGGTTGCCCGAGTGCATCGGCCCGGCGGTGACCATGATGGCCGGGATATCCAGCCGCCCGGCGGCCATGAGCATGCCGGGAGTGATCTTGTCGCAGTCGGTCAGCAGAACCAGCCCATCCATGGCGTGGGCCTCGGCCATCGACTCGACCACGTCGGCGATCAGCTCGCGCGAGGGCAGCGAATAGAACATGCCCGCGTGGCCCATGGCGATGCCGTCGCAGATGGCGGGGACGCCGAAGTTGAAGGGAACGCCGCCGCCCGCACAGATGCCGTGCTCGACCGCACGCGCAAGCCGTTGCAGGCCGATATGGCCGGGCACGATGTCGGTGTAGGCGTTGGCGATGCCGATGAACGGCTTGTCGAGCTGTTTGCGGGTGATGCCACACGCGTGCAGCAGTGCCCTGGCTGCCGCCCGCTCCACGCCCTGAGTGACTCGATCGCTGCGCATGGGTCGAACCTCCGTTGTGTGTCTTCTGTTCGCTCAACCGGCAGTTCCCGAGGCCGGTTAATACACAGAAGCCTCTCGTCCTCGAAGGGACGAGAGGCTGCAATCTCCCGTGGTACCACCCGACTTCCGGCGCCTGCCGCGCCGGAGGTGTGCAGTTTGCCCGCGGCAAACCGCACGACTTCCGTCGCACTGTGGCGTCCGGCACTCATTGGACGGGGTAACGACCGTCAATCGGCGGCACCTATTTGCGCATCAGCATGATGCGCCCTTCGGCGTCGCGGCTCGGGGGCGACGTTCGGCGGCGCACGAACGCCGGCTCTCAGCACATCGCCGGCTCTCTGTGGATCGCGCGATCGCCTACTCCTCCCCGTCGTAGCCCGTGGCCTCGCGGCAAGTTTGGGGCAGTATAGTCCTTTGCCCCGCCACCCGTCAAGGGCCGCTCGGGTGTGCTCGGTAATGTTCTCGCCGCGAATGTTGAAAACAGCGACGGAGCATGACGAGCGTCGCCGCGCCGATGTCGGGGAGGCCCGTGCCATGGGGGCGGGGAGCTTCCCGGGTGGCGCGCACGCGGGGTGGCCTCGACGCTCAGGGGGCTGACGGTGAGACATCGCGTGTGGCGCACGGGGATGGTGGCAACGGTGATGCGCGGCGACCGGACGGTCTGGAGACTGATGTGGGACAACGCGGGCTGGCTGGTGATCGGCCTCGCCTGCCTGGCGCTGGTGGCGTCGGTGCTGGCGCATTGACCGACCGTGTTGGGGGGCGTCCCCGGACCCTCGCTGGAGGATGGGGGCGCCTGCCACCGACGATCTGCGGGCACACCCGAGTCTGCCGCTCGCTCACACTTTACATGCGCTCGGCGGCTTGGTATAATGACAATCGTTGACCGCGTGGGCGCTTAGTTCAGGGGGAGAACGCCACCTTGACACGGTGGAGGTCGCAGGTTCAAATCCTGCAGC
>CAZTZN010000216.1:0-96 GCA_964617715.1 uncultured Armatimonadia bacterium | reverse complement strand
GCCCACCATGTTGACATCATGTGGTTCGGGCCTGCAGGCGTTCCTGCAGCGCCCACCATGTTGACATCATGTGGTTCGGGCCTGCAGGCGTTCCTG
>CAZTZN010000215.1:0-7785 GCA_964617715.1 uncultured Armatimonadia bacterium | reverse complement strand
CACGAGCCTCATCTCAGTCGCCTGACCGGCCCGCCGTTTCTACGGCATTCCCTCCGGCGGGGTGCCGTGGAAGTGCCCGTCATCACCGATGTACCGGCCGAGGACGCCGACCGCCACGTTCGGGGTCAGCCCGTGCATGTAGCCGGGCCAGAAGTACTTCTCGTCGAGCACCCGCAGCAGCGCGTCCGTGGCCGCCAGCGCGCCCTCGGGACTCTCGGCCACGATGTGCATCACCCGGTCGCTGACGCCCACGCGCGGCAGTGCCGCGGCCTCGGGCAGGCCGGAGCCGAAGTCGCGCGCGAACCGCCCGCCATCGCCATCTATGACGATGGCCGCGCCCGCGAGTCGCACCGCCGTCCCGGATGCGATCGCCAGCTCCACCCGGCGGGGCTCATCGAGCGCGCAGGCGAAGTATGCGTGCATCGCGTCCGCGAGGCGCTCGGCGGCAAGGCGCTCGGCGTCGGAGGCGTCGTCGCGCAGGAGGATGGTTGCGGCCGCGCCGCCCTCGGGCGCGATCGGGAAATCGTGAATCTGCGCGCGTGTGGCCGTAAACAGCTTGGAGCCGAAGAACACCCGCACGCGCGCGCAGCCGCCCTCCGGGGTGGTCAGCGAGACCGGCCCCCGGGCCACCTGTCGGGTCGGCCCGTCGTCGAACTGCACGCCTGCGGGGGCGTAGCCTCGGGACGTCGCGACTTCGATCCGCGTTCCGCCCGCCAGCGGCGGCTGGAAGCGCAAGGTCACCGTCTGCGTGCTGAGCCGGTCGTCTACCTCGACGGTGGCCGTGCGGCCGATGGGCGCCGGAATCACCCGCGCCCGGCAGCGCAGCAGCGCCACCCGCCGGGGCTGGTGCGCAATGCCCGCGATGCGCGTGTTGCCACCCGGGAG
This sequence comes from uncultured Armatimonadia bacterium, assembly GCA_964617715.1. Lineage (GTDB taxonomy): Bacteria > Armatimonadota > Zipacnadia > Zipacnadales > UBA5352 > JALGVA01. The sequence goes on along the minus strand of CAZTZN010000215.1, from coordinate 6,900 downwards.
CACCTCGTTCGTCAGCGCCGCGCCATCGTGCCTGCTGAACAACCACGCGCCCTCGCCCAGGTAGCCCGCGTCGATCTCCACCGTGCTGGTCACCGGTTGCGCGGTCTCATTGCCCAGGGCGATGCGCGAGTCGAGGCCATCGCCGTAGCGCGTGACCCAGGTGGCGCCCTCGGCCGTCGCCGCCGGCACCGGCTCCCAGCCGGCCGCGATGCAATCACTGAGCGCCGGAAGCTGGCGGACGGCGCTGGAGATCGCCCGGGTGAACGCCACCGTGGGGACGTAGCCCCAGCGGTAGCACTCGTTGATGACGAAGTCGCTGAGGCCGATGTACGCGTCGGCAAGCTGGTCGGGGCTCATCTGCTCGTAGTTGAGCAGCAGGTGGGGCGCATAGCCCTCCCACCAGCACACCGGCTTGGCGCCCATGCCGTAGCGCGCGACATCGTTGTACGCGCGCTCGTTCTGCCACGGCGCGGCCTCGCGCATGCCCGCGTCGCTGGCCTGGCTGACCGTGTACCAGGCAAAGCCCAGGTTCGACAGCACGCCGACCGGCCGCCCGGCGGAGTTGCGCAGCGTGTGGCAGTAATCGATCGCCTCGGCGATGGCGATGCCCTCGCGCACGAACTCGCCGACCTGGTCATCCCACGCGCGCGCGTCGAACTCGCCGGTGTGCGGGCCTGAGTAACGCGCTCTTCCCGATGCGGTGTCGAAGGCGAAGCCGGTAAGGTCCAGCTCCTGCGCGACCTCCGCGAGGTCGAGCCTGGTCTGCTCGCCGTAGGAGGTGTTCCAGGGCAGCACGCGCAGGTCGTTGTCCCAGCCGGTGACCCAGCGCTCGATGCGGAAGCGCGCGCCGGGGTCGCGGGTCAGGGCATCGGGGTAGCGCTCCTGCGCCAGTGCCTCCTCGCACCAGACCATCGCGGGGACGTAGAACAGCATGGCGATGCCGCCGCGCTCGCCCTCGGCGAAGACCTCGCGCCGCCACCGGTGGAAGGCGTCGAGGTCGTCGAGGTGCATGCGCTGCTTCGTGTCATCGCGGCCGGGGGCCATCTCGTAGTCCCAGAGCTCGGGACGACCGACGATGTCGCCGGTGCGCTTGAAGGGCGCGTAGCACCAGTCCCAGGTGGCGAAGTTGCGCCGACACAGCTCGCGCCACCGGGGCCCGCCCGGCGGCCACGCCGCGTACTGCGCGGCAAAGCCGTTGATGCGCGGGTCGATCTCGCGGCGCACCTCGTAGAACTCGGGCGCCAGCGCGTACCAGCGGTCCAGCGCCTCAAGGTAACCCCAGCGGCCGACGGGTATGCCTACGAAGGTGAGCGTCCTGGAGCCGCCGGGATCGAGCACGATGCGGATGTGCAGTGTCATGCGCGGCCGCTCGTCCGGCCCACGGGCGGGATCGGCGCTGTGTGCGATGTACGAGACGCGCTCGTGCGGCTCGAGGCCGATGGCCATGCCGCCGGAGTCGTCCCAGAGGGCCGCAAGCGGCATGACGGGCACTCCGCCCGGTGGACCCTCACAGGGCTCGATCAGGTCGATCGGCTGGAAACCCGGCCAGTAGTGCAGCGGCGCGGTGAGTTCGGGCCGGGCGGTGAGTTGCAGCTCCAGCCGGCGGGTCTCGTCGGTCAGATCGGTGCAGGTCACGCGCCAGCGCAGCAGCGGGCCGGGCGCCGGTGGCGCCACGGTTACGCGCAGGTCATCGGCGGCCTGCAGGTCCACCTCGGCCATCTCGGCCCGGCCGTCGAGGACGGTCAGCTCGGCGCCGCCGGGAAGGTCGAGTGGTGTCGCCGAGCCGGGCCGTGCGGCGGCCACGAGCATCAGGGCGACGGTCGGCGGGATACGCAGGTGCATTCCTCAGCCCTCCCAGCGGCCGGTGCGCGGCGGGAATATGCGGCGTCCGAACGCTCGGCCATCCGCCATGCCGCCGCGGACGACGATGCCCTGCTCGGGATCGAGGCCGGTAAGCGTGTGCGTCCAGCTCGCGGCCCCGCCCTCGATGGTCTCGGTCGCCAGCGTGTCGCCCGGTACCGCCACGACCTCGACCGACGTGATGCGGCCGCCATCGTTGGCCGCGAGGTCGATGGTCAGGTCAACCTGCGCGGGGCCGACGAACATGTCGTCGATCCACATCTCGCCACGCTGGAAGTACGAGCCGATGCCGACCTTGAGAGCGTCCATGGCCGGGATATCGATGGCGCGCAGCACCGGCATCCAGCGGTCGGGGGCGGGCCCGCGCAGGTACTCGGGGTTGATCCACGTAGGCGCCAGGAAGAAGTCCTTCATCGACGGCAGCTCGAAGCGCTGGTCGAAGCGCCCGCGAGTGCCGTCGGGCATCAGCGGCGAGCCGGTCAGCCACAGCAGCACCGTGCCGCCGGTCAGGCGGACATGGGCGAGCACCAGCAGCCGCTCACCCGCGGTGACCGGCACCGTCTGAATCCAGTAGCCGGACATGCCGCCGGTCAGCGTGCGGATGTACGCCGACCCCGGCGCCGTGCGGCCCATCTCCGACCAGCCGACCTCGAAGTTCTCGGGCATCGCGGTGGTGAACTCCCACTGTGCCGGGCCGGCCTCGCCGCGCGCGGAGAAGTCGGCGTTGCCCAGGCGGTTCGCTTCGGGCCGGCTCGGCGTCACCGACCAGGCCATCGTCACCGGCCCCGCCGAGTGCGCCGTCCCGGCGGCGGCCATCGCCGCGACCGCCACCAGCAGCGGGCGCCAGGTTGATCGCGTCATGTCGCTCGCTCCCTGTGTCAGGATCGGGGTGAACTCAGTTCGCGCCACCGGCGCGTCGCACCTGCCGCGGCGCGGGCGCCCGCCGTCCCCGAGGGGATGTCTCCGGCATGTGAGGTGCTGTCGCCGCGCACTGCGGAGGAATCCGCCCTCCGTGTGCTCAACCTGACAGAGGCGCGGTCGGCGCACGGCGGAGATAACGCAGCGTGCCGCTCGCGTCACGTCTCGGGCCGACACCTGGCGGAGGTGCCGTCATGAGCCGACACTCGTCAGTCGCCATCGCCGTCGCTCTGCTGGTCGCCTGCCTGTGCCCGGGGTGGGCGCAGGAGCCCGCCGAAGAGAGCGCCACGCATGTCACGTCCGAAGGTATCTTCACGGCCGACGGGCGCGCCTACGTGGTGTACGCCGAGGCGATGCCCGGCGAGACCTGGAGCGAGAAGATCAATGCCGCCGTGCAGCGGGCGTTGGGGGGAGGCGCGGGCGGGGAGGTCGTGCTGCCGCCGCGCTGGCTCGAGATCGACCGGCCCATCAAGCTGTGGCGCCAGCGCACCGGCGCCGACACGGATACGCGCGCCGAGGGCGTTGAGCTGGGTGACCTCGCCGCCGTGTACGAGAGCATCCGCGGCGGGCGGATCCAGGATCTGCCGCGCGGGCTGGTGCTGCGCGGGGCGGCGGGAGGAGCCACGCGGCTGATCTGGACCGGCGGGCCCAACCAGGTGGTCATCGACCTCCCCGCTCCCTGGTACTGCGAGGTGCGCAACATCTCGATCGATGGTAACAACACTGAGGGCCTCGTCGGTATCCGCTATCGCGCGGGTTGGGAGTTCGGGACAAACGGAGGCAAGTGTAACCTGTTCGAGGGCATCCGCCTCACGCGCATGGACGTGGGCTTCCACGTCGGCGGGCCGTTCGGGCCGGATCTGGTCGCGGGCGAGTTCCGCAACATCCAGATCTCGGCGGTGCGCGAGGGCTTCCGCTTCGTGGGCGCCAACGTCGCCGAGATGTGGCTGTCGGGAATCATGATCACCAACTACGACGAGTGCGGTTTCAACCTCATAACTCACAGCGGCCGCGTGGTGCGCGGCATCGCCGAACGTGACACGCCGACCGAGGAGAACGTGCTGCGCGATGCCGACGGGCGCGAGATCTTCCTGGAGCAGATCCCCGAGACCGCCATCGCCCAGAAGCTCATGCGCACCGAACACCCGGGCGTCGAGGGCAGCGCGCGGCGGCCGTGGGTGGGCGGCGGCGGGCCGACGGTGGTCATCGAGAACGTGGTCGCGCACGCCAAGCACCCGGCCTCGTGGCTGGTGAAGAGCTTCTACGCGCCGGTGCGACTGTCGTATGTGCGCCACGAGGGCCCGGGCGGCATCCTCAAGGCCTGGGGCGGCGCACCGGACGGACGCTTCAACGACATCCTCGTGGACGTGAACGCGGTCACCCCGGGCGGACTCGACGGCTGGGTGATTGACTACGACCGCCCGGGGCCGTTGTACATCATGGGGGGGACCTTCGAGGGCCTCATCGCCCTGGGACGCGATGCCGTTGTCTACGACATGGGCTGCAAGTTCGCCAACCACGGGCGTTCGGCGTCGGGCCTGATCGGGCCGGAGTTCGTGCTTCCGGAGGGCTCGTTCTACCGGCGCACGGGTGAGCAGCAGACCTGGCCCGAGCGGCGCTGGCCGGGCGACGTGGCCGTCTCGGAGACGCACGATTGGGTGGGCTACGTGCAGAGGCCGGGCACCGCCGGCGCGGTCGTCTACTCGCTGCAGAACGAGATGTCGCTGACCGTGCAGGTCCCGGAGGGAGAGACCAGCGTCGCGGTGGCGCTCGACGGCATGCGCCGCCAGCCCGATGCGGGTTATCAGGTCACGGTGACGCCGGGCTGGCGCGCGGGCGAGGTGTGGGTGACCGACAAGCGCCCCGACGGCTTCACGGTCAATGCCGCCAACCCCGCGCCGGAGGGCGCGTCGCTCGACGTGGTGGTGCGCCGAACGGCGCCGCCGGGCGCGGCGCAGGGGCCGTAGCTACTCGATGCGCAGGCGGGTGATGCGCGGGGACCGCGGCGGGCGTGGTGGGCGGTAGTAGTAGTCACGCCGGTCGCGGGGTGGGGGAGGTGGTGGCCCCACGCGCGGGACCATGGTCCGACCGACCAGATAGCCCGCGGCGAAGCCGCCGATGTGCGCCGCGTAGGCGACGCCGGTGCTCAGCCCGATGCTGCCCACGCCGTGGAAGAGCTGGATGACAAACCAGTAGACAAGGAAGACCGGGGCGGGCAGGTCGATGACGGTGATAAAGAAGAACAGGAAGATGAGAGTTCGTATGCGTGCGTAGGGGAAGAGCACGAAGTAGGCTCCGAGCACGCCTGCGATGGCTCCGCTGGCTCCCACGATGGGCACGTCCGAGAAGCCGCTGATCACAGCGTGCGCCAGGGTTGCCGCGATGCCCGTTCCCAGGTAGAACAGCAGGTACTTCAGGTGTCCCATCCGGTCCTCGACGTTGTCCCCGAAGACCCAGAGGAAGAGCATGTTGCCCGCGATATGCATCACGCCGCCGTGCATGAACATGGACATGATCATCGCGGCCAGCGCACCGAGCAGACCCGGCCCGGCTCCGGGCCGGAGCATTGAAGGCCGGAAGGCCCAGTCCTGGCCGCCCTCGGGCGCGACGAGCTGCACCAGAAACACCGCCACACAGGCGAGTATGATCGCCACGCTGACGATGGGGACCCGTCCGGATCGGATGCTGTCGCGGTACGGAATCATGTTGACTGTCCCTGGGGTGATCGTGGGGCCTGAACTGCCGGATCGCCGTCGCCGGGCATACTGCGGGGCGGGCCGCACCGGCGGCCCGCCCCGCGATGCCGTTACGTCCAGGACGGTGGGCGCCAGGCCCTACTCCTCGTCCTTCTTCTCCTCGATCTCGGCCAGCAGGCCCTCGGTGGTCATGATCATGGCCGCGATGCTGGCCGCGTTCTCCAGCGCCGAGCGGGTGACCATGAGCGGGTCGATCACGCCGGCCTCGACCATGTCCTCGAGCTTGCCGTTCAGGGCGTTGTAGCCGATACTGTTGCCATCCGAGCCAAGCACCTGTTGGACGACCACGGAGCCCTCGACACCGCTGTTCTCGGCGATCTGGCGCAGCGGCGCCGACAGCGCGCCGCGGACGATGTTCACGCCGATCTTCTCGTCGCCGGAGGCCTTGACCTTGTCCAGCGCCGGGATGGCGTTAACCAGCGCGACGCCGCCACCGGGCACGATGCCCTCGGCCACGGCCGCGCGGGTCGCCGAGAGGGCGTCCTCGAAGCGGTGCTGCTTCTCCTTCAGCTCGGTCTCGGTGGCGGCGCCCACGCGAATGACGGCGACGCCGCCGGAGAGCTTGGCGAGGCGCTCCTCGAGCTTCTCGCGGTCGTAGTTGGAGTCGGTCTCTTCGATCTCACGGCGGATCTGGTCGATGCGCGCGCGGATCGCCTGAGCCGACCCGGCGCCCTCGATGATGGTGGTGTCATCCTTGGTGATCTTGACCTGCTTGGCGGTGCCCAGCATGTCCAGGGTCACGTTCTCGAGCTTGATGCCGAGGTCCTCGGAGATGAAGGTGCCGTTGGTGAGAATGGCGATGTCCTCCATCTGGCGCTTGCGGCGGTCGCCGAAGCCGGGAGCCTTGACCGCCGCGGCCTGCAGGGCGCCGCGCAGCTTGTTGACCACCAGCGTGGCCAGGGCCTCACCCTCCACATCCTCGGCGATGATCAGCAAGGGCCGGCCAGACTGTACGATCTGCTCGAGCACGCCGATGATGTCGGCGATGGCGCTGATCTTCTTCTCGAACAGCAGGATGTAGGGCTCCTCCAGCACCGCCGCCATCTGCTCGCGGTCGGTGATCATGTAAGGAGACAGGTAGCCCTTGTCGAACTGCATGCCCTCAACCAGCTCGAGCGTGGTCTCGGTGCCCTGGGACTCCTCGACCGTGATCACGCCGTCCTTGCCGACCTCCTCCATGGCGTCGGCGACGAGCTTGCCGATCTCCTCGTCGTTCCCGGCGATGGAGGCCACGTGGAACATGTCATCCTTGGTCTTGACCTCGATGGACATCTCGCGCAGCGCCTTTACGGCCGCATCCACGGCCCTGTCGATACCGCGCTTGACGAACATCGGGTTGGCACCGGCGGCGACCGCCTTGAGGCCC
>CAZTZN010000214.1:3710-7818 GCA_964617715.1 uncultured Armatimonadia bacterium | reverse complement strand
GGTATGGGGCCAGACCTATGGACTCAGCGATGCTTCGACCTCAGTGGTGCGGGTCGGCGGCGAACTCACGGATGAGCTGTGCCGTGCCGCCGGGGAAACGGTCCCCGAGACGCTCCCCGAGAGCGCTGCTCCGGCTGATCCGTCTACGCCCGCTCCCGGGCAGCCCTCGGATGTCACCACTGCGAAGCCAACGACCTCGGAGGCTCAGTAGTTCACCTCGGTCTCAGCGCCACTCGATCACGACCACACGCACCTGCTTGGGCGGAACAGTCAGGGTGATGCGCGCGCGCCCACCCTCGATCTGCGGATCCAGCGCCACGTCCTCCCACGCCTCCAGGTAGCGCGCGCCGGCGCGGCGCACCGGCTCGATGATCGGTCCCTCGGCCGTGCAGGGCAGGTCGTTGAAGATCGTGTAGACCTCATAGCCATCCGCCGGAAAGCGATTGGCGTAGACTCCGCGCTGCAGCGTCGGCACCAGGAATTCAGGCGCGGTCGTAGCGAACGCCTCGGGCCAGCGGTGCCAGATCTCGTTGATGCGCCGGATGGCGGCCGCGGTCTCGGGCGCATACTCCGTCGGTTCACCCGCCATGTAGAGGGTCTCGCGCCCCCAGAACGCGCGCAGCGGCAGCCGAACGTTATCCCAGACCACGTTGTCATTGCCCGCGTACAGCTCGAAGCACTTGACGTCGGGGATCGCCCAGTAGATCGGGTTGACCAGGAAGGTGCTCGGCCGCTCCCACTCGAAGCGGTGGTTGTGCGTGAACGCCCCGTCCTGCCACTGAGTCATGATCTCAGTGGGAACGAACTCCGAGTAGTTGGCGCGCCGGGCATCGACGCTGTTCAGCGCCTCGCGGATCTCGCGGACGAGCGAGGCCTGCGAGACGCGCATGCCCACCGGCATCGGATGGTCGTGCGCGGGGTTGTAGCACACCCACGACGCCGGGTTCCAGTAGCCCACCTGGTCCATGTACAGGCCACTGACGGGGAAGGTCCGGGCAATACGCCGGTAGGTGTCCGCCCAGTACTGCCGGCAGGCGGGCACCGCCGCGCAGGTGTAGAAGTTGCTCGCCGACCAGCCGGTCACCTCGCCCTCCTCGTTCATGACCTTCCACGATTCGGCGACCTGTGCGGCCTCGGCCCGCTCATCCATGAGCAGCGGGTCCAGGTAGAGTCCCGTACGCACTCCTCGCGCCTCGAGCGTCCCCAGCGCCGCTCGCCACGCCTCCTCGCCGCCCAGCAGTTCGTAATGCGAGTAGTCGCCCTGGCCGCCGTGTTCGCGCGAGGCGAACCAGCCGTAGATGTGCACGTAGTCGATCGGCCCGAAGCGCTCGGCCATGGCGTCGATGTGCGGTGACAGGTCCATCCGCCCGTCGGCGTCCAGGAACATGGCCAGCGTCGGCGTGACGCCGATGAAGCTGCACACGCGCCGGAACCACTCGGGATGCGACGCAGTCGGCGCGTACCAGGTGGCGATCCATGCGCGGTAGGCCGCCAACGCCTGTCGGTAGTCACCCAGGTAGGCTCCGACCGCCACCTCGGGCATCGCAGCGCTCTCCCCGGGCCGGATGTCGAGATACAGGTAGCGGGTCGCGCCGGTCACCCGCCCCAGGTACTTCTCAAGCACAAAGTGCGTGTCGCGTGTCGGACCGGTGTCGTGGCCCATCACGTAGAGACCGCCGCCCCGCCCGGGCGACCACGCCGCCATGACCTGCAGCGGCATGTGATCGGACTGCAGACTGTCCTCAAAGAACGGCCCGTTGGTGATCATGGTCCCGAAGCCGGGGTAGAACAGCCAGACGTTCTCGGCGCTGGTGTCGATGACTACGCCCGGCAGCGGTGTCACCGTCAACGAACCGCGCAGCGGCGCATCGCCGGTGTTGGTCAGGCTCACCGTCATGCCGATCTCGCTCGCATCATGCCATGTCAGCCTCAGCCGACCGGTGACGGGGGGCGGCGTCCGGGCCGAGAAGTCGATGACCACCTCGCTCGGTGAGGGCTGTTCGACCCCGGTCACACGCACTTCATCGCTCGTCACCGTCCCGGCCTCGGTCTCCAGCGCGAACAGCCCGCCATCGGGCATCAGGTCCTGGTCGAGGATCCCGGAGACCATCCGCGCCGGACGGATGCCGTCGCTCAAGTCCAGCTCAATATCAAGGTAGTCCGAGCGCAGCGCGACCGTATCGCGGCCGATCTCGATGGCCGTCGCGTCATCAGGCGCGCGGTCGGTGACGCGCGTCGCCGGCGGCAGCAGACGGCCGGCCGGAGGCGTCTCGAACAGCGGATCGCCGGCGGTCTGCACGGTCACCGCCAGCACGTGGAAGCCGACCCCGCGGGTGCGATCGACCAGCGCTACGCTCGCCACCTCGCGCTCGCGGTGCGGGTTGGCCACGCCGAACAGCCCCGGCCCGGGCGGCATGACGTAGCTGCCGCCCACGATGTTGACCGGGAAGGACTCGAAGCTGCCGCCGTCGGCGTAGTCGATGCGGATGACGAAGCGCTCGGGCTCGCGCACCGCGCGGATCGGCCCGCCCCAGGACGTGAAGCTGTCGCAGCCTTCGGGGCGGGTGGCGATCAGCGCGTAGACCGCGGACATGCGTCCGCCCACCGGGACGGTCAGCTCGTCGCGCGCCAGCACGCCCAGCACGTGCACGCCGCCGTCGAGCCGGAGGGGCACGCCGGAGATGGTGAGCTGGCCCTCCATGGATCCTGCCGTGTGCACATCGTGATAGCGCGCAAGCAGGTCCTTCGCGACTGCTCCCGCCGTGGGCTGGATGTCGGCATGACGGAATTCGCACTGCGCGGCCGCAGGCGGCGACGGCACGCCCGTGAACAGGTCAGAGAGCGTCGGCCCCTGCCGCCCGCCCGCGAGCATGATCCAGTCAAGCTCCGCCCAGGCGCCCGGGCTCTCCTCGGACACCAGGTTGATGCGCACGTATTCGACGCCGTCGGGGAAGCCGGCGGCCGGGAAGCTGTTACCGGCGACATGCCACGCGCCATCGTTGATGAGCGAGTTCCACGAGCAGATCGGCTCCTCGGTCTCGCCCGCGCCCACGGTCATGAAGTACGGAAGCGTGCGTGGGTTCCGCGTGTAAACCTGCCGCTGCCCGCGAATACGGTAGCGGAAGAACACCTTGCCGGTGCCCGCGTCGGTCGGCTGCGGGCGGTCGAGGCGCCACACGAAGCTGGCGTTGCGCTGCATGCCCTCAACCTCGAACTCGGCGGTGCCATCGTGCGCGCGCATGGCGCCGATGCCGCGGAAGGGCACGTCGCGCAGCTCACTCCACCCGCGCAGGTCGTCGAGGTCGTGGCGGGCGACGACGCGGTAGTCTGCCGCCCACTCTGCCTCGCGGATGGGCGGCTCCGCGCCCTCCAGCTTCATGTAGTCGATCCACAGGTCGGCAGGGCGGTCGGTGGACTGCACCGAGAGCACGAACCTGGTCGCCCAGTAGTCGCCATCGCGCTTGCGCGGCATCTGCTTGCGCAGCACATGCCACGCGCCATCGGCCTGCACTTCGCCCAGCGTCACCGGATTCTCATCCGGCCGCGCCGACGATGGGTTCACGCGCATGTAGAGGAAGTAGCCCTCGCCCTCATCGACCTGGCCCTGGGCACGGTAGCGGATCTCGAGGGTGTTGTAGGTATCGAGGTTCACGCCGCCCAGCGTAGTCATCCAGCGCATCGACTTGCCCGGTTCGGCCACCCGGAAGTGGCCGATGCCATCCTCGGTGGTGAAGCTGAAGTTCTGCGGGAGGTTGTAGGTGTAGCCCACCGGGTACCAGTTGTCGGCGGTGTCGAAATCCTCGACCCAGCCGACCTCCCACTTCGCGGTGTCCTCCTGCGCCGTGGCGGGGATGCTCGCAGCGATGAGTGCGACGATGATGGCGATGCGCATCGGTACCCTCCTCGCTACAGCTTCGGAACCTCGCGCTCCATGATCTGCCGTGTCCCCCCGGAGGGGCCGGTCGCCTGACCGGCCCGCCCGTTCGTGCACCGACCGCGCAACGGCGCACCCGTCATCCGCCCGGGGCCGCAACCTCGCGCTCCATGATCTCCCATGTCCCCCCGGAGGGGCCGGTCGCCTGACCGGCCCGCCCGTTCGTGCACCGAC
>CAZTZN010000214.1:0-3610 GCA_964617715.1 uncultured Armatimonadia bacterium | reverse complement strand
TGTCCCCCCGGAGGGGCCGGTCGCCTGACCGGCCCGCCCGTTCGTGCACCGACGCGTAACGGCGCACCCGTCATCCGCCCGGGGCCGCAACCTCGCGCTCCATGATCTGCCGTGTCCCCCCGGAGGGGCCGGTCGCCTGACCGGCCCGCCCGTTCGTGCACCGACGCGTAACGGCGCACCCGTCATCCGCCCGGGGCCGCAACCTCGCGCTCCATGATCTGCCGTGTCCCCCCGGAGGGGCCGGTCGCCTGACCGGCCCGCCCGTTCGTGCACCGACCGCGCAACGGCGCACCCGTCATCCGCCCGGGGCCGCAACCTCGCGCTCCATGATCTCCCACGCCTTCGCGATGTAGAACCGGTAAGCCTGCAGCGGCGTGCCGTTGGGGATGCGGTGGTCGAGGCCGAGCACACAACCGCCGGTGCGGATCATCGGCGGGATCTTGCGTTCAAGCTCCGCCACGATCGCGGCCTCACCGCGCCGGAGCACATGCTTGTCGAGACCGCCGATGAACGCCAGCTTGGTGCCGAACTGCTCGCGAAGGGCGACGATGTCCATGCCTGCCGCGGGTTCGACCGGGTACATGACATTCACCCCGGAGTCGATGAACGCCTGCACAACACTGTTCATGTTCCCATCCGAATCCTGGGCAAACAACCGCGCCCCGCGGTCGCGCAACATCTCCCAGACGCTCAGATAGTAGGGGGCAATGAACTCGGCGATCTGCTTCGGCCCCGCCAGCGGGCCACTCTTGCCCGCCATGTCCTCATGAACGTTGAGCTGGTCAACCTGCACCACGCCGGACACGCGGTCGAGGACGCGCCGCGCGGTCTCGCCGATGGTGCGCAGGATATCGCAGATCAGCTCCGGCTGATCATAGAACGCCACGCACAGGCCCTCTTCGCCGAGGAGCTGACGGGGCTCATCGAACCCGCCGGGGATGCTGACGGTGACGACCTTGCCCTCGGCGACCGCCCTCCGCGCCGCCTCCTCCCAACCGGGCCGAAAGCGATCCTCGCTGAACTCGTAGTGGTGTCGGAAGGCGCGCCAGTCGTCCATGTCCCGCACGGGGTAGTCGAGCGGCAGCGGGATGGTCGCCGCGTCGGTGAACAGCTTCACGCGCCGCCCGTAGCGGTCGATGCCCAGCAGGTAGTCCTCGGTCTGCTCGAGCACTTCCTCGGCGCATCCGTGCATGAGCCCGGTGTTGACCGGCACGCCCGCGCTCATGTGGCGGCGGTAGCGAAAGGCCGACAGGTCCAGCTCGGCCTCGCTCGCGCCCTGTGCGCGCCACTCGTCCTTGAGGCCCACCATCGGCCCGAAGATCTCGGTGAACATGGGCGAGTGGTTGGCCGCGAAGGTCATGTGCTCGAGGTACTGCTCGCGCCGCACCTCCATCGAGCGGTGGATGGCCAGGTCGGCGTGCCCGGCTCGAAGTAATGCGCCGTCTCGCCCCGTCCGCCGCGCCCCCGATGCCGACGCCGATGACGTTTCGCGCGAGTCCTTCATGCTTCAGTGCCTTCCCGCGTCCTCCATCTCTCGCGGTGCGCTTGCGAGGTCCATCGCGATTGTCCCGCACGATGGGTGAGAGTGCACGCAGGTGGTTTTGCCGCGAAGGCGTCGCTGTCCTCCCTGCGACGCGGCGCGCAGGGCACGGACATCGGGCGGCGAATTGCCTCTGAGACACGGTGCGGACAGCGCACACCGCAGGCGTGTCGAGGAGGTTCGTGCCATGAGCCTGGTGCTGCAGATTCTGGGCGTCATCTTCATCCTGCTGGTGCTCGGCGTCGTCGTGGTCATTCTCGTGATCCGCCAGAGGGTCCGCAGGTTCGTATCTGATCTCGGAGAGATGGCGTCCGCCGCGCCGCCGCTGCGCATCACGTTACTCCCGGCCGATGCTTACTCGTGGGCCGACGAAGCCGCCGTGCGCCGCTACGCCGACCCCCTGCCCCGCCTCGGCTTCGTAGACGCCGGACATTTCCTCATCGGCGAGATCCCCGGCCTGGAGATGCTCGGGTTCGTGCATCCGGAGCACGACATCTGCGCCGTCGTCTACGAGCATCCAGCCGCCGGCGTGATTCTCGACATGGTCACGCGCTACGCCGATGGGTCGTCGCTCACCTGCACGACCGCCCTGCAGGGCGGGGAGCTGCGCGAACGTCCCGGCCACCCGAAGATTCGCCTACCCGAGGCGGACTCCGAGCAGCTCTACCGGCGGATGCTCGCGGACCGGCCGCAGGGCGAGACGCTGCCGATCGCACCCGAGGAGTTCGCGGAGGTGTTCGAGCAGGGCTACGCCGACGAGATGGACTGGCGGCTGAGCGTGGGCGGCCCCAGCGACGACGAAATCCTGGCGATCGCCGAGTCATCGCGCATGGAGGTCTCGGACGACGAGGTGGACGCGACGCGCCAGCTCGAAGTGATGCAGGCGATGGGCATGCTGCAGGAGGCGCTGCGCGCGCACTTCGCCGAAGAGACTACCATGTCGGTGGCACAGTGGGAGCAGATCGAGGACGAACTGATCTTCGTCCACGACCGCATGTCCCTGGACGAAGCCCGTGAGTGGTTCGAGGACTGGGCGGAGGAGGACTTGGAGGAGTGGGCGGAGGTGCCTGTGGCGGAGACCGCCCGCGAGCTGTTTGCGGCGCTCAACGAGCAGCTTGAACTCGAGCGCCGCCTGCGGCTGGTCGGCACCGTCTCGCGACCCGTTGAGGCGGACGCATACGCGCCGCCCGGAGACTGGTGAGCGGCTGCCGTGCCTCACGGCCACACTGATTGCTCAAGCGGAGGCAGACATGTCCGACGACCGACCGAACATCATCCTCATCAACACCGACCAGCAGCGCGGCGACTGCCTGAGCATCGAGGGGCACCCGGTGCTGCTCACCCCCAACCTGGATGGCATCGCCGCCGCGGGCGTGCGCTTCACGCACTTCTACTCGGGCTGTCCGTCCTGCATCGCCACCCGCCGGTCGATGCTCGCGGGGCAGACCGCGCAGACCCACGGCATGATCGGCTACCACGGACTGAGCGAGTGGGACGCGCCACCGACGTTGCCGGGCGTGCTGCGCGATCACGGCTATCAGACGCGCCTCATCGGGCGGTCCATGCACCAGCACCCGCCGCGCAAGCGTTACGGCTTCGAAGAGATGGAGACCGAGTGCCACACGGGCGCGCACGACTACCTCGAGTGGCTTGAGCGCGTGGGCCCCGAAGACTCGGGCGGCACCTACGGCGGTGGGGTGATGCACAATGACTGGACCGCGCGCCCGTGGCATCTGCCCGAGCACCTGCACTTCACCAACTGGGTGCTGCACCGCACGCTGCACTTCCTGGAGAACCGTGACCCGAGTTGCCCCTACTTCCTGACCATGGGCTTCGTGGCGCCCCACCCGCCGCTGCACCCGCCCGCGCACTACTTCGAGCGCTACCTGCGCACCGGCGTCCCCGAGCCGGCCATCGGCGACTGGGCCGAACCGCCCGAGTTCCCGCGCACCGGCGGTGGCGACTGGGTCGCGCCCGGCGAGGTCAACCTGACCGGAGAGGCGTTGCTGAGCGCCCGCGCGGGCTACTACGGGCTCATCAACCACGTGGACGACCAGCTCCGCCGGCTGC
>CAZTZN010000213.1:0-7829 GCA_964617715.1 uncultured Armatimonadia bacterium | reverse complement strand
GCCGCCCAACCTCAGCCAACTGCGCGCGCTGGTGCGCGCCGCCGGCGCCGACGCGGGCTTCGCCCACGACGCCGACGGCGACCGGCTGGGGATCGTAACCGAGGAGGGTGAGGCACCGGGCGAGGAGTACACGCTGTGCCTGGCCGCCGAGATGGTGCTCGGGCGCGGCGACCCCGGGCCGGTAGTCACCAACCTGTCCACCACGATGGCGATTGACGATGTCGCGCGCAAGTACGGGCGCGAGGTGATCCGCACCGGCATCGGCCAGGTGTTCATCGCTGAGGGCGCGGTCAACTACGCGGCGGCGATCGCGGGTGAGGGCTCGGGCGGCGTCGTCTTCCCGCGCATCAACTACGCGCACGACAGCATCGCGGCGCTGGGACACATCGTGGCGCTCATGGCCGAACGCGGGCAGCCGATGTCGGCGCTGATTGCTGAGATCCCGCGCTACACCATCGTCAAGCGCGAGGTGGTCTGCCCGCCGCAGCGCGCCTACAGCGTGCTCGAAGAGCTGCGGCGCGACATCGAGGCGCCCTGGGCCGAGGAGATCAACCTCGAGGACGGGGTCAAGCTCATCGGGGAGGATCGCTGGGTGCACATCCGGGTGTCGCTGACCGAGCCGCGCATCCGCGTCATCGCCGAGTCCGACGCGAAGGGCCTGGCGATGGACCTGGCCGATGAATTCGTGCGCCGAACCGAACGGCTGCTGTGACGACGAGGACTACGGAAGGTGGCCCGAGGGCGAGGGGAGCGTGGGCAGATGACGCGCGTGCTGCTGTGCGTGGCGCTGGTAGTATGCACGGTCGGCGTCGGCTCGTGCCAGGCGGGCGGAGGCGCCGGCGACCGGCCCGCGGTCGGCGATGGCGATGAGGCCGGCGGCGAGTCGGGCCAGGGAGCGGGTGATGCCGGCGGCGACCGGCAGGAGATCACCGTCGCGGATCGCGATGCGCTGATCGCGGCCATGCGCTCGGCGACGCCCGGAACGACGATCCTGCTCGCGCCAGGGACCTATGCCGGCGGCATATACATCGAGGGCCTGCGGGGAGCCGAGGGCAGCCCCATCATCATCGCCGCCGCCGATCGAGACAACCCGCCGATCATCATCGGCGGCACCGAGGCGCTGCATCTCTCCGACCCGGCCTGGGTGGAGCTGCGCGACCTGGCGCTGGCCGGCACGACCGGCAACGGCCTGAACATCGATGATGGCGGCAGCTATGAGACGCCCGCACATCACGTCACGCTCCGCCGCCTGACCGTGCGCGAGGTCGGCCCCGAGGGAAATCGCGACGGCATCAAGCTCTCGGGCCTCGACGACTTCTTCATCGAGGGCTGCATTGTCGAGAACTGGGGTGACGGCGGCTCGGCCATTGACATGGTGGGCTGCCACCGTGGCACCATCGAGGGCTGTCGCTTTCACCACGACACCGGCGCCTCCACCGGCGTGCAGTGTAAGGGCGGCGCCGGCGAGATCGTCATCCGTGGCAATACCTTCGATGAAGTGGGGGCTCGCGGTGTGAACATCGGCGGCAGCACCGGCCTGCAGTATTTCCGCCCGCCGCCGCAGGGCTATGAGGCGCGAGACATCACCGTCGAGGGCAACGTGTTCATCGGCGGTGAGGCTCCGGTCGCCTTCGTCGGCTGCGACGGCTCCACCGTGCGCTTCAACACCATCTACCTGCCGGGCAAGTGGGCGATGCGCATCCTGCAGGAGACGCGGGCGCCCGGCTTCGTCCCGTGCCGCAACGGCGTGTTCACCGACAATATCGTGGTCTTCCGCTCTGACCGATGGGGCGAGGGCGGCGTGAACATCGGTCCGGCAACCGCGCCGGAGACCTTCACCTTTGCGCGAAACGTCTGGTACTGCGTGGATCGGCCGGAGCTTGGCCCGACGCTGCCGACCGCAGAGGAGGATGGCCTCGTCGGCGAGGACCCGAGGTTCGTTGCGCCGGACGAGGGCGATTTCTCGCTCCAGGAGGGCAGCCCGGCTACGGGCAAGGGGCATACGGCGGCAACGGGGGAGACCAGGGCGGCGATTGCGCCGAGGGCGAGGAGTGCGGGCCCTCGGTGCACAGCGGCGGGGCGCGCAGTCGCCTGACCGGCCCGCCGTTTCCGCCGACGATGCGGCGAGCGGCACAGGCCGGAGCAGGGTCCGACCATCTCCATGGGAACGATGACGGGTGGTAAGGGCGCGAAGTGAGAGGATAGCAATGAGCGGCATCCAGAGTCTGAAGATCGGCGTATCCGGCGTGCGCGGGGTCGTCGGGCAGTCGCTCACTCCGCAACTCGTGGTGGGCTTCGCCGAGGCCTTCGGCACCTACCTCGACGGCGGCGTCGTAGTCATCGGCCGCGACCCGCGGCCCTCGGGTGAGATGATTCGCGACGCGTTGATCGGGGGGCTGCTCTCCACCGGCTGCTCGGTCATCGACGTGGGCGTGTGCCCCACGCCGACCATGCAGCACGCCGTCGTGGACCTGGGCGCCGACGGCGGCATCGGCATCACCGCCAGCCACCACCCGGCGGCGTGGAACGCGCTCAAGTTCTGCCGCGAGGACGGCATCTTCCTCAACGAGTATCAGGCCGAGGAGCTGCTCAGCGTCTACCATCAGGGCGCTTTCGTGCTGCGCGGCTCGGATGAGTTGGGGCGCGTGGGGCGCGATGAGGGCGCGATCAACCGCCACCTTACCAAGGTGCTCATGTCCGTGGACCGCGAGGCCATCGGCGCCCTGGCGCCGCGCGTGGTCATCGATTCGGTCAACGGCGCCGGCGCCGACTGCGCCGAGGGCCTGCTGCAGAAGATGGGCTGCGAGGTCATCGCCATCAACGATGTGCCCACCGGCCACTTCCCGCGCGACCCCGAGCCCATCCCCGAGAACCTCGGGCAGTTGTGCGCCGCGGTGCTCCAGCACGGCGCCGACATCGGCTTCGGCCAGGACGCCGACGGCGACCGGCTCTCGGTGGTGACCGCCGAGGGGGTGGCCATCGGCGAGGAGTTCACGCTGGCCTTCGCCGCCGACGTGATGGCCGAGCGCGAGGCGGGCACGCTGGTGACCAACCTGTCCACCTCGCGCATGATCGACGAGGTGGCGGCGCGCCACGGCTGCACGGTGGTGCGTTCGAAAGTCGGCGAGGTCAACGTGGCCGAGACCATGATCGCCGAGGGCGCGATCGGCGGCGGCGAAGGCAACGGTGGGGTCATCGACCCGAAACTGCACTACTGCCGCGATAACCTCGCGGCCATGGCGCTGATCCTGCAGGGGATGGCGCAGCGGGGCGTGAGCGTGGCCGAGTGGGCCGCGAGCTTCCGCCCCAGCGCGATCATCAAGGACCGGGTGCCCTGCCGGGCCGGGTACACCCAGCGCGCGGTGCTGGCCCTGCAGCGACACTACGAGGGCCACGAGCTGGACTGCACGGAGGGCGTGAAGGTGTTCTTCGACGACGGCGCCTGGCTGCACGCGCGGCCCAGCAACACCGAGCCGATCATCCGCGTGATCGCCGAGGCGGATGACGAGCCACGCGCGCGTGAGCTGTGCGAGGAGGCCATGCGGGTGGTGCAGGAGGCGATAGGGTAGCGCCCGCAGCCGGCAACTTCGAGCGGCGACATGGTCTCCTGACTCCCCCAGTTCGCCTGCGTACCCCTCCCCTGCACAACATGATGCGCAGGGGAGGGAAGCCACGACACCGACGGACGCCGACCGGGCGGCGTCACACGATTCTGATACTGACCCCGCTGCAGTTGACCATGCTCTGGTGCACCGGGCAGGTCTCGGCGACCTTCAGGAACGCGGCCCTGCGGCGCTCGTCCCAGTCGCCCTCGAGCGCGACCGTCACCTCGATGTTCTCGCACATCGGGTCTCCGGGCTCCCAGTCGGCCTCAACCGTGACCTTGATCTCGCCGCAGTCAAGCTCGCGCTCGTCGCAGTGCTTGCGAAGCATCGCCGCCACGCACATTCCCAGCGAGGCCCCGAACAGCTCGACCGGGTTCATGGTGTCGTCGTCGGCGGGTTTGCCCGGCCCGAAGACGATGTCAAGTCGCTTCCCGCTGTCGGCCTCGCCGTGGTAGTGTATTCCGGTGTTGTGCACATCAATGCGCATGTCGTGCTCTCCTCCTGAGCCGTGTGCAGGTGAGTGAGGTCGTGAGGTCTTGACGCTGGACAGTTCGTCCCGAGCGGAAGCGGGACCTGCCTGCGCCCCGGCTTTGCAGGGGACTCGCGGGCGTGCTATAATCGCCTCGGAGACGATGATGCGTATCCTCGGAATCGACACGGGCCTCGCAGACACCGGCTACGGCATCATCGATGCCGAGGGCGATGCCTTCAGCGTCGTTGAGGCGGGTGTCATCTCCACCGGTGCCGGGGAGTCGCTGAGCGCGCGCCTGAGCCGCATCCACGAGGCGCTGTGCGAGATCATGGACGAATACCACCCCGACCATGTGGTGGTTGAGGACCTCTACGCCGAGTACCCGCACCCGCGCACGGCCATCATGATGGGGCACGCGCGCGGAGTGATAATCCTCGCCGCCGCCCGCCGTGACGTGCCCGTGGAGAGCTACCCCGCATCGCTGGTGAAGAAGTCACTCACCGGCAACGGGCGCGCCTCCAAGGAGCAGGTGCGGCGGATGGTGATGCGTATGCTGGCGTTTGCCGAGGACCTGGGCCCTGACCACGTCTCGGACGCGCTGGCGCTGGCGATCTGCCACGCCTCACCGGCACGCACGCGAGCGGCGGGTGAAGGGCGTGGCCGTGGACAACTGCCTGCGGCGGTGGTGCGGGCGATGCTGAGAGCGAGAGGTGAGGGGGAGTGATCCGGTACCTGCACGGTGAGCTGGTCAGCGTGGACGACGGTTCGGTGATCATCGACGTGGGCGGTGTCGGTTACGAGGTGATGGTGCCGGCGCCGGTTGCCGACCAGTTACTCGCCCGCGGCATCGGTTCGCAGGTGAAGGTGCACACCTATCACTGCGAGCGCGGCGGCGCGGCCGGTGCGGGCGCGCCGATGCTCGTCGGCTTCGCCACTGAGCTGCAGCGCCGATTCTTCGAGGAGCTGCTCAACGTGCCGCAGCTCGGGCCGGTCGGGGCGTGCAAGGCCATGACGCTGCCCATCGGCACCATCGCCCGGGCGATCACCCTGGGCGACGGCCCGACGCTGCAGAAGCTGCCGGGCGTGGGCAAGCAGCGGGCGCGCGACATGATCAGCAAGCTGCAGGAGCGCATGGCCCCGTACCTGGAGGAGGACGTGGCGCCGGTCGAGCGACCGCCCATGGATGAGCTGACCGCTGAGGCGGTGGCGGTGCTGACGCAGATCGGCCTGAGCGAGCCCGATGCGCGCGCGCGCGTCAGGGCGGTGCGCGAGGCCGCGCCCGACATCGACGAGGCCGACGAGATCGTGCGCGCGGTGTTCCGCAGGAAGTGAGGGAGCCCCAGGTGCCCGACGACCCGACCAGCGAACCGGCACGCCGGCGCATCGTCGGCGGCCAGCCCGAGGACGGCGAGCAGGCGGCGATGGCGACGCTGCGGCCCCAGACGCTGGCCGAGTACGACGTGGGCCAGCGGCGGCTGATCGACGGCCTGCGCGTGGCTATTGACGCGGCGCGCGCCCGCGACGAGGTGCTCGATCACCTGCTCTTCGACGGCCCGCCCGGGCTGGGCAAGACCACCCTGGCGCACATCATCGCCAACGAGATGGGAGGGCGTTTCCACCAGACCTCCGGCCCGGCGCTCGAGCGCGCCTCGGATCTGGTAGGCATCCTCACCAACCTCGACAGCGGCGACATCCTGTTCATCGACGAGATCCACCGGCTGCCTCACGTGGTCGAGGAGTACCTGTACTCGGCGATGGAGGACTTTCGCATCGATTTCGTGGTGGACAGTGGTCCCTACGCCAAGACCATCCCGCTGGAGCTGGCGCCGTTCACGCTGGTGGGAGCGACCACGCGCGCGGGCATGATCTCGCCCCCGCTGCGCAACCGTTTCGGCATCTTCTACCACCTCGACTTTTACACACCCGAACAGCTCACGCTCATCGTGGCGCGCTCGGCGCAGATCCTGGGCGTCGAGCTGGACGAGGCGGGCGCGCGCCAGATCGCCTGTCGCTCACGTGGCACCGCGCGGGTGGTGAACCGACTGCTGCGACGCGTGCGCGACTTCGCCCAGGTGGTCTACGACGGGCGCATCACCGAGGAGATCGCGCGGCAGGCGCTGGAGGCGCTGGGCGTGGACGAAGAGGGCCTTGACGAGCTTGATCGCAAGTATCTGCTGACGCTGATCGACTACTACTCGGGCGGACCCGCGGGCATCAACGCCCTGGCCGCGACGCTCAACGAAGAGACCGACACGCTCGAGGACGTGGTGGAGCCGTATCTGCTCAAGATCGGCTTCGTGATCCGCACGCAGCGCGGGCGCATGGCGACACAGCGGGCCTATCGGCACCTGGGCATCGACGGCCAGCCCCCCGAGGCTCCCGGAACGCAGGGGAACCTGCCGCTGGAGTAGGGCGACGTCGGGAGGGGCTGTGCATGTACTTCGTGTACATCGACGAAAGCGGTACTCGAGACCCGCGGACCGAGGGGATACGTTCGGACGGTACGCGCTTTGCCAAGCCCCACCTCCAGAGTCTTTACCGCGCGCCGGACAGGCTCGGCCCTCAGGTCGAGGGGCTGAAGCTATTCCCGGACGACAGTCCATTGGTGGAATTGGCGAGGGACTGGTGCCGGGCGCAGGCAAAGCGAGAAGCGGGGATGAATGAATGAAGCCCGGCGGGGTTATCCCTATCAAGCCCCTGGAGGGCACCGGGCTGTAGCGCAGGATGGAACCTGCGACATCATCATAGCCACTTGGAGGCGCGGGGGCAACACGGTATGAAGGTTTCTTCAGTCCCGATCGGCTGTCAAGGCGTACAGGTGCCGCGGGGCCCGGCTCTCTAACGGCAGACGGCGGCGCATGTGAACATGCGCCCTCCGGACGACAGCGGGCGTGATCCATCAATGTCGGACGAATGGGAGGACCCTCGTGACCTTCACCATCCTGGGAAGCGCGGCGGCTGAGGGCTGGCCGGCGCTGTGGTGTCCGTGCCCGGTGTGCCGCGAAGCCTGGCGGGTGGGCGGGAAGAACATCCGTCGGCGCACCGCCTATCAGCTCGGCGAACGCATCCACATTGACCTCGGCCCCGACAGCTTCGCGCAGATGGTCCACTTCGGCCTGCGTTACCACCGCCTCGAGCACCTGCTGATCACGCACTCACACGCCGATCACCTGTGCCCGGAGGAGCTGCACTACCGCTCGCCGGGCTTCGTCCCGGGCGAGCCGCCGCCAACGCTCACCATCCACGGGAATGCGCAGGTCGAGGAGCGCGTGCGTGACGCGGGCTTCGCGCTGGAGGACTGCCGGGCGCAGTTTCACCGCATCACGCCCTTCGAGCCGATCAACCTGGGGGAGGGGGTGGTGGCGACGCCGATCCTCGCCGACCACGCGGGTCCCGACGAGCAGGCGGTCAACTACCTCCTCGAACGCGCCGGCCGCACGCTGCTGCAGGGCAATGACACCGGCTGGTGGCCCGAGGCGAGCTGGGAGTTCCTGGCCACGAGGCGCCTCGACATCGCCATTATCGAATGCACCTACGGCAACCGCCGCGGCGGGGCGCACCACCTGGGTGCCGAGGACGTGCTGGAGGTGCGCGACAAGCTGGCGAAGCTGGGGGCACTCGCGGAGGACTGTCGGGTGATGGTCACACACTTCTCGCACAACGGGGGGTGGCTGCACGAGCAACTCGAGGAGTTCTTCGCGCCCCACGCCATCGAGGTCGCGTACGATGGGTTGACGGTCGAGTTGTAGGAG
>CAZTZN010000212.1:0-7858 GCA_964617715.1 uncultured Armatimonadia bacterium | reverse complement strand
GGACCGGTCGGCGAGGCCGTCCGGGAGGCCGAAGTGCTCCTTCAGTATCCAGTCCACCGAGCGGACGATGTAGGAGACGACCGGCTCGGGGGTGTAGTAGACGCCGCGCATCTCGCGCAGCTTCGGGTCATAGGCGGCCAGGAAGGTCTCGTAGAAGTGCACGATGGGGTCATCGCGGCGGGTCTGCGCGCCGAAGTCGGCGAGGATGGCGCCGATATCGGCGTGGGCGAGCAGGCGGGTGAGGTCATCGACGAAGCCCGCGTAGGGTTCGTCGTCGAGGTCGGGGCCGGTGATGGTGTGGAAGAGCTTGCGCAGGAAGGGGTTGGTCTTCGGGATCTCGGCGGCGGCGCCGATACGCTCGAAGGGCCGCGGGCCGCGGTGGTTTACGCGGGCGGCGAACAGGCCGTAGGCAAGGGTCTGGGCGTACATGTCGGCGAACTCGCCGGGCTCGATCTGCGGCAGCAGGGTCTGGCGGAAGGCCTCGAACAGGCCGTGAAGGGTGTCGGTGTGCTGCTCGCGGTCGAAGGCCTGCACGATGATGTCGCGGATCATGCGCGTAATCCTGGCCATGCGCCCGGCCAGCTCGGCGGGGCTGCGGATGGGCTCGGGCGCCGCCGAGAGGAAGGCGGTGAGCAAGTCCTCGACGCGCGTCGCGCCACCGGTCTCGGCGACGAGCTTGCCCCGCGCGTCCACATGCGCGAGGCGGGCGCGGCCACGCTCCTCGCCCTCGACGTACCAGCGGAACTCCAGATAGTCGGTGAGCACCAGGTTGTCGAGGTTGTCACGGTAGCGGGTAAGCTGCTCGGACCGCTCGACCTCATCGAGGTGGGTGCCGATGTCCTTGCATTCGACATAACCGATGGTGACCGCGCCGGGGCCGGAGCCGTCGGCGACGCTCATGTCGGGCGCGCCGCAGTCGCGGCGGTGCCGGGGCTCGTTGGTGGCGACCGCGCCGGGCCGCAGGGCCTCAAGCAGCGCCTGCAGGTCGGGCCGATAGCTGTGCTCGGTGGCCTGGCCGCGCGCGGTCTCCCTGACGGCGCGCAGGTACTCGGTGACGGCGGTCATCGGCGCGTCCCCCTGTGGACGATGTCCGGGCGAGGGCGCCTGGACTTCAGGATGCGGGAGGTAGTTCGACGGAAGGGGCGGGCGCGCCTGCGTACATGACAGGCCCGGCGCAGAGGGCGCCGGGCCCGGCGTGGTCACAGTGGTGTCAGATTTCGCCCGCCCGGTCGTGCTACAGCATCGGGGCGATGCGGTCGAGGAGCCGCGACAGGGCCACGGCCATCTCCCAGCGCGGCATCGGCGCCTGCATGTGCACAAAGCCGTCGGGCTGCCTGACCATGATCCCGTCGCCGATCGCGATCTCCGCGGGCGTCAGGTCGTAGGGCAGCGTGCCGTAGCCGCGCATGAGCCTGACCGCGAACTGCGCGAACTCGATGCGCTTGATCGGGGCGTCGAGGTCCATCAGCTCGGCCACGGGCCGGCGGTCGATCATGTAGGTCTTGACCATCCGCTCCCATGCCTCCAGGCCCCAGTGATCGCGCACGCCCCGGCCGTAGGTCGCCAGGAAGGGCTCGTAGTCGCGGGGCAGCTCGAGGCCCTGCGTGCGGCACACGTCAATGAAGCGGTTGAAGGCGCAGAACATCTCCGCGCGCTCCACGTAGTCATCTGGGCGGAAGGTGCCGTCCTCGTGGCCCATGATGATGCCCAGCGAGTACACCCGCTCGAGGTCGTGCATGTAGGGGGCCATCGGCGGCACGGTCTGCGTGACGTAGTCCTGGGCCCATCCGTCGGCGGCCACCCCGAGCACGGCCGCGAGAGCGATCAGGATCGCGAACTTGCGCATGGTCAATCCTCCTCGTGACGGTGGGCGCCCAGGCGCGCCCTGTGCAGATCGGTCCATCCATCATGCCACATCGCGGCGGCGGGGTCAATGCTCCGGCGACATTCGCGGAGCCCTCGGGCGGGTCGGGCGTGGCGGCGAAACCGCAGGTTGCGGGCGGGTGCGTCGCGCCGGAACTCACGGGAAGGGGCGCTCCAGGGGGGCCAGGGCGTTGAGCATATTACGAGAGCAAATTGAGTAAGTCCAGAGGGGGCATTTGCGGCATTTGTGTAGAATACAGTCACCGCCGGCTACGAGTGCAGGAGGACACGTCAATGTCCTGGCACGAGTGGCCAACAAGTTGTCCCTCGCCGTCACGACGTTCGCGCGTGCGCCCTGTGGGGCGGCGACGATCGGGTACCGCCTCGATGCTCACCATCCTGGCCCTGCCGACACTCTTCGGGGTAGCCGCCCTCGCTGTTGACCTCAGCCTGATGAGTTCGGCCGCGCAGCGCGTGCATTCTGTCACTGATGCCGCGGCGCTGGCCGGCGCCCGCTACCGGTGCGAATCCGTCGGCTCCGCGTACGCGGTCGATCAGGTGATCGCGGTCAACAACGCCGATGCGCCCTGGCAGGTGGTCCATGAGGCGCAGTACTATGCCCCCGGCCAGCAGGTCCCCGGGTACGGGACGCTGGGGCCGCACGAGTACGCGGCTGCGGTTACCGGCAGGACCCGGTTCGACTACTGCTTCGCGCGCGCGCTGGGCCTCGACAGTATCGAGATCACCCGCCGGGCCGTGGCGACGTCGATCATCTGGCGCAACAACATGGGCGATCGCTTCATCTTCGCAGGGGCCACCGACCCCTCGGTCTACGGGGTGGTCATCGAGGGCGGCGGCAACTTCATCGGCGGCTCCATCCACTCCAACACGGGGGTCTATCTCAACGGCGCAGACACCACGGTGAGCGGGGACATCGCCTATCGCAACCGCTTCCGCCGCGACGGTCCGAACTTCACTCTGGGCGGCAGCCTGAGCGCAGGCGAGGTTGAGCCCTATCCGTTCGACTTCGTGTGGGAGGACTTCGACACCGGGGCCTGGGACCACGAGGTGTCCGCGGTCAACGTCGGCACGCCGGGTGCGAGCATCGAGCCCGGGCGCTGGCGCGTGCGCGGGGACATGACCGTCACCGGCAATGGCACCTCGTGCCACGATGCTCTGTTCGTCGTGGATGGCAACGTCTGCGTCAACGCCTCCGACGTGCGCTTCAACCGTGTGACCATCGTGGCGCGCGGCACCATCCTGCTCAATGGCTCACGCAGTCGCTTCACCCCCTACCAGCACGATCTGATCGCCTTCTCCACGGCCGACACGCCGCTCGGATCATCGGAGTGGGCCATCAAGATGCACGCCGCGAGTTGCCAGGCCGAGGGCATCCTCTACGCGCCCGATGGCCGCCTGTACTTCGATGGCTCCGACGAGGTCGCCTACCAGGTGGGACTGGTTGCCGAGACCATCGCGCTGATCGGCTCCCGAACCACGCACACCGGCCCCGAGTGCGCACGCGGCGGCGACTGGTACACGGAAGTGCGGCTGGTACGCTAGCAGCGACGCGCACAAGTTCCGCTGGGATCAGCGCGACAAACGAAGACGTGTGTTACGCGAAAAGCCGACGACAGGCCGTGAGGTAGCACACCCGCCCGTCGGCTGCACGAGACGTCGGCAGACGCGTTAGGCACGATGAGACGTGCAAGCAAGCACTGGCGATGCCGTGAATAGGGAGGCGTGGACAGTGAGGCGCTCTGTCAGGTCCACCTTCTTGTCGTCGGCCTGCGCGCGTCGTGGCACAGCGACCGTCGAACTGGCGCTGGTGCTGCCAACGCTGGTCGTGCTGCTGTTCGGCGTAATCGAGGTCGGGCTGCTGGTGCGCGCAACGCTGGCGGTCAACCACGTGGCGAACGAAGCCGCACGCGCCGTGGCCATCGGTACCACACCGGCGCAGGTCAACGCGAGCCTGCCCGGCTTGTCACCGGGCCTCAATGCGCAGCTCATCAACGCCACGTACACCTACCGCGCCTGGAACCCGGACACGCAGACCTGGGGGCAATGGGTCACGCTGGGCGCGGTCGGCAGCGACAACGACGCCCCGAGCGGGAGCCAGGTCATGGTGGAACTGCACTACCCTCACGGCCTGGTGTTCGGGCGACTGTTCGGTGCGATGTTGCGCGCCTCAGAGGACAGCACGATTACCCTGTCGGCAACGATGGTCACTATCCGCGAGTAGCGCAGCGAACCAGGAGGGATGCCACCGATGACCGTCTCCGGGCCTGGCCGGAAGCGGGGCGCAATTCGCATGCGGCCAAACGTATGGTGGCCGAATCAGCGAGGAGCTGTGTCCGCAGAATGTGCGTTAATGCTTGCAGTTATTGTCATGTCTGCAGTAGTATGTTACCAGGCGCTGGGGCGCGTGACCCGTGACTCGGCACATGGTGCGACCGCATGGATCGACGAGTCGAATGCGACGGTGGCAGACAGCGCGAGCGTGACAAGTGACGACAGCGGGGAATCGGCCACCGATGAATCAGACGGCGCCTGCGACACCGGTGGGCGTCACAGATGGCTCTTCGAGTTCCGGCGCTGGCTCCGCGAACACTGGAGGGGCTAGTCGTACAGGGAGGCCGACATGGCGCGACAGCCCACGCAGACCTTCGGCGCTTTGCTACGCAAGTTGTGGCGCGACGAAGTGGCCACGACGGCGCTGGAGTATGCCCTGGCGCTGGCGCTGGTGGCGCTGTCGGCATTCGTCGTCTACCAGGCGTTCGGGCTGTCCACCGCCGAGTCGGCTTCGAACAGCAGCCAGCAGCTCGATGACCTGAGCCACACGGACAGCGTCATCGGCGGTCATGACGGTCCCCCCTCGGCAACCTCCGGCAACGGCGGCACGCGCTGAGACGCGGCGCGACACTCACCTGAGTTCGCGCTTGAGGACCTTTCCCGCGGGATTGCGCGGCAGCTCGTCGCGGAACTCGATGATCTGCGGGACCTGATAGCTCGCCAGCCGCGCCACGCAGTGACGTTTCACGTCGCGCTCATCAAGCTGCGTGTCCGGCGCCACCACGATCACGGCCTTGACCAGCTCGCCCAGGTAGGCCCGGATCCCCGTCGCCTCGACGCCCACCACGGCCACCTCTTGCACGCCCTCCAGCTCACCGA
Organism: uncultured Armatimonadia bacterium; assembly: GCA_964617715.1. GTDB lineage: Bacteria > Armatimonadota > Zipacnadia > Zipacnadales > UBA5352 > JALGVA01. Next base: position 2,824 of record CAZTZN010000212.1, on the reverse strand, counting down.
TGACCGCCTCGACCTCAGTCGCCACCACGTTCTCGCCGCCGACGATGATGACATCCTTCTCGCGGCCGTGCACATAGAGGTAGCCATCCTCGTCGGTGTGCGCGAGGTCGCCGGTGCGCAGCCAGTCTCCACGGAAGTCCTCCTCCAGCCGGTTGGGCATGTTCCAGTAGCCGACGATGACGTTGTCACGGTGGATGCACAGCTCGCCGGTCTCGCCCGGCGGCAGAGGCGTGCCGGTCTCGTCCGCCACCATCGCCTTGACCTCCGGCAGCGGCTTGCCCACCGAGTCGGCGTGACTGAGCGCGTCCTTGCTGGGGAGCACGTGGGTGACCGATGTGGTCTCGGTAAGGCCGAAGAAGTTGCGCAGCTCCACGTGCGGCACCAGCTCGCGCAGGCGGCGGATGGTGTTCGGGTGCATCGGCGAGCCCGCGTAGGCGATCAACCGCAGCGATGACGTGTCGCGCCGGGCGAGCTGGTCTCCCATCGCCAGCATCGCGAAGAGCGTCGGTGGCCCCAGGAAGGTAGTCACGCGCGCGCTCTCAATCAGGTCGAGCAGCTCGGCCCGGTCCGGGCGCGGCGCGATGGCCAGGGTGCCGCCCAGGTATGCCGCCGCCGGCAGCAGGCTGTACAGCGCCGTGCAGTGGAACATGGGCAGCGCGAGCATGTGCACGTCCTCATGGCGGAAGCCGTGCGCGACCAGGCAGTTCTTGACGTTGAAGAGCAGGTCGCAGTGGCGCATCATGGCGCCCTTGGGCGCGCCGGTGGTCCCCGACGTGTACGCGATGATCGCCAGCTCATCGGGCCGGGGCTGATGGTCCTCGAACCGCACCCACGCGTCGCCCGCGGCGAGCGTATCCAGACGCGCGCTGCGCTCGGTAACCGGCTCGGCGACGATGATGCGCTCGATGTCGTCGGCTTCGCGCAGGCCCGCCTCGACCTGGCTCTGGACGCGGCCGTGGGTGATAAGCACGCGGGCCCTGGTGTCGCTCAGGACGTGGGCCATCTCCTCCTGGCCCAGCCGGCAGTTGACGGCTGTCACCACACCACCGGCGCGAATGATCGCCCAGTAGGCAAGGAAGTACTCGGCGCAGTTGGGCATGGCGACGGCCACGGTGTCACCTTCCAGCAGGCCGAAATCATCGCGCAGGGAGCCGGCGAGGGCGGCGCTGAGGCGATCAGCTTCGGCGTAGCTGTACGCGCGGCCTGCGCAGATGGCGGCAGGCTTGTTGGGGAAGCGCGCGACCGTGGTGCGCCAGTACTCGACGATGCTGCTCATCTCAGGGCCGGGCAATTCACCAGCCTCCCCGGTGACGTGGTCGTCGGCGGGATGATCCGGTCATGCGGCGCCCACCGCCCCGACGGCTACTCTCCGCCGAGCCGGTAGATGTGCACCGCGTAGGGCTCGAAGACATCACCGATCTCGCCCGCGGCCGTTGGCACCACCTTGCGCCGCTCGAACAGCACCTCGACCTCCTCGTCCGGTGTCGCACCGATGTCGAAGACCATCGCGGCGGTCGTGTCCTCGGCGTTGACCGCGATTACGTAGCGCGCGCCCTCGTGCTCCCACGCGGCCATGCGCACCGGGCTGTCGTACTCGAGCGTAACCGGCTCAGGGTCGGAATCGAGCAGCATCGGCGCCAGCCAGGTCAACTGGCGGTTGGTGTTCTGAATCTCCTCCCACAGTTCCGGGGCGTCACGCCCCAGGCGCCAGGACGGCCAATCCCCCCGCGCCGGAAGGCTCCAGGAGTAGTACACCACCCCGTCGGCGCCGGCGCAGAGGGCGAGGTAGACCATCGCGCGAAACTCACTTGGTGTGGGCGCGCGACTGTCGTCGGGCTTGGTCAGGCGCAGGTCATCCGACCAGCCGTAGCCCGCCGTCTGGATCACCGCCCACACCGGCTTGCGGTCACTCACCGCATCGCGGGCCATCCGCACCGACTGAGCGACGGTGGTCAGTGGCCAGCGCGGCACCGGTTCGGACCACGCCAGCACGATGTCCGCGACCCGTGCGAAGTCGGCCATGGTTGAATTGGGGCGCAGCGCCAGCATTACCGGGTGGTGTGCGTCAATCTGCGCGATGGCCTCGTAGGGTCCGGTGGTCGAGTGCACGTAGGTCTGTTCAAGCACATGCGTGGTGACCGACTGGGTGTCGGGCAGGTGGATACCGTACCAGCCGAGCAGCGTCTTCCGCCCGCGGTAGCTGTCGGTGATGTTGCGCCAGAACAGACCGTCCAGCGCCGGCGACCAGATGGCGACGCGCAGCCCTGCGTCGCGGGCGCTGTCGAAGTACCGGTAGCTGACCGAGCGCGAGGGCGTGATCACGAAGTTGAAGCCCGACTCCGCCACCATCGGCAGGTCACTCTCATCCACGACCCGGTAGATGCCCAGCGGGAACTGCGCCTGGCCGTTGACCCACAAGCGGTGGCGCGCATCGTAGGCCACCTCGGCCTCGGCGAAGGGCACCCGCACCAGGGGCAGGCTCAGCGTGTGCTCTTCCCGGCCGACGGTGGCGGTCACATCCACGAGGTAGCGCTCGGTGAGCATACCCTCGGTGGACATGCTCATGCGCCACGGCCCGGCGATGCCCTCCTCGCTCAGGAACTCGACATCGTGCGCCTCCTCGCCGGTGCCTACCAGCCGTGCTGACAGCCGCGCCCGGCGCGCGATCTCCTCCACCGCGTTGATGCGGCCCTCGACCACCACCCGCTCGGCCGGCACGGTCGAGAGCACCGATGATCGGAACGCCGGCTCCACAATGCGTGCCTCCACCAGCCCGGAGACCTCGCGCTCCCACGCCTGGTGCACTTCGTCGGGCTGTGCGCCC
>CAZTZN010000211.1:0-7928 GCA_964617715.1 uncultured Armatimonadia bacterium | reverse complement strand
CCGATTGCGGCCTGGAGGCGGATTTCGAATTGCTGGCGGCCGATCTCGCGGCGCGACGAGTTCGCCAACAACGTCGCGCTCGCAAAGTGGCGCGCGCAGGACAGCGAGGCGCTGTTTGTGCTCCTGCCCGACCTCATCGAGAGCCCGGAGCTGCACTGGCGTGCGCTCGCCGGTCAGGACATCGAGGTGCGCTCGCCCGGCTTCACCGATCGCGTCTCGCTGACGCCGGACGCGTTGGTCATCGTCGCCGGCGACGGCGAGGTGCTCCTGAATCTGCCGATGTGAGCGCTGCTGCCGCCTGCTACCGACAACGCCGCGTTCCGCCCCACCCGGCACTCGCCCGGCACGCGGCGGCCGGATGCGTGATACTACCGGCTCCGGTCGCTACTCCGGCGGCGCGCCCGACCACGGCAGCGTCCCGTCCGGCCTGATGGTCAGGCTGTAGAAGTCACATGTCCCGTGGCAACCCCAGATGCCGATCTCCGAGTTGATCTCGTGCTCGGGGAGGCGCAGGATCACCACGTCCGAGTCGTCCACCTGCAGCGCAACCATCTTCCGCGCATTGCTGTAGCGACAGCGCAGCACGTGCTGTACGCTCGGGTCCTGCCAGCGCGCCAGCCGCACCAGGTGATCGTACTGCGTCTCGCGTGTCTCCGGATCGGTCGTCACCAGCCACACGGCCATGGTGTAGTCGGCCACGAAGACCGCGATCGCGGTCTCCAGGGCGTCGCCGGAGCAGGCAGGTGACAGAAACACCCCCGGCGCGGTGCCCCGCTCCGGGCCGATGCGGAACACCACCTCGAACTCACCCTCATCGGTTCCGCTGTCGGTCATCAGCAGCACGTTGTCCAGGTGCTGTTCGCGCTGCTGTTGGGTGAAGCTGTTGGTGCCGAGGCTTTCGGGCCGTTGAATGAAGGTCTGGACCTGCGGATGCAGGGGCAGACGCAGTGGCGTCCACGCCGCGGCGTCCCACTGCCCCTCAGCGAAACTGATCGTGCGCTCCTCGGCACCGGTCGCCGCCAGTTGTGCCACCAGAAGCGTCGCGCTGATCAGACACAGCACCAACCGTACTCGCTTCGTCATGGCGTGGCCTCCACTTGCGCCAGGAGTTCTGGCGGACATCAAGCCGCGGTTGCCTTCTGCCGACCCTCCGGCGCCGCGGTCAGTACGCCCCGTACTCGCGCACCAGCTCCATCAGCCGGCAGAAGTTGTCGAAGCTCACGTTGTCGGGCACCGAATGGTCGGAGTGGTAGCAGTAGCCGCCGCCGGCCTTGAGCGCCGGGATCTTGGTTGCCACCTCGCGCTCCATGTCATCGGGATCGAGCATCATGCGCACGTCGATCCCACCCACCAGTGTAAGCCGGTCGCCGAAGTCACGCTTGAGCTTCAGCGCGTCCATCCCCGCCTTGACCTCCAGCGGGTCGAGGAAGTTCCACCCGATCTCGACGAAGCGCGGCACCAGCGCCATCACGTTGCCGCACGAGTGCAGGTAGCACACCTTCCCGCGCTTGTGTGCCCAGTGGCACAGGATCTCGTGGGCGGGGCGGATGCACCGGTCAAAGGTGGCGGGCGAGATCAGCAGCCCGTTGCGGTAGCCCAGGTCATCGGGAATGCGGATGCCGTCGAAGTCGTAGCCGCGCTCGAGCAGCAGCTCGCCGAAGTAGACCGCGCGCTCGGCCGCGAACACCTGCATCTCCCGGCACCACTCCGGGTCGGTCACCAGCGCCATCAGGAAGCGCTCGGTGCCCACCACGCGATTACCCCACACGTCGTAACCGGGGCCCCAGATGGAGTACTCGATGAACGCGCCCTCCTCCCGCCAGACCGGCCAGCTCTGCGCGAGCGAGTCCCAGGCCACGCGGTCCTCGGAGGTGTCCATGCGCTCCTTCGCCTCGGCCCACGAGTCGCGATCCTTGATGCGGAAGTCGAGGAACTCCGGGACCGAGGCGCGATGCTTCCAGCGCCGGGCGGTCTCCCCCCACGGGCTGGTCTCGATGATGTACTCGTCGGTCTCCTCGATCACGCGCGCCGGATAGCGCGGCGAGAGGTCCGCGGTTACCCGCCGCCAGGCGTCGAAGCCGAAGTACTCGTTCACCGAGACGTCCTCGGGCAGGCCCTCGCTGCGCCAGCGCGCAATGGTCGAGGCCCACGGGCTGTCGTTCATGGGGATGCGGTCAGGCTCGGTGTGGTTCACGACCGCCAGAATGCGCTCGCGTGAGGTCATCACGTCGTCCTCCTGCGGGACGTCCCGCCTGTTGGCGTGGATCGGGCATCCTGCCCGACAATGCCCTTCGTGGCAGGTTCACTCGCCGGTGGTCAGCCTCTCCAGCACGTCGATCATCATCACCATCGCGCGCGGGGTGTGGAACGGGTCCTTGATGGGCAGCGGCAGCAGACTCAGCACGCCCTCCGGCGGGCGGCCCTCGCGCGTCAGGCGCATGCGCCACTCCCCGTACTCGGCGACGGGGAAGTGCGCGAAGGTCCACTCATGCACCCGGTCGTACCAGTCCAGACACCACTGCTCGCGCGTGTAGTAGTAGCTCAGCAGCAGGGCGTAGAGGGTCTCGGTGTGCACCCACCAGAACTTGCGCATGGCGTGCTCCCACGCCGGCTCACCGCGCCACCGGCTGTCGAAGGCCAGCACCAGCCCGCCCCATTCGGGGTCCCAGGCCGCGCCGGTGTGCCAGCGCACGCACTCGGCCGCCTGGGCGATGCGCTCGGCCTCCCCGCGGTGCTCGAAGATGTGCATCTGAAACCACATGCTCTCGATAGCGTGGCCCGGGACCACCACCCGGCCCTCGGGACTGTCGAGCACCGAGCCGTCGAGCGCCACATACTCGAGCAGGCACATCTGCTCGGGCCTGCGGAAGTGCTCCATCACCTGCAGCGCGTGGTCGTAGCCCGCGGCCATGATCTCCTCATCGCCGAGGAACTCGCCCAGCATGTAGAACACCGACGAGAAGATCATCGACACCCCGTGCGCCTTGGCGCCCGCGGGGACCACGTAGGGCGCGGTCAGGTAGCCGCCGGGCCTGCTGAGCCGCGCGCGGGCCGTCCGGTAGGTCTCGAGCGCGATGTCGATGGCGCGCTGCTCGCCGGTGGCGCGGGCGAATTCGGTCATGCCCATGATGGCGAAGCCGTCGGAGTAGATGCTGGTCGGGCCCTCGACCACGTCGCCTTCGGCGGTGAGCCAGTAGTTCCAGTCGCCCTCGGCGTTGCGGCCGTGGGCGGCGACGAACTCGAAGATGCCGCGCGCCACCTCCAGCCACTCGGGGCGCGGCTCGATGCGGTTGTACAGCAGCGACCAGGTGTAGAGCGCGCGCAGTTGCGACCACATGTACTTGTCGGTGCTGACGACGGTCCCGTCGTCCTCGATGAAGCTGCAGATGCCGCCGTGTTCGCGGTCGATGGCGTGCTCCATCCACCACGGCACGATGTCGCCGAGGAGCTGGTCGATGTAGAAGTCGCGCAGGCGCGCGAGGTCGGTTGAGGGTCGCATGGTCTGCCTCCCTGTCGGGCCGAGCACCACGGGGCCGGGGCGCGGGCCTCCCCCCCTCGTCGCGAGCGCCGCTCGCGCCCCCCTCCGCAACACCCTACGAGTACTCCAGCAGCACTCCCAGGTTCCACTCGCTGCCCTCGACGATCATGTCGTACGCGCGACCGGCGTCCTCGAAGGCAAAGCGGTGGCTGATCAGGTCGCCGACGCGGAACGAGCCGTCGGCCACGCGCCGCAGCAGCTCGACGAAGTTGCGCCGCGTGCTCCAGCGCACATACGCGCGCGGGTAGTCCCGGCCCATGTGATACGCCGGATCGTGGTAGCCCGGGCCGGTGCGGCTGGACGGCTTGATGTCCATGTTGCCGAACGGGACCGGGAAGCTCAGCTCCGCCCTGATGCCGCCCACGACCACCATGTTGCCCACCTGGTGGCCGTCGGGGGCCTTCAGGGAGGCGTTGGCGAGCTGCTGCATGACCTCGGTGCCCGGGCCGCCGTAGGCCAGGATCGAGCCGTCGATGCCCTCGCCCTCGGCCCACTCGCGCAGGGTCGCGGTGAGGTCCTGCTCGGCCGGGTTGATGGCGATCTCAGCCCCGTGCGCCAGCGCAACCTCAAGCCGCTTCGCGTCGAGATCCACCGCCGCGACCCTACCGCCTGAGAGCGTGATGAGTTGCGTGGCGAACTGGCCGACCAGGCCCTGGCCGACAATGGCGTAGAACTCGCCCAGTTTCGGGTCGAGCCGCCGCACGGCCTGCATGGAGGTGCCCGCGAGGCAGACCATGACCGCGTCATCGAAGCCGACGCCGTCGGGGATGGGCACCGTCACCATCGGATGGCCGACGTTGTAGTCGCAGTGGTTGTAGCACTCGCCGGCCATGCCGATGACACGCTGGCCGACCTCGAACTCGGTCACCTCGTCGCCGACCGCGATGATGGTGCCGGCGGTCGAGTAGCCGGTCATGCGCGGCTCGGCCTCAACCGGGTTCTCACGTCGGGCGCGCAGGCCGCCGGTCTCGGTGCCCGCGCTGATCAGACTCACCGCGGTCCGCACCACCACCTCCTGCGGCCCCGGATCGGGCATCGGCACCTCGCCGACGCTCACCGAGCCGTCACCGTGAATGAGCACCGCGCGTCGGGTTGCGGGAAGGTCGGGCATCGTCATCATCTCCGTGTTGGCCCGCTGGGAGCCGATCGTCGTGGCCGTATATCACGCGAGCAGGTTGCAGCGATCAGGTCATCCGATGGTCCGTCAGGGCCGACATCTGCCCAGCATCGCGCCTGTGATCTCCTGGTACACGTCGGAGCAGTTGTGCAACTGCTGCGATCTTCCGCGTCTGAAGAACGCGTTCTCGACGTTCTTGCCCAGTTCGCCCACGGCCTCGCAAGCGCAGGCCAGGTCACCATCGCCAGAGACCAGGATGGCCACATCATACGTATCCGTCGAGGCGTGGCGCAGCATGTCAACGGCTATCTGCGTGTCCACGCCCTTCTCGACAAAGGTGTTACCGCGGGGAACCAGGCGGCCGAGAATCAGGCGCACGTGGTGCTGCTGACGAACGGCGGAGAGGAACGCTTGCTGCCTCTCGTAGCGCTCGGGGTCTACGTCCTGCGGGAGCGAGACGTTGTAGTAGTACACGCGGATCAGCCGTCGGTCTGACCCGGCGAGTTCCCGGCCGAGCTTGCCGAAATCGATGTGCGTGTCGTGGCCATTTTCGCGCAGTCCGTAGTAGAAATTGCTGCCATCGACGAAGACCATCACGCGTGGTTCAGGCATGCACTCCCGCCTCCCCTCTGATCGTACAAGAAAAGACCCGCGGTTGCACGCAACCGCGGGGAGCTGATACACTCGCCGTTGCACGCAACAGCGAGGGTCTTATCTGCGTTGAGTATACCCCACGACACGGTTGAAGTCAACCTCCGCCAGGAAGTCCCTGATGTTCGCACAGGCGAGCCGGAGCACCAGATGCGCAGCCGTCAGCGCCACCTCAAACGTCACGCGCCCTGCCGCCCCCGACATCCGTGTCGTGTTTCACCCGCCCGGCCCCGGTCTCCTCGTCGAAGGCCGCAAATGCGTAGCCCTCGTGGTAGCGGGGCGTGCAAACAGGACATGCCTTCCGAACGACACGGCCACCTCGCCTCTACCGCTCTCGGTCGCCGGCTGCCGGTTCCCGGCCGCTACTGCACGTTGTCGCGCAGGTGCTCGGCCACCGTCGCCACCGGCGCCACCCAGACCTCATCGCGGTGGTCGTCGAGCCACTCGAGCATGCGCCCGAACTCGGTGGGGGCGGTGCCCAGCCGCGCTCCGCCGATGTTGTGCATGGTCAGGATCAGCCAGCGCCCGCGGCGCAGGTTCAGGTCCATCAACCCCACGATCTGCTCTCCGCGCATGTGCTCGATGGGCGTGGACCACAGGCAGGCGAGGTCGCAGTTGTGCGGGGAGTTGCTGAAGCCGTACTCCCCGTAGCCGCGCCCGGCGATGAAGTGGCGCGCGATTACCGGCACGTAGCTCTGCCGATCCTCTCCCGCGCCCACGTGCGTCATGTAGCACGGGTAGGCGAAGCTGCGCTCGGCGCGCGGGAACAGCTCGCCCAGCCGCCGCTGCGCCTCCAGCACGTCGGCCTCGATGTCCGCGAGGGTCATGCTCTCGAGGCCGGGCGCGCCGGGCTCGTCGCGGAAGTTGCGCGAGCAGGTGTGGCCGACCGTGTGGTTGCCGATCTCGTGGCCGGCCTCGTGCACGCGCACCCATGGCTCGAGGCGCTCGCGCCAGTCATCGCGGCCGCATGAAAGGTAGAAGGTGCCGCGAAAGCCCAGCCTCTCCATCTCGGGCGCGGCGTAGTTGAGCTGCGTGTCATTGCCGTCGTCGTAGGTCAACGACACCGCGGCCCGGTAGTCTCCGGGCCAGGCGTCGAAGTTGATCTGAGACATGGCGCGCCTCCGGGATCAGACTCCGCACGTCGGCGGGGTGTTCGCCCGAAGGGGGCGATGGTCCTTTGCTGTTGCCGTTTGGCCGTTGCCGTTGTGACCCCGACGCCCCCGTCGGGGTGGTGCCCGCAGGGCGCCCCTGCCGTGCCGTGGCCGTGCATGAAGAGGCGCGACTCCGTTCGCGCCTGTGTCGCTGTCGTTCCGTGGCACGCACACTCCTGTGCGTGTGCCGTTGGGGGATCCGTCCGAGGCAACGGCACAGGCCGGAGCGGGCTCCGGCCTCTCCAACGACGACGGCAGACGGCCACGGCAACGGCGACAGCCAACGACAGGGAGCGTGACCGGGCTGTAAGCCAGGCGGCGAAGGTATCCTCGGCCTCGCGGTGAAATGGCTCTGCCCCCCGGGCGGCGGAGACGGCGAGGCCGGCACCGGGAGGCTGCACCACCAGGCGTTGGGAGCCGTCAATGACCTCGCGCGAGCGCATCGCCGCGGCGTTACGCCACGAGCAGCCCGACCGCGTGCCTGTTGATCTGGGCGCGTCCGAATCCTCAGGCATCATGGGCGTCGCCTACAACCGCCTCAAGGCCCACCTGGGCCTCGGCGGCCGCACGCAGATCTACGACCTCAGCCAGATGATCGCCAAGGTCGAGGAATCGGTGCTGGACCTGATCGGCGCCGACGCCATGCCGCTGCTCATCGAACCGCGCCGCTGGAAGTCGTGGACGCTGCAGGACGGCTCGCCGTGCGAGATTGCCGAGGGGCTGGAGATCACCGAGAACGAGGGCGGCTGGGCGGTGCTGCGCGATGACGGCACCCCGGCCGCCCGCTGCCCTGCGGGTGGATGGTACTTTGACTCGGTCAACCCACCGCTGGCCGGCGCCGAGCGGCCGTCCGACATCGAGGCCGGCATCGAGCACCTCGAGAGCTTCGACTGGCCCGCGTACAATGACGAGAGCTACGAAGACCTCGCCGTGAAGGCCCGCTGCCTGCACGACGAGACCGACCGCTGCATCGTCGCCAACCTGTGGGTGCACGTGTTCGCGGCCGGACAGATCCTGCGCGGCTTCGAGAACTTCATGGTGGATCTGGTGGCCAACAAGCCCCTGGCCCATCACCTGATGGGGCGGCTGGTGGACTGCTACACCTCCCGCGTTGAGCGCTACGTCGAGGCGGTCGGCCCGTACGTGGACGTCATCCAGGTGAACGATGACCTGGGCACGCAGACCGGCCCGCAGCTCTCGCCCGCGCTCTACCGCGAGATGGTCAAGCCCTACCATGCACGCCTGTGGGGGCTGATCAGGCAGCTCTCCGGCAGACCCCTGCTGCTGCACTCGTGCGGGTCGATCCATGCCCTGCTTCCGGACCTCATCGAGATCGGCGTGGACGCCATCAACCCGGTGCAGGTCTCGGCCGCGGACATGGACGGGGCGCTGCTCAAGCGCGAGTTCGGCCGCGATCTGACCTTCTGGGGCGGCGGCTGCGACACTCAGCGGGTGCTGGCGCGCGGCACGC
>CAZTZN010000210.1:0-8043 GCA_964617715.1 uncultured Armatimonadia bacterium | reverse complement strand
GCTCGCCGGGCAGCACATACGGGTCGGCCGCCAGCTCGCCGTCCACCCAGCGCGCGTTCCAGCGCCGGAGCTGGTGCCAGGCCACACACTCCACCGCCTTGTTGGCGGTGTGGTCGCCCGCCGCGTGGCGGATGCGCTCCACCGTGTCCCCGGCCATGCGCCCGGCGTAGATCTCCTCCCAGGCCTGCAGGAAGCGCGGGTCGCCCCAGCGGCGCGTGGCGAACAGCAGCGCCCGTGCGGGATACCAGAACTCCATGCGCCCGTACGGGTGCGGCTTGCCCGACTGCGGCGAGCCGTCGTTGTCGCCCCACGCGACCTCGTAGGGGAAGTAGGGCACGCCATCCTCGTCGCGCACGATCTGGTCGAGTTCCCAGTCGAAGATGCGCTTTGCCGCAGCGGCGACTTCGTCGTCCTCCGGGTGCCGCTCGAGCCAGTCCATCATCGGCTCAAGCACCATGAAGTTCATCCACGGCTTGAGGATCATGTTGCCCGCCGCATGCACACCTGCGGGCCCACCCTGGTCGGTGTAGGCGCCCTCGGGCCGCTGGCACTGGATGACGCGGCCCAGCGCCTCGCGCGCGCGCACATCCAGCCCGCGCCCGGGGAAGTAGTCGGCCAGGCCGATGATGCCGCGGATCCACATGGCGTCGCGCCCGTAGGACCGGCGCGGCCAGTTGGAGGCGTCCATGATCGACGAGGCCAGCGCCACATGCTCGGCGGTCTCGCGCAGATAGGGGTCGCCGGTCTCCAGGTAGCCCTGCAGGACGCCCAGCGTGCGGTTCATGGTGATGGAGATGGCGCCGAAGTCGTAGCCGTGCATGCGGAACATGTGGTTGGCGTGATCGACCGCGATGTCGGCGGTGTTGTAGACCGAGCGCAGCGCCGCCTCCCACGCCTCGGGGGTCGCGTGGCGGTAGAAGTAGCGCACCAGGTTGAAGGGCGCTTCGCCCTCCCAGCCGGACTCGGCGATGGAGCCGTCGTCGCGGTAGTGCCGGCCGCCGCGCGGCACCGAGCCATCGTTGAAGATGCCCGAGAGCTGGCTCTCGCGCAGCCACTCGCCGGCGGCCTCGACGATCACGTCGCGCTCGTCGGAGACCGGCAGCAGACTGTCGGGCACCAGCTCGGCGCACAGCCCGTACCACCAGTGCGGCACCACGTAGCGCTCGACGCGCGGCGGGGCGTCGCTCAGGCTCAGCGCGAAGCGCACGGTGCGCGCGGCACCGCAGGGCACGATGCCCTCCTCCGGGCGGCAGACCCAGCGCGCCCGGCCATCGGCGCGCCCGAAGCCGTCGAGGGTAATCTCGACGCCCTGGTAGGGTCGGAAGATGGTCATCTCACCATCGCCGCGCAGCGACCCCGGGCGCTCGGGTGCGGCCATGGTGCGACACTCCTCGGTGCTGAGCACCGCGCCGCCGAGATCGACCTCGACGGTCTCGCCGGTAAGGGCCACATCGCCTTCGAAGTCGCAGCGCAGGCCGATGATGGGCAACCCGGGCACATCCCGGCCGTAGTCGTAGAGGCGGTTGTTGACATGCCGCACGGTCAGGTGCACTACACCGTTGGCGAAGAGCAGCGCATAGATCTCGCACAGCAGCCAGTGATGGCGGTGCGTCCACAGCGAGGGGCGATGGCCCAACACGTCGGGGTGGTCGTCGGTCAGGCGCATCGCCGAGGCGTAGCCGGCCGCGCGGATGGCGCGGCAGGCCGGGCCGGCCCACTGCTCCTCGACCTGCAGCCACTCCCACCACATCGGCTCCCCGTCCTCGCGCAGCAGGCCAGGGCGCAACCCGATCTCGCGCTCCCCGTGGCGCAGCACCAGCTCGCCGACCTCCCAGTTGATGGTGCTGGTGTAGTCGTGCTCGAGCACCCGCGTCTGCCACTGCGGGCCGGCCCATTCCCCCCCATCGACCGCGGAGCCACGCGTCAGGCGCAGCTCATCGGGAAGCTCTTGTGTGCCGCACACGCTTACGATCAGGCGACGCGGGTCGCCGGCGCCCTCCGCGCCGGCCAGGAACTCGGGCCACCACGCGATGGGCGTTGACTGGCTGAGCGTGCCCTCCACGGCGACCTCACCGGCGCCCGGCGGCACCGGCAGCGAGACCACCGCCGCCTGCGCGGGCGTGTGAGGGTTGAGGCGCGAGAGCGTCAGATCGTCCAGCATCTCCGGGCCGGGAAGTCGCATGACCATCCTCCACTACGACGGGTGCACGTCATGGAATCGGCGCGCAGGTTCGCCACCCGTCGGCAGGGACCTTGCCCGACCTGCCCGGAGGCAGGAAGTATCGTCGCGGCGGCGAAGCTGCAATCTCCACCGCGCCTCTCGGGAAGCGCCGGTGGAGTGTTGTACGCCCCATGCGACACCGGCAGACGGACGGGAGGATCGTGTCGATGCCCGACTTCTCGCGGGCCTTCGGCGAGGCCGAGTACACCGACTCGCTGATCGCCTGCATCCGGCGGCTGGCCAGGCGCGGCGCGCCCTGTATTGCGCTGGGACAGACCGTATTCTGGGACGAACTGCTCAAGGCGATGATCCCGGCGGCGGCGCACCGGCACGCGCCGGGCCTGAAGATGGTCGCGGCCGCGCACGACACCGACTACTTCAGCAAACTCCCCGGTGACGGGCAGGCCGACGTCGGCTTCTCGCTGCAGCCGCGCGACGACGACCGCACCAGCCAGATGTGGGCGGCGGTGGCCGAGACCTCGGCGGTACTGGGCTGCGAGTATCCGGTGTTGCGCTCGGAGCTGCGCGCGGCGGGAGTGCCACTGCAGCGGCTGGCCCCGCGCCATCCCCGCGGCCCGCGCCGGTTCTACCACGAGGCCACGACCGCGTGGGGCTGGCGCGGCGTGGCCAACCACAGTCTGGGGCGCACCGTCGCCTGCGACATCAGCGCGCTGGCGGTCTCGCCGACCGTGCGTGAGCTGATGGACTGGGCGGTCGAGAACAGCCGCGAAGTGCTGCTCGACGAGCGCTCGCGCGCGACCGCGGCGAAACTGATCGGGCTGGTCGAGAACCTCATCGAGTTGTGCCGCTCGCAGGCGGGAGAGCGCACGCTCACCGACCTCTACCTGTGCCTGCTCGGCGGGTTCTACCATGTGCTGCTGGGCGATCTGGTTGACGAGGTCGAGATCACAGCATCCACGGAGTTGTTCCTGTTCACACCCGAGACGATGGCTCGGCCGCGCTTCGACGTGGTGGACATCTTCCTCGATCCCGCGACGCGCGACATCGCCTGTGACGCCTACAACACGGTGATGGGTCACAGCGGCATCTACACCCTCGACCAGTTCGGCGCGGGCGCCATCCCGTTCGACATCGTGATCTGCGGCCGGGGCCGGGGCACCATCCGCGTCGTGGGCGAGCGCGCCATCTTCGACCTGCCCGACGGTCAGGTTGAGGCGATGGGGAGCCGTGAGATCACCGATCGGGAGGCGCTGCTGGAGGCCGCCGGGAACAAGTTCGGGTGCATGCTGCGGTTGGTGGGCAAGGCCGTGGTGCTGCCGACCATGCTCAGTCGCGAGTTCAGCATGGTGCTGCTCGAACACGCCTCGACCTACCTGCCGCAGACCCACCGCTTTGTCCGGCTGCTGCGCAAGGCCGGCATCGAGCTGGACCTCAACCCCATCGCCCGCCTGCACGTTGAGACCTGGGACGCGATGGCTGCGGCCGACGCCCGCCTCTTTCTGCCGCACCACCTGGAGCGCTTCTTCGATGAGCGGGAGCTGACCAGCCAGGAGTTCGCGGCCCAGTGGCGGGAGGCGGTGGCGCGTGCGCGCGTGGTAATCGAGCGACTCGGGGCCGCACGTGCGCCCGAGGAGATACTGGAGCAGCTCACGGCAGCGCGCGATCAGGTCGAGGAGCTGGCGCGCGAGTTCGAGGCGGTCGCGGCGGCCCGGCGGGCATCGGGCGAGCGGATTCAGGCGCTGCGCGAGCAATCGCAGGCGGTGTGGGTCGAGATCAAGCGGCTCCTGCGCGCGGCCGACGCGGCGCGCGAGCCGGTACCTGCCGACGAGCTGCACACGCTGATGGCCCGGCGCCAGGAGATCGTGATGCGCATTCTCAAGCTGGCGAACGCCGACGAGCATCAGCGCCTGCAGGAGCGCTACCACGAGCTGCTGCTGGACATCCAGTTTCGCAAGCTGCACGTGCTGGCCGACGCCCACCGCACCATGAGCCTGGAGCTGTCGAACTACCGGCCGCCGTGGTGGTGGTTCCTCGCGATCGACCCGACCGGCGAGTGGCTGCGGCGGCTGGCGGAGACCGCTACCATGCGCCTCGAACCGTTCGGCATGATGGTGTGAACGCACACGCAGAGGAGCTGACAAGATGCAGTCGATGAAGGATGGTCCCTGTGAGGTCGTGACGCTCTTCGACGGGACGAGCTTCGATGGATGGACGCACAAAGACGGGTCGGCGGTGACCTGGAAGCTCGAGGATGGCGTGATGACCGTCACGCCCGGAAGCGGCAACATCATCAGTCGGGAGACCTATCGCGACGCCTTCCTGCACGTGGAGTTCCGCTGCCCCGATATGCCCGAGGCCACCGGTCAGCACAAGGGCAACTCGGGGGTCTATGTGCAGGGCCGCTACGAGATTCAGGTGCTCGACAGCTACGGCTGGGAGGTACCGGGGCTGGGCGACTGCGGCGCGATCTACAACCAGCACGCACCGCTGGTGAATGCCTGTCGGCCCGCCATGCAGTGGCAGAGCTACGACATCATCTTCCGGGCGCCGCGCTTCGATGACGCCGGCCAGATGATCGACGACGCGCGCATGACCGTCTTCCTGAACGGCGTCCTCATTCACAACAACATCGAGATGGACGGGATCACCGGCGGTCCGCTCGACGACAGGGTGGCCGAGCCGGGGCCGCTGATGCTGCAGGACCACCGCGATGCCGTCTCGTACCGCAACATCTGGCTGGTGCACCTGCCTGAGGAGGCGTCCTCGGAGTACGAGCCGAGCTGAACGGCGGTCATCAGTCGCCGGTTACAAGTCGCAAGTAGAAGCAGGCACGGGCCACCGGCGTACCGGTGGCCCGTTCGTCTGCGGGCCTGCGGAACGGCCGGGGGGCGGGAGTGTTTGCCCCGCGATCGCGCGCGCTCCTACGCCATGGCCCCGCGCAGCGCCGCGAGTTCGTCCGCGGTGAGCACGCGCTCGCCCGCGGCGGCGTTCATGCGCGCCTGGTCGGGCGACTTGCAGCCCGGGATCGCCACCGGCGCCGCCGGGTGCGAGATCACATAACGCAGCGCCGCCGTGACCATCGCCTCGCCGGGCGCCACGACCTGCTTGAGTCGCTCGACGCGCGCGATCTCACGCTCGTACTCATCGCGCTGAGCGCCACCGGGGTTCCAGCCAGCCCGCACCGTGTCGGTGAACTTGCCGCTCAGATCGTACTTGCCCGCGAGCAGCCCCCGACGTAGCGGCCCGCGCACCAGCACTGCGATGCCGTGCTCCACGCAGTAAGGCAGCAGGGCCTCTTCCGGCTGGGTGTTGAGCAGCGAGTAATCCACCTCGACCACGCTGCAGTTACCGTCCACGTTGAAGCGCTGCAAGACTTCGAGGCTATTGGTCGAAATACCGTAGGCCCGGATGCGCCCGCGCTCGCGCAGCACCTCGAAGGCTTCGAGGAAGACGCTCGGGTCCTCGATGTCGCCCACGTGGCAGAGCATCACGTCGATCCAGTCGGTGCGCAGGCGATGCAGCGAGGCGTGGCAGCACAGGCGGATCATGTCCACGGTGGTGTGCGGCACGCCCTGGCCGGTCCGCTCGCCCCAGTGCCCGATCTTCGAGACCAGGTAGACCTCATGGCGGATGCCCGCCAGCGCGACGCCGAGCCGTTCCTCGCTCAAACCGTTGGGGATGCCGTAGGATTCGGCGGTGTCGAACAGGTTCATGCCCGCGTCGAAGGCGGCGCGCACCGTCGCCCACGCGGTCACATCATCGATCTCACCCCACTGATTGCCGATGTTCCACGTGCCCATGCCGATAGCCGAGACGTCCCAGCCCAGTTGGCCGAACGGTCGATAGAGCATCTACGCACCTCCACGCTGCGCCTTGTCCGTGCCCGCAGGTTCCCAGCCGCCGAGGCGACTACCTTCCCGCAACCCGCAGCACGTGAAGGGAATACTCCACGCGCCGCGAATTTTCGTGGTCAGGCGCGGAGGGCACAGGGGGGGCACTCCGCCGCAGTGCACCTCGACCGACGTCGGTTTCGACCTCCGGGCGCCGGTCGAGATGCCGGACATGACCATCGCAACGCACATGGCGTCAGGAGACGAGGGCGGCTCGACATGAGAGTGCTTATCATCGGTGGGAGCAGGTTCCTGGGTCGGGAGATCACGCTGCGGTTGGTGGCGCGCGGTGACGAGGTGACGCTGGTCAACCGCGGCCGGACCGAGGCGGACCTGCCCGACTGTGTGGAGCGCCTCACCGCGGACATCGACGAGGAAGGCGCGTTGCGCGCCGCGACTGAGGGCCGCACCTTCGACGCCGCGGTGCACATGATAGCAATGAACGGACGACGCGCCGAGGTGGTCATTGACGCCATCGGTGACCGCGTCGGGCAGTATGTGCAGTGCGGCTCGACGGGCGTGTTCATGCCGCTGCGCTACGTGCCCGCCGACGAGGAGCATCCGGTTGACCCGCCACCCGACGAATGGGGCGGCTTCAACGGCAAGGCGGCCTCGGACCGCGCCGCCCGCGAGCGCTGCGCCGCCTGCGACCTGCCGCTGACCATCCTGCGTCCGACCGCGGTCATCGGTCCGGGCGATGAACTGCTCGACTACTGGGGCGGGCGCGATCCGCGCCTGCTGCAGCGCGTGCTCGACGGCGAACCGATCATCCTGCCCGAGCGCGGCGAGGGCCTGGTGCAGTTCGGCGACGTGCGCGACCTGGCCGAGGCCTTCGTGCTGGCCATCGGGCGCCCGGAGAAGGCCGGCGAGTACAACATCTCCTCGCGCTACGCCATC
The DNA here is from genome assembly GCA_964617715.1 of uncultured Armatimonadia bacterium. GTDB lineage: Bacteria > Armatimonadota > Zipacnadia > Zipacnadales > UBA5352 > JALGVA01. The sequence continues at coordinate 1,074 of CAZTZN010000210.1, read as the reverse complement.
ACGCACAACTACTTCGCCGAGCTGCTCTTCGACGCACTGGGCGTCCCTGCGGCAGTCATGCACATGCCCGCCGAGGAGATCATCGCGCGCTACGAGGAGACCGGCACGGTCAGCAAGCGCGGCATGCGCTTCTTCGCCGCGCATATGTGCTTCACGATCGAGAAAGTGCGCCGAGAGCTGGGCTACGAGCCGGAGTTCACCGCCGAGCAATCGGTGCCCGATACCGTGGGCTGGATGTTCGACGAAGGGCTGATCGGGCGAGGGTAGCCGGAACGACACTCTCGGTCAGCGAGCATGCACGAACCATCACACGAGAGCAGAGGTGGCGAACTTGGACATTCCGCGAGTGACGCTGAAGACGGGCGCACAGATGCCCCAGTTTGGCCTGGGGACGTGGAAGCTGACCGGCGAGGACTGCGTTCGAGCCGTCCCGTTGGCGCTGGAGATGGGCTACGACCACATTGACACCGCCGACGTGTACGGCAACCACCGCGAGGTCGCCGAGGGCATGCGCGGCTTTGACCGCGAGCGCATCTGGATCACCTCCAAGGTCAACCGCGGCAGCCTGCGCTACGATGATGTGCTCGCCACCTGCGAGAAGAACCTGGGCGAGCTTGAGATTGACTGCCTCGATCTGTATCTGATCCACTGGCCGGATCCGGACGCGCCCATGGAGGAGACCTTCCGGGCCCTGGCGCGGCTGGTGGACGAGGGCATGACTCGTAACATCGGCGTGAGCAACTTCATGGTCGAGCACCTCACCGAGGCGCTGGCGGTGGCCGAGGTGCCGATCGTCAACAACCAGATCAAGTTCAACCCGGCCCACCAGCCGTGGGACGTCGTGGAGCTGTGCCGCGAGAACGACATCGCGGTCACCGCCTACTCGCCGCTGATGCACGGCGACGCGCCCGAGAACGCGACGCTGCAGGAGATCGCCGACGAGGTCGGGCGCACACCCGCGCAGGTGGCGCTGCGCTGGCTGCTGCAGCAGCAGATGATCGTCATTCCCAAGGCCACCGGCGAGGCACACCTGCGCGAGAACATGGACATATTCGACTGGGAACTCTCGCCCGA
>CAZTZN010000209.1:2984-8067 GCA_964617715.1 uncultured Armatimonadia bacterium | reverse complement strand
TTCAAGCAGCTTCAGTGGCTGATGAAGCTCGCGGGCTCGGGCGTGGTGGACATCGAGAACGTGCAGTTCCACCCATGCGATGACCGGCTGGCCGACCTGCGCGAGGCACGCGGGCTGACGCTGCTGACCATGGGCTGCTGCCCGGGCATCCGGAGCATCATTCACACGCATTACAAGAACGGCGTCAACAATCCACCCGAGCACCCGACCCGGTGGCTGCCGCCCGAGCGCGCCTGGGACGTGACGCAATCGGCGATCATCACCGCCACGCCCGACGGGACATCGATCTTCAGCTTCCTGCACGGCTTCTGGGGCGAGGAGAGCGGGCCGGGCAGCGGCGACGCGCTGTGGCGGCGGCTCAGGTGGTACGAGGGCATCGTCGGCGTGCAGCGCATGTTGCCACTCTACGCCTTCGCGCGGAGCGCCGCGCGCGTGCAGATCATGGTCCCCACGGGCACGCTCGGGGACGCCCAGGACCTGCTCGCGCGCTGCTGGACCCCGCTGGCGCGTCGGCACATCCCCGCGGGCTTCTTCGTCGATGAGCGCAACCTCGCGCCTGAAGCCCGGGTCATCATCGTGCCCGACCTGCAACGCTGCGACGCGACCCAGGCTCGGCTGGTGCAGCGCTTCGCGGCCAGGGGCGGCACGGTCATCCTCACCGGTGGCCTGCATGCCAGCACCAGCCTCTACCAGTCGCTCGCCGAGGCGGGCGTCATCAACCCGCATGTACGCGAGGTGCTGGACCTGAATGAGCGCCCGGACGTGGCACCCGGCGACCTCGACGCGGAGTTCGCGCGGCTCATCGGCTTCCAGGGTGGGCCGCTGCCCGAACCGGAGGAGCCGATGCGCCACGCCTGGGGTGACGGCGCCCTCATCATCGCCCCCGGCGACGCTGAGTGGGCCGCGGCGGGCCTCGCTGCCGTGGTGCTGGATGCGCTGCCCGAGACCCTGCGCGTGACCGGCCTGCCTGCCGACTGGATGGTCGAGCGGTGGCGCACCGGCAGCGGTGTCGAGTTCCTGGCAGTGTTCGGCATCGAGGAGGGCGAGATCGCCCGCGATGTTCACATCGAGATGCCCGGGACGGCCGTGGAGCACGCCTGGCTGATCACGGGCGAGAGCGCCGAGCGCCTGCCGGTCGAGGACGACGCGATGACCCTCGATGACCTCGGCGACAGCTTTGCGCTGGTGGCGCTGGGCGATCTGCCCGCGCCGATCCTGCGACCGGGGGAGCGCCGCATCGACTGTCACGTAGGTGACGCGGTGACCGTGCGGGCGACCGTGCTTAACGCGACCGCCGAGCGCGCCGTCGGGACGCTGGCCGCGAGCGGGCCCGAGGGTTGGGGCATCGCCCCGTCGCAGGCCGACTTCGACCTTGCCCCGGGAGAGGGCGCCGAGTTCGAGTTCCTGGTGCGCGTGCCTGCGCAGACGGTGCGGCGACCGTGGTTCCTCCGGCTGGAGACCGGCGACGACCTGCAGCGCGTGATCGTCTTCCCGGAGGACGCGACGCCGCAGATCATCAGCGAGCTGACCGGCGCGCCACCGGGGCGGCCTCACCAGGAGCAGGCGGGCGCGACCGGCGACATCGGCGACGAGTGGATGTCGGTCACCGCGGGCGAGCTGCTCGACAACGTGGTCGGCCGGCACACCCCCGGCGTGTGCTTCTACGGCGCTGAGTGGACGCGCGCGCGCGAGCAGGCCGGTCTGATGGCGCGCTACGGTGAGCTGATCCGACCGCGCATGGGCGGGCCGAACTTCTGGATCAACAATCCCGACCGCGAGCGCGACCTGCTGCTGCGCGTGACCTGCCTGACACCGGAAGGCGGGACGCTGCAGGTCTACGACGGCGCGCACTACCACACGCTCGGCGAACTCGCCGCATCGGACGAGTGGCAGACCGGGGAGTGGACCGTCGGCCGTGAGGTCTTCGCCGGTGACCAGGCGGACTACAGCCGCACCTTCCGCGGCTTCAACCTGCTGGGGCAGTTCGCCTGCCCGCGCGTGTTCGTGCATGAGATCGCGGTGCGCGCCGCGCAGCAGTGATCCGGGGCGCATGACCCGCGCCATGCGTGCCGGATCTTCGCGACCTCACCCGACGACGCCCCCTCTACCTCTCCGTTACCGCCGGCTCGCGCGTCAGGAAGTCGTACTGAGCCAGCCACGCGTCGATCTCGTCGTGCATGGCCGCATAGTCTGGCTCGGGGGCGCCCAGGTACTCGTGTGCGAAGTTGGGCAGCGCCGGGTAGATGTTCAGCAGCAGCAGCGCCTCATCGCCCAGCTCCAGCCGCGCGTGCTCGGCCTCGGCGCGCTCGATGGCCAGCGCCTGAGCCTGCCGCCACCTGCGCAGGGCGATGCGCGCCCACCGCCAGGCCTGCTCGTGCATGCCGCTGCCCAGGCAGGTCACGACCTCCTCGAAGGCCTCGTCGCCCTCGAGCAGGCGCTGCGCGAACTCCGGCCCGGCCAGCGGCGTGATGCGCTCGCCGATCACGTGGGTCTTCGCGCCGGTGTCGGCGGCGGCGGTTGCGGCCAGGCGCGCGGCCAGCGGCGCCCACGCCTGGCGCTGCTCCTCCAGCGTCGCGATGCGCGTCTCGTCGGCGGTGATCAGCAGCGCCGCGGTCACGTCCAGCTCGTCCAGCGTCAGCTCGCGCCCCGCTCCGGAGGGCATCACCTGCCGCGGGCTCGGCCCGTCCAGCCGCAGGCAGCGCGCGTCCGCCGGTGGATCGAAGGGCAGTGTGATGATGAGCCCCTCGACCACCGCGTCGCTCACGTAACGGTTGTACTGCTCACCGTGCTTGAGGGCCAGTACCACCGTGTCGCCGCCGCGGGTGAAGGCCGCCGCCTCGACCGACGGGTCGGAGGTCGCGCAGGGCGTGAGCGCCCCGGCCGCCAGGATGTCCTGCACCGGCTCCAGCTCGCCCCACAGCAGTCCCAGCTCCGCGCGCCGGCCCATCCCCAGGCGCCTGTCGGCAAGGCCGTGGGTGCTGAAGTAGAGGATACCGCGCGTCCCCGCGGTGAGCATCATGTATGTGATCAGCCGCTGCTGCTCGGGCGTGGGCAGGTAGGTCGAGCGCGTCGGGATGCCGTTCTTCGGGTAAGCGTGGCCCTGCATGTGCGCCTGCGACCACTGCTGGACGTAGACCGGCTCGCCCCAGACCGCGCGCGCGTGCTCGGACAGCCGCTGCACGTCCTCCAGCCCGCCCGCGATGTCCTCGCCACCGCCGAAGGTCGCGCCCTTCTGCAGCGGGTAGAGGTAGGTGAGCGGGAAATCCACCAGCTCTCGCCACCGCGCCCAGGTCTGCTCGGGCACGTTCGCGGGCCGGCGCAGATCCATGAGCGTGGTGGTAACGAGGTTACTGTCATCGTAGCGACGGAAAACCTGCCCCTCGCGCTCCACGAAGGGCAGGTAGCGGCTCCAGGTGTCGTCACACAGGATCCACGCCAGCAGGGCCGGGTGGCGACGGATGGGCATGACCCTGAGCACCCACTCGTCCTTGAGCGGCTTCTCCGGCCACATGACCCCGCGCGGGCCGTAGAGCCACACCTCCACCCGCAGGCCCTGCTCCCATGCGGCGTCGAGCACCGCGGTCAGATGCTCGAGCGGCGTGGCATGGCTGAGGTAGATCACCAGTCCGTTCAGGCGCAATTGCGCGAAATGCGCGAAGTTGGCGCGGTGCTCTTCGATGGAGCGGGTGCCATCCACCGCGTAGGTGCCCATCGCGCGGAAGAGCAGCGGCTCGTCGTCGGCGAAGAGCGCCCCGTCGCGCAGCTCATACGTGGCCTTGGGGCCGAAGTCGATGGCGGGCACGTCCTCCGGCAGCGCGATCCCGGTCGCGAGCATCTCTCCCACCAGCCCGCCGAGGGCGGCGAGGTCGTACGCGCCGAAGCGCAGGTGCGCCGCGCGGCCATCGGCGGCGAGCAGCAGCGGCTCAGTGATCTCGGCGGGCGAGCGCTCCCAGAAGTAGCGGGCGATGGAGCGCCCGTGGCGCCGCTCGGGCAGATCCACGAGCACCACGCGCCCGCCCAGGTAGTGGAAGGTCTTCAGGCGCAGGTAGAGGTCGAAGTCGTCGATCCACTCGGGCACGATGACCAGGCGGAAGCCATCGAGGTTGCTCATCGCCGGGATGAGGTCATGGGCGACGTCGGCGGCGGTGAGGGCATCGGAGATCGCGACCACCCGAGGGTCGTCTGGCGCCCGCGCGTAGACCACGGCGACGTCGCTCTCGGGCGGAGCGGTGGTGTAGGCGCGCACCACGATGTCGTCGAACCAGGCGGTGGCGCCGCCAGAGCGGTAGTTAAGGCAGTAGGTGGCGATGGCGGCGATGCGCCGGCCGGTGGGCGCCAGGTATCCGGCGGTCTTCTCGACCCAGCGCCCGGCCTCGGCGGCCTGGACCTGCAGGGAGGTCGGGAAGAACCAGGTGATCGTGCCGTCGTCGAGCACGATCTTGAGGTCAATGCCGATGCTCGCGCCGGGGGCGACCCAGTCGGCCTTGACCCACGCCGAGATGCTCAGCGCGTTGGGGAGTGGCGCGGCGAAGACGTGGTCCTCGGCGGTGACCATGCCCACCATCTCGGCGGTGCCGGGCAGGCGCAGGGACGCCGGTGCGGAATGGAAGTCCTCGGTGTCGAGGACCGGCTGGGCAGGCCCGCGGGAGCTGGTCCAGCCGGCCAGCGCGTCGCTGAAGTCGGCGTTGGGCACGAGGTTGTCCTGCGCGCAGGCGGCCATCGCACACAGTGTCATCGCAGCCGCCATCATGCGCACCGTCATCGCCCGATCGTCTCCTCTCTGACCTGCTATCCGCGGGTGACCAGGATACCTGCTCTCACGCGATGCGGACCCTCGTCGTGCGGAGGGCCGGCCGCTCCATGACGACAGATGGCAAGGGCCAGCTCGTTCGCCGTCTGTCGTGCGGAGGGCGGCTCTTCAGAGCCGCCGCCGTTCTCGTCGCGATGGGCGTTCAGACGCGCCCGGCGGCGCACGAGAACCTGCGCCCTCCGTGCGGCATACGACACAGGCAACGAGCGGGCCTGCGCGAGGGCCGGCCGCTCCATGACGACAGATGGCAAGGGCCAGCTCGTTCGCCGTCTG
>CAZTZN010000209.1:0-2884 GCA_964617715.1 uncultured Armatimonadia bacterium | reverse complement strand
CGTCGCGATGGGCGTTCAGACGCGCCCGGCGGCGCACGAGAACCTGCGCCCTCCGAACAGCATGGCATGGATACGGCGCCTGTCTCCGTCTATTCTTCGGGCGCATACCTCATGCCTGTATGCGCAACAGGTGAAACGCGCCCGCGCGGTCAACTTCCCGCCGGACGCATCTGACGGACCCGAGGAGGAGCACGATGGCGGCATTCCGGCTGGGCATGGCGCAGATGCTGGTGGAGGGCGGGCAGATCGAGGCCAACCTCGCGCGCGCGCAGACGGTGATCGCGCAGGCGGCGGCGGAGGGCTGCGCGGTGGTGGTGCTGCCCGAATGCCTCGACGTGGGCTGGACCAACCCGCTCGCGCGTGAGCTGGCGCAGCCCATCCCCGGGCCGACCGGCGACCGGCTGGCGGAGGCCGCGGCCGAAGCCGGGCTGCACGTCGTGGCCGGACTGACCGAGCGGGCCGGAGAGCGCATCTACAATGCCTCGGTGCTCATCGCGCCCTCGGGCGAGATCCTGCTGCGCCACCGCAAGATCAACATCCTGAACATTGCGCAGGACCTCTACGCCATCGGGGACCGCGTGGCGGTCGCCGAGACACCGCTGGGGGGCATCGGCATCCCCATCTGCGCCGACGACTTCGCGAGTTCGCTCGCCATCGGCCACTGTCTGGCGCGCATGGGCGCGCAGATGATCCTCTCGCCGTGCGCCTGGGCGGTGCCCGCCGAGCATGACAACCAGGCCGAACCCTACGGGCAGACCTGGCAGACCTCGTTCGGTGAGCTGGCGCGGCTGTATGACCTGACGGTGGTGGGCGTGAGCAACGTGGGGTGGATGGCGGGCGGGCCGTGGGATGGGCGCAAGTGTATCGGCTGCTCGCTGGCGATGGGGCCGGGCGGGCAGGTGCTGCGGCAGGCGCCCTACGGGGTGGACGCCGAGGGCCTGTTCGTGATCGAGGTGCAGCCGCAGCCGCCCATCGCCCGGGGGACCGACTTCGCCGCGGCCCTCAGGGCGCGCGGATATGAGGGGCCGTGAGAGGCGGACGCGGCTGCTGCGCGAGCACTTGCCGCAGGTCCCATCGAGCGCATCCCGGCCGAGCCCGGGTACGGCTTCGCGCGGTCGCAGGCCCACGGGGGTCGGCAGGTCCGCCGTGGCCCTTGCGAGGAGGCCGTCGCCGCTCCCGGCGCGAATCTGCACAGGAACACCGGGACCCGGCCCGAGCAACGCAGGATGTGAGGGAGCGACGATGACCAGGATGGCGCTGGCGGCGCTGTGCGCGCTGATGATGAGCGCGCCGGCATGGGCCAAGACCGGACGCACCTTCTACGACGACGAGACCATGGCGGTGGTGCGCGAGAAGATCGAGCGCTTCGAGTGGGCGCAGGGCCAGGTCAACGCCGCCCGCGATGCGGCCGCGCGCTGGATCGCCATGAGCGACCAGGAGCTGTGGGACTTCGTGCCTCCGCCGGGGCAGTTGCGGGCCCTCAACGTGAGCTTCGGCAACGGCTGCCCGGTGCACGGCACCGAGGTCTTCCGCGCCGGCGGACACTACCCGTGGATCATGTCCTCCGACGAGCCCTTCAAGGTCACCTGCCCGGTCGGCGGCGAGAGCTACCCGAGCAATGACTTCGAGCCGTGGAACCCCGACAGCATCACCGACGAGCCCGAGACCGGCCCCGGCTACGTGGACCACGGCGCGGGCTGGGTGGATGAGGACGGCAAGCGCTACTTCTTCGTCGCCCACTGGGTGTTCTGGCACCGCTGGCAGAACGAGATCAGGGGGGCCATCAGCGCGCTGCGCCAGGCCTACCTGCTCACCGATGAGCCGATCTACGCCCACAAGGAGGCCGTGCTGCTCTCGCGCATCGCGCGCGACTACAAGCAGCTCGACTACCGCACCCAGGCCTATCACCACAAGTGGCCCTCGGGCATCAACGGGCGCATGGTCGATTACATCTGGATGAACGGGTGGATCAGCAACATCGCCACCGCCTACGACGCCATCTACCCGGCGCTGGCGAGCGGTGACGACGCCGAGCTGACCGCCTTCCTGGCCGCGCAGGGCATCGACGACCCGCGCCGGCACATCGAGCAGGAGATGCTCGCGGCCATGGCGCAGGACATCTTCGACCACTTCATCTGGGGCAACACCGGCATGTACCAGCGCTCCATGGCCACCCTCGCCATCGTGCTCGACAACGATGACCCCGACTACGGGCCCACTACCGAGCAGATGCGCGAGTGGCTCATGACCGGCGACGGGGATGTCGAGTATCTGCTGTGGAACGGCTTCTACCGCGACGGCCACGGGGGCGAGAGTTCGCCGGGCTACTCCTCGGGCTGGTGCATCAACTTCTACCAGGTCGCCCACCTGCTCCCGAGGCTGGGCGTGGACATCTGGGCCAACCCCAAGGTCAAGAAGATGGCCGACATCGGCCTGGATCTCTACGTCGCGGGCACCAACTGCCCGTCCATCGGCGACGCCGGAAGCATCTTCGGCGCCGGCCGCGTGGGCTGGAGCGTGCTGCTGCAGGGCCGGGCGTTCAACCACTACCACGACCCGCGCCACGCCCGCGCTCTCGCCATCATGGGCGCGAGGTCCGAAGACCTGTTCGAGAGCTACTTCGACGAGGACGAGCTGGCCACCGTCATCGGCGAGGTCGGTGCCGAGATGGACTATCGTACGCGCAACCTCGGCGGCTACGGGCTGGGGATCCTCGAGGCCGGCGAGGAGGGGAACCGCCGTGGGGTCTCGATGTACTACGGCTTCGCGGGCGGCGGCCACGGGCACTTCGACCGCCTCACGCTGGAGATGCAGGCCTTCGGGCGGCCGATGCTCACCGACATGGGCTACCCGGCGCACTGGCTGGCCAAGAACACCTACTGGA
>CAZTZN010000208.1:0-8078 GCA_964617715.1 uncultured Armatimonadia bacterium | reverse complement strand
GTAGGGCAGGTCGAAGTTGCGCTTGAACTCGAAGCCGAGCATCAGCCCCAGGCCGATGGCCATGTCGGAGTAGCCGCTGAAGTCGAAGTAGATCTGGAAGGCGTAGGCGACCACGCCGGTCCAGGCGTCGTACCAGACCAGATCGCCCGCGCCGAAGGCGGCGTCGGCGACCGCGCCCATGGGGTTGGCGAGCAGCACCTTCTTGGCCATGCCGAAGGCGAAAAAGAGCACGCCGCGGGCGAACTTGTCCACTGTGTGCGAGCGCCAGCGGAGCTGCTCGGCGAGGTCCTGATAGCGCACGATGGGCCCGGCTACGAGCTGCGGGAACAAAGCCACATAGCAGGCGAAGTCGAGGAAGTCCCTGGCCGGGCGGGCATCGCCGCGGTACAGGTCGATGGAGTAACTCATCGACTGGAAGGTGTAGAACGAGATGCCGACGGGGAGGATGACCGTGTAGACCTCGACCGCCGGGCGGCCGAGCAGCTCGAGCAGGTAGTTGAGGTTGGTCTGCGCAAAGCCCAGGTACTTGAAGAAGCCGAGTAGCGACAGGTTGACCACGATGGAGGTTACCAGCGCGAACTTGCGCTGGCGCGCGGAGGGCAGGCCCTCTCCGGCGGGTGGGTCGCTCGCGAAGGCGCGCAGGTTGCGCTTGCCTGAGATCAGCAGGCCGCAGACGTAGTCCACGGTGGTCGAGAACAGCATGAGCAGGACGAACCAGGGGTTGGCCCAGCCGTAGAACACGTAGCTGAGCAGGGCCACCACCAACTGGCGCCAGCGCATCGGGCTGAGGTAGTAGGCCAGCAGCGCGATGGGCAGGAAGTAGTAGAGAAAGACGTGCGATGAGAAGACCATTACGGTAGCCTGATGAGGTCCCAGTCCGCCCAGTAGTTGTAGAGGTCACGACTCACCATGGTCCAGATGACCAGGCGCTTGCCCGCCAGCCCGTCCGGTCCGCGGCGGGCCAGTTGCCCGCGGATGCGCGGCCCCGAGCCCTGCGCCATGATCAGGTCGATGGGCAGGCCCAGCTCACGCGCCAGGTGCGCGGACAGCCCCGCGTGCCGGCAGTCCTCGAAGTGGAAGACCCCGGTGAAGCTGTCGCCGAGCATGACGATGGGGGCGGCCCGGTCATCGGTGTAGAGGCTCCCGTCGGCGCCGACGACCTGCTGCGCCTCAAGCTGCATGGGCCGGTAGGCGGCGCGTTCGGCCTCGGGGAGCATCCCGACGATGTCGCCCAGCCGCGTGCAGGTGGCCGGGCGCACCCGGTAGCGGTCGGGCTGTGCCCCCACCTCGGGATACCACGGGCAGGTTCGGATACGCTGCGCCATCAGCCGCGCCGCCAGGCGGACCCCGCGGTTGGTCCAGTGCGTGTCCTGCGGCATGTAGAGCGGCTCCTCGGCGGCGTCGCGCTCGGCCATGAACGCGGGCAGCAGATCTACGACCTGCACGCCCGCCGCGTCCAGCTCGCTCAGCAGCTTGCGGCAGTACGGCGCGACCCACGGGCCCTCTACGCCCGGCGCATGCGGCGAGAGCTTCTCGGGGTAGATCTCGGCCTTGGTGGGGATGACCACCAGCAGCAGATCGACGCCGCGGGCCTGGAGTTGGTCGCGGAAGTCAATGATCGCCGGCCACGGATTCTTGCCCTCGGGCTGATCGCGCAGATCGCCGGACAGCAGGTATTCGAGGTCGCCGCGGAAGAACAGCCAGCCGTCGCGGCCGGCGACGCCACTCTGGTCATCGGGCATGTCCTGCAGCAGCGCCCGCACGTCCATCCGGAAGCGCTTCAGTGCGTCCTCCCACGCCTCCCACGAACCGCCCCAGCGCGCCAGCTCCGCGTCCCAGGGACGTGCATCAGTCTCTACCGTGGCTGCTTCGCCGGTGGTGGGAGCCGCCTCCGCCGCTTCGCCCTGCGCCGCCGCGGGTGGGGTGGCGGCCTCGACACCGGCGACGACGAACACGTTGTACATGTCCTGGCCGTAGGGCCGGCCCCGGATCACCGCGGTGGGCGCGGCGATCACCCGGCCCGCGACCTCGGCGGCGGCCACCGGATCGGTCTGGGCATTCGGCCATGGCCGGGCTTCATCGCCCTCGAGGAGATAGGTCTGCAGCGACGGATACCACTCCGAGCAGAGCCCGTAGAAGTAGCTGTCCACCTCATCGGCGGTCAGCACTTGCCCGCAGTAGTCGGTCGCGATGAGGTCGCGCAGCTCAGGCGCGAGCGGCTCCACGGCCAGGCGGGCGTAGACCTCATGGTAGCCGTCGCCATCTTCGTCGCCCGCGGGGATCCAGGTGATCTCGGGTCGGAACTCGACCTTCACCCACAGTTCGGCGCCGTGCAGCCACGCCAGCGCGATCTGCTGCAGGGGCCTGGACAGCTCAGTGTTGCCCCAGCGTTCGGCGCTCACGCGCGCGCCGGTCACCAGCAGCGGCGCGGCCAGATCGTAGTTGTGCTCGATGAGGTACCTGGTCAGCGGCCGCCACGCCAGCGGACGGGCGCGCTCGGCCGCGGTCAGGGGCGTGTCGGCGATGGTGTCGCAGACAGTGGCAGGCTCGAGTGCACCGTCAAAGTTCAGGTCGGACAGTGCGGCCACCCGGGCGGGTGCGCTCAGCGCGGCGGTCATCGGGTAGTGGAAGATCGGGTTGCGGTCCCAGGCGGCGACGTCGAGCGAGGCGCGGTCGGGGCGTTCGACGACGCGCACCATCACATGGGAAGTGGTGCGATTCAGGGAGGACTGCAGCGCGCGCGCAACGGCAAGGTCGTCCACCTCCGCGGCGGAGGCCAGCAGATATGAGGGCAGTACGAGACAGACCGTTGCGATCAACGGCTTCATGTCCATCTCCGTCCCGGCTCAGGCGTTCCCGACCTTGGCTCCCGCTTCGCGGCGAGGACCGGCGGGGCGCGAACTGTCTACCCCCCGGTGATGGTTGTTCAAACGCCGCGCTGCGCGGGAGGTTCCGCGCTCATATAAAGTTAACATTAATCGCCCTCGTGGGTAGCGCCTGCTTTGATATGCGGACGGAGGTATCAGGGCGTTCTCGGGCGCACTTCCGGTCGTGGGGCAGCCGATGGTCGGAGGTGGCGGGCAATGGCGACCACATGGCGGCAAACGGCGTTGGCGCTGAGTTCGGCACTGGCTGCCACGCTGATGGTGGCGGCCGGCTGCGCGGCGGCTGAGGAACAGCTCATCGCCGGCTTCGAGAGCGAGGCGGAGCTTGCCGAGTGGCAGATCTCGGCCACATCGGCGCGGCTGGTCGAAGAGGGCGTCACCGAGGGCGAGCACGCGCTGGAGATGACCTTCGACCCGCAGGGCCGGTGGTACCCGGTGACCATGTTCTGGAACCGGCCGGTGCGCGACTGGTCGGCGTGGGACGCGATCGTGGTGGACGTGCTGAACCCGAACGACCACCCGATCAACGGCGCGCTGCTGGTGGCCGACCAGGCGTGGGCGGATGCCGGGCGCTCGTACTGGAACCGGCACAACTCGACGATCACCTTCGCACCCGGGCCGGGCCGGTGGGTGATCCCGGTGCGCGGGCTGTTCCGCGGCGAGGCGGGCAGCCGCAACAATGACATCAAGCGCGACATCGACATCGACCAGATCATCCGCATGGACCTGAATTTCGGCGCCAGGGGGCAGACGGGCCGGGTGATTGTGGACAACATCCGCTTCGTGTGCGTGGACCGGCCCGAGGGGGTGTGGGCCTTCGATTTCGGCCCGCCCAGTCAGCCGGTAATGCTCGGCTGGACCGCAGTGTCGAACCGGAGCGCATACGATGAAGCGGTCGGCTACGGCTTCGGGCCGCGCGGTGGCACACCGTGGGAAGGGGCCGCGCGCGACACCACCTTCGGGCCCATGCTCACCCGGGACTTCTGCGAGGCCGGCGGCTACGACTTCCGCGTGGACGTGCCGCCGGGCGAGTATGAGGCGCTGGTGATCTTCGAAAGCAGCGGCTACTGGGGCGGCGAGCAGGCGGTCAACTCGCGGCGGGCCATCAGCGTCGGCGGCGAGACCGTCTGGGAACAGGAGCGGCCGCTGGGCGCCTCGACCGCGCTCTACCGCTTCGAGGACGTGGAGCCGGTGGGCGTGGACCTGTGGGATACCTACATGGCGCCGGAGCTGGCGAAACCTGAGCGCTTCCGGGCGCAGGCGGGCGCCGACGGGCTGACACTGCACTTCGAGGCCGACGTGGTATGGGGCAGCAAGGTCTCGGCGCTGGCGCTGCACCGGGTCGGCGATGATGCCGCCGCCGCGTGGCTGGATGGGCAGATGGCCGAGCTGGCGGACGAGTTCCGCGCGCAGGCGGTGTGCCTGGATCCGCAGCCGGAAGCGCTCGTGCCATCGGCGGCGTGGCGGGAGCGGGGGCTGGTGGCGTGGCCGGTGGCCATCGAAGACGCCGTCGCGCCGCACACCACGCCCGCGCAGGCGCCTGAGCCGGACAGTCTGCTGCTGAGCGCACATGCGGTGCGTGGTGAGTACGAGCCGGTCTGCCTGGCGGTGCGGCCGCTGGTGGACCTGGGCGAGTGTGCGGTGAGCCTGGACGCGCCCGCCGATGCGGGCGTGTCGGCGGAGGTGCGCGCGGTGTGGTACAACACCAGCCGCGGCTTCGGCACCATCGCCTGGCGCACCCGGCCGCATACGCTGCGCCGGGTGGAGAGCATCTCGCTGCCCGCGGAGGTGACGCGCGAGTTCGTGGTGACCTTCCATGTTGCCGGGGACGCCGCGGCGGGGGAGCATCAGGCGACGCTGCGGTTGACCGGGCCCGACGGCGCGGAATTGCTCGCGGCGCCGATCCGGCTGGTCATCCACGATGTGGCGCTGAGCCGCGAGACCGACTTCCTGATGGGCTTTTTCGGGCTGATGCCGCCGAGCAAGCTGCTGCCGCCCGGGACCGCCGACGAGGTGCTGGCGCAGAGCCTCGACATGCTGCGCGAGCACGGCATGAACGCGCTCTCCGGCGGGCCGAGCTGGCGGCTGACGGGCTGGGACAACGGGCGGCCGCAGGTGGACTTCGACGGGGTCGATGACTTCTTCGCGCTGTGCCGCGAGCACGGCTTCGACCGGGCGATCAACGGCTACGGCGGGCTCCGCTTCGTCGGCCTGCACCGGCGCTACGAGAAGGGCGACGTGGGGGAGAAGGTCGAGCAGGACAGCGGCCTCGACTACCCCACGGCGCTCATGCGCGCATGGGAGGTCGTCGATGAGCACGCGCGCGCGAACGGCTGGCCGACCATCTTCTACGCCATGTGCGACGAGACCCGCGTGGCCGACAGGGCGGCCCGCGAACTGGAGTTCATGCGCATGATGGCGCAGGTGAGCGCGCGCTTCCCGCGGACCGTGCAGACCAGCGGGGCCTACAGCGTGAGCTTCAACTCGCGCCCGACCGCCGAGAGTGACCTGCTCACCTGGCACCAGCGCTTCTTCGAGGTGCTGGACATCAGCTCGCTCAACGGCCATGACCCGTCGGTGATGAGTGAGGCGCGGCGGCTGCGCCGACAGATCCACATCTACAACCAGGGGCGCAGCCGCTGGTCGTTCGGGCTCTATCAGTGGAGCGAGTTCCGCAAGGGCGTGAGCGCGCGCTGGCAGTGGCACTTCAACATCCTGCACGGCTATCAGTTCTTCGACCTCGACGGTCGCGAGCCCGACACCGCGATGGTGTGCTACGGGCGCGAGGAGCTGTACCCGACCATCCATTTCGAGCGCTGCCGCGAGGGAGCCGAGGACTTCTACCTCTACCAGACGCTGCAGCACGCCATAGAGGCCAACGAGCAGGCGGGGCGCAAGCCACGGGAGACCGCCGCCGCGCGGACCCTGCTCGACGACGCCACCGACGCGGTGGCGCTCAACCAGCGCAACGCCCCCGAGGGGTTCGATGCCGCCGCGTTCAAGCGGCAGGTCATCGCGGCACTGGAGGCCATGCGCTGACCGGCGGGGAAGCTGCCCCGGAACGCCTGATGTCGTGACACGGGTGAGTGAGCGATGACCAGACTTGCGCTGATCGGGATCTGCGCGGCGATGGTCGCTGCCGCGAATGTATCTGCGGAGCCGCTGCTGAAGAATGCCGACTTCGCGGCGACGGCCGAGGGCGACGCCAACTGGCCGGCGGCCTGGCAGGTGGCGGACGAGTATCGCGGCCTGTACGGCTGGGTCAACGATGACGGGCACAGCGACAACTCGTCGCTGCGCTACGCGGCGCGACAGCCCGCCCCCGCCGGGCCGGTCACGCAGACCGTCGCCTGCGCGCCCAATACCGAGTACGTGCTCAGCGCCGCGCTCAAGAGCGACGGCACGGTGCTGCCGATGGTGCGGGTGCTCGCGCGCGACCTGGAGCAGGTCGCGGTCGGCATCGTGTCAGGCGGGGAGACCACCTGGACCGTCCACACCGCGCGCTTCAACAGCGGCGGAACCCGGACGCTCGAGGTGCAGCTTCTGGGCGACCGGACGATGACCCAGACCGGCGCGACCGCACCTGTCGGCACATCGGGCTTCGATGACGTGCAGATCTACCCGGCGGACGAGGCGCCCGCGGAGGTGCGGCCCCGCGCGTTGTTCACGCCGCCCGGTCCCAACATCGCGCTGAACCGGCCCTACACGCTCAGCCCCGCGCCGCGCTACAGCTATTGCACCGACCCCGGTGATGCCACGCAGCTCACCGACGGCGTCTACACCGTCGGCTACTTCTGGACGCAGCAGACCACGGTGGGCTGGAGCGGTGCCATGCCGGTGGTCATCACGATCGACCTGGGCGAGGTGCAGCCGATCGCCGGGCTGTGCTACAGCACGGCGGCGGGAGTGGCCGGCGTGGAGTGGCCGTCGGCGATCACGGTCATGGTCAGCGATGACGGCCAGCAGTGGGCGCTGCTGGGCGATCTGGTGCGCCTGAGCGCCGAGGAGATCGGGCCGCCGCCGGAGGTGTACGCGACCCATCGCTTCGCCGCGCTCAGCCTCAATGCGCGCGGGCGCTACGTGAAGCTGTTCGTGGCGCAATTGCCCTACACGTTCGTGGACGAGATCGAGGTCTACCGCGGTGACGAGGCGCTGCTGGCGATCGAGCCCGCGGGCCTGCCGGTCGGCGATCCGATGGAGTTCTTCCGCGAGCACCGCGTCTACTTGTCGATGGTCAAGCGCCTTGAGGCCGACGTCGAGAACGTGCGCGCGGCGGTGCGCTCGGCGCCGATGGATCCGGACGAGCGAGCGCGGGTGCTGGCCGAGGCCGACGTGCTGGCGGCCGAGGTCGAGGCGCTGCCCTTCGGCGTCCCCGAGGGCTTCCGCACGGTGTTGCCCTTCAGCGACCTGCAGGCCCGCATCTACGCCCTGCACGCGCCGGTGCTGCGGGCGCGCGGCCTGGGGCCGCTGACGGCGTGGGCCATCAATCGCTGGGACCCGCTGGAGCCCACGCAGGCGCCCGCCGAACCACCGGCGTCCGCGCCGGGATTGTCGGTAGCGATGATGCGTAACGAGTACCGCGCCGCCGCCTTCAACCTGACCAATGCCACCGAGCGCGCGATGATGGTGACGCTGAACATCGAGGGGCTGCCGGGCGGCACCAACCCCGAGTGGGTGAGCGTGCGCGAAGTGCTGTTCACCGAGACCACGCGCGGCGGCACGATTGCGGCCGCGCTGCCCGAGGCGCGGCGGGACCGCCGTGGCTGGCGCGTGAGCGTCCCGGCGGGCATGACCCGGCAGATCTGGCTGTCGCTGCATCCCACAGAGATCGAGCCGGGCGTGCACCGTGGGGAAGTCCTCGTGCAGGCCGGGCGCGGCATTGCGGACATCGAGGTGCCGCTGACGATCGAGATCTACCCCCTCGACTTTCCGGAGCTGCCCTCGATCGCCATCGGCGGATGGGACTACACCGAGACGCACGGGGCCTACGATGCGCGCGCGGTGGACCTCGACGAGTTCATTGCCAACCTGCGCGCCCACTACGTGGACACGCCGTGGGCGAGTTCGGCGGTGGGCCCAAGGGGCGCGGAGTTCGACGCCGAGGGCAACCTGACGAGTGAGCTGAACTTTGACATTTGGGACGGATGGGTGCAGAAATGGGCGGGCGCGGGCAACTGGGCCGTCTTCATGGCA
>CAZTZN010000207.1:0-8081 GCA_964617715.1 uncultured Armatimonadia bacterium | reverse complement strand
ACCGGCCCGGCGCAAACGAGAGCAGCTCGCCGCTGACCTTGCGCTGGCGATCGCCATCCACCAGAACCTCGTTGTGCGGGAGCGTCGAGTGCAGGAAGGGCGTGAAGTGATGGCGCGCGGCCAGGTAACCCTGGTCGCACACCAGCTCGCGGTGATGGGCGTAGAACAGGAAGTTGAGCTTGTCCGGGTGGGCGTGGCCGCGCACCGGCCCGTAGTCGAGCAGCGTCATGGCCCTATCCGGGCCCTCGCCGGAACGCAGGATGGCCCAGCCCAGCCCCGGCCGCACCAGGCTGTCGGCGGCGAGGTCCAGCGGCTCGACGCCCGCGAAGTCGATCTCCGGATCCCGCCGGAAGAGGGCGTACTCGCCGCCGGTGTCGGCGGCATCGCCACCGTAGGCGTGGGCCATGATGGCCAGGTTGCGCGGCGTCGGGAACCAGAAGTAGTTGGTCTCGGCGTGGCGCGCGGAATGCCCTGCGCGCCAGGTAGAGTCGTTGATCGGCGGCTGATAGCCGTCCGGTGCGGTCACGTACTCGCCCGCAATGAGCACCTTGCGCATGAGCGGGTGCGAGAGCATGTCGAGGTTCTCGTAGCGGTCCGCGCCCTGGTAGTCGGGCGGGTCGGAGTACCCCTGCAGGATCTCGGGCAGCACGTAGAACTTGCTCAGCGCCATGCCCTCGTACGAGGGCGAGCCATCCTCCCAGTGGCCGTCGCGCCAGAAGTTCTGCTCGATGAAGCCGAAGAAGCCGTTGGGCGGCTCGATGGCCCACGCCACCAGATCGTGGTCACCCAGCAGCTTGCCGATGTAGCCGCCCGCGCCCATGGCGAACGGCCCGTCGTTCACGCAGCAGCCACGCGGGGAGGTCGCAATCAACAGCCGGCCGCACTCGCGGAAGGCTCCCTCTTCGATGAGCGAGCGGTCCTCGTCCGAGTACACACCGCTGTCCACCGTGAGGTCGTAGGCCAGGCACAGCTCAATGAAGGTGGTGGCGTCATGCAGCTTCCAGCCCGAGAGCTTGCCTGATTGCAGGTTCGAGTAGTCGCGATAGATGCGCGTCCAGTCGTGGGCGATGTAGCCCGGATAGACCTCGGCCAGGCGCAGCAGGACCTTGCGGACCTTCTCGGCGTAGGCGATGTCGCCGGTGAGGGCGTACGCCCGCCCCAGGTAGCCCAGCGAGCTGAGCTTGCAGATGCGACCGTAGCGCAGCAGGCCCGACAGCCGGTAGTGATTCCCGTCGGCGTCCTCGTAGTAGGTGATCTCTTCCCGCTCGCCCAGTGGGTTGACATGCACCTCGACTCCGGTCTCGGGGAACTCCGCGTTGGGGAAGATGGTACCGCAACGCCTGCACTGTGCGCGGCCATCGGGCAGGAAGCGCCACGGCCCCACTCCCCAGTGCGCGCCGCAGTTGGGGCAATTGCACACGCGGAAGGGCGTGCCCTCGGGGATCCAGTCGGCGATCTCGTCGTCGGGCAGCTCCATCCACCACCGCGCGGCGTTGATGATGCTCTCGAGCTGGCGCCGGGCCCACGGGTGCAGCTCGATGTTGCGCCGCGCGCGTTCGATATCGGCCTCCCGGTAGAGCCCCACCGGATGATCGACCTCCGCCGGCGGCCGCGGGGTCCGATCATAGACCATGGCAATCCCCCTGCCGAGTACGATGTCATCGAAGTAGCCCTCGGTGACTGCGCCGGACCAGCTGTACAGCAGCACCGTGGCCGCCACCGTGCCCTCGGGCGACCAGGCTCCGCCGGTGACCTTCGTCCACTCCCCCGTGCCCGTGGTGCCGAAGCTGAACACACCGCCATCAATGCGTTGGCCCTCTGCGTTCCAGAACTCGAGGTAGATTGACGCCGGCTTGCCGGGCGCGCCCAGCCACCAACCCTCGACGAAATACGATTCGTCGGGCTGAGCCGCAACCTTCGGGCTGCGCAGGCCGACTGCGCCGGTATCATCGGGGTCACTCAGGAACAGCGCGTGGGCGCCCTCGTGGGCCTGCTCGGCGCTGACCGCCGCCTGATCGGGCCGCCCGTAGTCCAGGGCCCAGCCTTCGGGCAGGGCCCCCGGTTCCACGTCTTCGAAGCCATGTGACAGCAACACCTCGTGCTCGAGCTGGGCCGGCGCGCACCCGAGCGCGCCCGCCAGCAGCCCCGCGACCATCGCGAGCCGGAGTATCGGCCTCACCAGTATCCCTCCAACCCTGCATTACGCCCGGATCCGGGTGCACGTGCATACATCCCCTGCGGCGCAAACCTTCGCCACGACCGGCCCCCTCGCCTTCCCCGCCTGCGCGTTGCAGGCAGGGCACCCGGCAGGAGCACGCGAATATACCGACGCTCCAGCCCAACCCACGGCGCACTCAACCGGAAGGGCGGATCGCTCCCATGGGCCCATTGGCGCGCATCCTTGTGCTATCAGTGCTGATCTCCATGCTGGTCGGCATCGCCGCGTACGGCGCTTCCCTGCCTCCGGCCGTGCGGGGTGGCAAGACCATCATGCTGCAGGTCGAGCCCGGTCCGCTGATGGTGACCATTCTCAAACGCGACCTCAACATCTACGACAACGAGGATCTCCTGCACGCCGATCTGTTCGACCCGCTGGGCCGCAAGCTGGCGGAAGTGGACATCCCCGACGATGGCATCGCGACCGCCGGTGGCGGCCACGCGCCGGAGCTGCAGTCGGCCGAGATGAACGTGGAGGCGCGCATGGCCGGTGTCTACCGGGTGGCGGTGCGCTGCGGAGGCGACCTGGTCTTCGGCATGGAGACTTCGGCAGAACACTACGTGGTCCACGGGGAGATGTTCTTCAGCGAGGGCTCGGTCGGCGGTCGGCTGTTCTTCGAGCCGCCTGCCGAGGAGTTCACCATCACCGCCAGCGCGCTGCACGATCCCGGCCGGCAGACGCTGCCGCTGCTCGACGCGGACGGCGACACCATCGCCGAGTTCAGGCTTGATGTGACGGGTGAGGAGCACGAGATGACCTTCGAGGCCGGTGAGCGCGATGGACTGTGGAGCATGGACATCGGCGCGCTCGACGTCCGGCTGGCGGTGAGCGGCGTCGAGCACTGGGCCTTCGGCGAAGGCGCGTGGTTCTCGGCGGCCAGGAGTAAGTGGATGCTTCTGCCCTATCGCACCGCGCGCTACCTCCGGCCCGGCGACCGCACCGTGGTCGAGTTCACGCTACGCAACAGCACCGGCGCCACCGACAGCTTCGACATCGAGGTGACCGCCGACCCCGGTGTCGCCACCGAGATCCTCGAGCCAGAGTTGCCGGTACAACTCAAGCCCCGAGCGGTCACCACCGTGCGGGTCGCGGTCACGCCTTTCGAGGGCGCACGCGAAGGCGACGAGTACTACGTGGGCGTCACTGCACGCGCGTTGAACGAGCCGGCCGCGCAGGCCTCTTCCGGGCTCGCGATCCGGATCGGCGAGAGCCCCGTCTCGCGGTTCCTCGACCTGCCCATCGTCCTGCGGCCGCATGAGCATGAGGACGTGCAGTTCGGCTACGCGCCCGACTACATGACCAACGAAGTCTACTTCGACCTCGCCAACCACCCGGTTATCCGCCAGCGGACCGGGAGCATGTACGGCTCCAGCGGCGTCTTCCTGCTCGGCGATGACGGCCGGTGGATCGAGCGCGGCTTCCTCGACGCCATCCGCGCGGCGCACCCCGGCTACGGCACAAGCTACGGCGGTGGCGGTTTTCTGGGCGCCAAGATCGCCTTTGACGGACAGGGCGGCATGTACACCATGCTGCGCATTACCGAGGGCAGTGCGCGGCCGGTCATATTGCTGTTCTCGCCCGACGAGGGGCGGAACTGGCAGGTCTACGACCTGCCCGGAAACGCCTTCGACATCGAGCAGTTCACCGGCCATAACGCGCTGGATATCCCACCGCCGGTGCTGTGCTATGTGACCACCGGCCCGCACCCGGCGAGATTCTGCAGCTACAACGACCTGCTGCTGTTCGTGCCTGCACGCGAGGGCGACCGGCTGGTCATGGGCGAGCCGGTGAAGATCTCGGACAACTGCCTGGGCTCATGCCAGCACTCCGGGGGCCCGGCCTCGACGGCCACGCGCGATGGCCGCACGCACATTGTCTGGGGCGAGGTCGCGCCCGATGATGCGCCGGGGGTGCCGACCTATGTCGCCACGTATGACCATGCCACCGGACAGCTCGGCGAGAAGGTCCTGCTGGGCTACGGCCCGCCGGTAAACGACGTGCACAACGTGCCCGCGATCACCATGGACAGCGAGGGCTACCTGCACGTGCTCATCGGCTCGCACGGCGACAACTTCCAGTACGCGCGGTCACTGCAGCCTAACGACGCCTACTCGGGCTGGACCGAGGCCGAGCCGATTCTAACCGCCGGGGCCGTGGGCGAGGACACCGACGCGGACGGCGCGGGCCGCCAGACCTATATCTCGCTGGTCTGCGATCAGAACGACACGCTGCACACCGCCTTCCGCCAGTGGCGCGCAGGCGTTGACCCCTACTTCGGCGGTGCGCTCTACGCCGCGCTGTCGGTCCAGCACAAACCCAAGGACGGGCCGTGGAGCGACGCGCGGCCCATAGTGGTGCCCCCGGTCCCCGGCTACTCCATCTACTATCACAAGCTGACCGTGGATCGCCTGGGCGCGCTCTACCTGTCCTACAGCTACTTCACCAGCGACACCACCTACCAGAGCCAATTCCCTGACCGCTACAGCCATCGGGCCGTGGTGGTTTCGCGCGACGGTGGCGAGCACTGGAAGCTTGCCGAGACCGCGGACTTCGTGAAGGGCGTGCGGCTCTTCGCCGAGCGGTAGACGGACATACTGACGCACCGACGGGAGGCCCTCAATGCATGCCCACGCTATCTTCGTCGTGATGCTCCTGCTGCCGATGGTACCGGTCCCCGCATGGGCTCAGCCGACCGCGGCTCCCACGCCGGATGAACGCACCCTGCTGCTCGATCACTTCGACGAGGATTTCGTGCCCGACGGTAAACGCATGACCTCACCGGCGGTCATCACGCCCGCGGGCGAGCACACCGGTGGACGGCTGGTCACCGGCGGCACGACATCCATTGCCCAGGCGGGCGAGTTCGTCGAGGGGAGGTTCGGGCGGGCGTTCCAGTTCCACGGCATGACCGCGATGTACTACCCTGCGCCGGGCAACATCGATGTCACCGCAGGCGCGGTGGAGATGTGGCTGCGCATGGGCTACGAGCCGGTGCACCCATCGCAGGTCGAGAGCCGCTACCGCAACCAGCTCTTCCTGCAGGTGGATCCGCCCGGCGCCGCGATCTTCACCGTCTACTCCACGCTGATCAACTTCTGCGTGGGCGTGTGGGATCAGCGGCGCCAGCTCGTGGCTTACATCGGCGCGCCCATGCCCTGGCACCAGGGCGAGTGGCACCACATCGAGGTGCGCTGGGGCCGGCAGCTTGAGCTGTGGATGGACGGCGAGCTGCGCGGCACCAAGGATTGGGTGGGCCTGTTCGGGCCGATGAGCGTGGACCTCGAGCAGACACAGATCTACCTGGGCAGCCGCCTGCGCTCAAGTGACATCGAAGCCGAGTTCGCGGTCGATGAGCTGCGCATCCTCGGGCCCGGTGGCGAGCAGGTGCCGCCCTATCCGCTGATCACCTGCCCGCGGATCGCGACCCCACCGACGCTTGATGGAGTGCTCTCCGCAGGCGAGTGGGACGGCGCGGGAGCCACCACCGGCTTCGTGGGCCTCAACGACAACCGGCCGGTGATGGATCAGACCCGCGTCTTCGTCGCACACGATGAGCGTAACCTCTACGTGGCCTTCGAGTGCACCGACCCGGAGAACCGGCCGCTGGTGGGGACCTTCACCGAGCGCGACTCGGCGGTCTACCAGGAGGACGCGGTGGATATCTTCCTGCAGCCGGGCCCGGGCGTCTACCCCTACTACCAGCTCGTCGCCAACTGCATCGGGACGCGCTTCGACGCGCGCCTCTTCGAGCACAACGGGCTCCGCGCCTTCGACGTCGAGTTCGACCCCGACTGGACGGTCGCTACCACGAAGGGCGACGGCCGCTGGGTGCTGGAGGCGGCGATCCCCTGGGCGGAGCTGGAGGGGCGATCGGCGCCCCAGCCGGGCGAACGCTGGCGGGTCAACTTCTGCCGCGACGCCGACGCCGCCAGCCGGCTGTCATCGTGGTCCTGGATCGCGGGCAATTTCCACCGCCCGTCGAACTTCGGCGAGATGGTCTTCCGCGGCGACGACCGTGCCATGCGCCTGAGCGAGCTGACCGGGCTGCGCGATGGCCGGCCCCACGTGCGCCTCGACCTCGTCGGCCTGGCCTTCGACCCGCCGGTGACGGTGACCGCCAGCCTGGTAGATGCCACCGCCACCATCATCGCCGAGGCCGAGAAGGAACTCATCGACGCCAAGTCATTCACCTTTGCGCCGCCGCCGATCACCAGCGGCGACTACGTGCTGACGCTCGCGGCGGCCACCGCCGACGAGCAGCTCTGCTACCAGCGGCTGCCCTTCTCCGTGGACAAGCCCTTCGACATCGCGGTCGCGGGCTACCCCTACGAGGGGAAGCTGTGGGTGACCGCAAGCATCGGCGGCATGACAGACATGCCCGAGGGATCGGTGGTGCGCGCGCGGCTGGTCGCGGGTGAGCGTGAGGTGGGGGCGTGCGAGATCGCGCAGTTCGACCGCGGCACGGGACGGGGCGCCATCGACATCACGCAGGTCGAGCCCGGACAGTACGAGGTGCAGGCGAGCGTGGTCAGTCCGGCGGGAGAGGTGCTCGCCGAGGCCGCTGCGGGCTGGGAGCAGTTCGACCGACCGGTGTTCTGGATGTCCGAGGCGGGCATGGAGCGCACCGTGCCCACGCCGTGGACGCCGGTCCAGGTGACGGGCGAAGCCGTCCGCGTCTGGGGCCGCGAGTACCGCGGCGACGGGCGCATCATCCCCGCACAGATCGTCAATCAGGGGCAGGAGCTGCTGGCGGGGCCGATTGCGCTGAGCGTCACGGCAGGCGAGACGACCACCGACGTCGCGGCGCTGCCCGCGACCGTGGCCGAAGCCGCCGACGACCGCGTGGTGCAGGAGGCGTCGATCGATGGGCCGCTATCCATGACGCTGCGGGTCACCACCGAGTACGACGGGATGCAGCGCTATGACCTGACGCTGATGCCGCGGGGCGAGGCGACCCTCGAGGCGCTGTCGCTTGCGATCCCGGTGCGCCGGGAGGTCGCGCAGTTCATCCTGCCCTCCAACGGGCGGTTCTCGCAGCCCGTGGAGGTCGGCGATGAGCCGTGGCACAGCGCGTTCATCCCGCAGGTGTGGCTGGGCAACGACGACCTGGGGCTGGCCTGGTTCGCCGAGAGTGATCAGTACTGGAAGCCGCTCGACGACAACGCCATGCTCGAGGTGGTGCGCGACGGCGACGTAGTCACGCTGCGCGCCAATATCATACGCGAGGCGCGCACTATCTCCGAGCCCGTTACCATCACCTTCGGACTGATGGCGACGCCGGTCAAGCAGGTGCCCTCAGGCGACCCGTGGTACTTCCGCTTCGGCGCGCTCAACAACCCGTACGAGCTGTACGATCCGCAGAGGAGCGCCATCTACCACGTCGAACGCCTGGAGTACCCGGCGGCGGGGAACATCGATCCGGCACAGGGCACGCTCGAGTTCTGGCTGTCCGCCGGCGGTCAGAGCGGCGGTGGGCCGAGACAGATCGCCGGCATCTACGGCGATGGCGGCTCGATGGCCCTCTACTGGGACCTGACACGAGATCGCCTGCAGCTCAACGTAGCGCGCCCCGAGGGCGAGCTGCAGATTGGTGGCGACGAGGCCGGCGTGCCCATGGAGGGCTATGCCCATGTCGCGATCACCTGGGGCGAGCGCATCGGCCTCTACTGCAACGGACGGCTGCTGGGCAGCGCCGACGGCCCGGTTCCCGGAGCCGAGCAGATGGCCGCGGCGCCCGAGAAACTGCGCCTGGTGTTCGGCATAGCGCACCTGCACCGCGGGTGGACGTGGTTCGATGTCGATGAGGTGCGCGTGTCGAGCACAGTGCGCTACTCCGGTGACAGCTATGTGGTGCCGACCGAGC
>CAZTZN010000206.1:0-8186 GCA_964617715.1 uncultured Armatimonadia bacterium | reverse complement strand
CCGATCAGCGTCGGGTCCTGACGCACATGGTGGGACATGCGCCACCCGACCTGCCACCACCGAACCGCCTCTGCCTGGTTGCCGTCCTCTGCGGCCAGACGAACGCGCGCTTCCAGCCACCGCGCGCACTCACGGAACTTCGCCAAGTGCGGGGACATTGCGAGCGGACCGTCCTCCCACGGGATGTCAAAGACGCACTTCGGGCGCTCCGTGGCCTCCGCCAGCAGGTCGAAGATGCGCTCCAGGGTCGGGTCATGCATCGCCCGGCGCAGGATCGCGTCAGGATCCGACAACTGCCCCGGCAAGTCCCGCGCGCGCCGGAACTCCTCTGGCACCTGGGCGAGCAGCGACGGCGTCGGGTCGGGCTCGGGGTTCTCCACGGCGCCAGTGAACGCCCACGGCTCAAGTCGGAAAATCTCGTTGTAGATGAGCGCCGCATTCTCGCTCGGCGGCGGCATCTCCGGCGCCGCCTGCTCCAGCGTCAGCGGCTCCCCGCGGTCGCGGATGGCGGCCAGCTCGCGCTCGAGCTTCAGCCCCAGCGTCATGTTGAGATAGGTCCACGGGATCGCCAGCGCCACGAAGACGATCAGCAGCGCCATGCCCAGCCGGCGCAGGCAGCCGAAGCGTCTACGCCCAGGCCGACGGTCGGCACGGTCTTCGGGTCTGTCGGTCGCGGTCGGGTCGCGCTCCACGCGTCTCACCCCCATCGTGATCGCTCTGCGGCTCGGACGGATACCACGGCTCGTCGAGGGCCTCGGACATCAGGCGCCGGCGCTCGGCGAAGGCGCGGGCGTAGGCCTCGGCGTCGGCGGCGGTGAGGGTCGTCGCCGGCTCGCCGATCAGCGCCGCCATGCGCGCATCGTGCACGTGGCCGAAGACCAGGTTCGCGGCGATGAGCAGCGCCGCCGCAGCCGCCAGAGCCCACGAGAGCGACGGCCCGCGCGGCGCCCTGCGCCGCTCCGCCCGGGCGAGCAGGCGCTCGCGCAGCGCCGGGTCGGGCTCGGCCAGGCGCACCTGTCGCAACCTCTGCTCGATCTGCCGGTCATCCATCGTCGATCTCTCCAAGCGCCGCGCGCAGCTTCTCCAGCGCGTAGCGGTAGCGGCTCGATGCGGTGTTCGGCGAGATGTCCAGCAGCGCGCCGATCTCGGCGAAGCTGCGGCCCTGCCAGACCTTGAGCACGACCACCTCGCGCTGCTCGGGCGGCAGGTCGGCCAGCGCCGCGCGGACGGCGAGGGCATCGGCGGGCGCGGGGCTGGTGGCGGGCTCCTCGACCAGCTCCAGCGCCTCGGTCCGCGGGCGCCGCGCGCGCCGAGCGAGCTTGTGCCGGGCGACGGCGAACAGGTATGCGCCCACATCCGCGATCGCCGCCGCCCGCTCCCCCCGATCCACCAGCGCCAGGAAGCACTCGCTCAGCACGTCCTCGGCCTCGTCGCGGGGCAGGCCTTTCGCCAGCAGCCAGCGGAACAGCCCGGTGGCGTGGCGGTCATACAGCCCCCCCAGCGCCGAGGGGTCCCGCACCAGCCTGCGCAGCAGCGTGCTGTCCTCGGCTCCGGTCGGGCTCACCGGGTACCCTCTCCGCGTCATGGCCATGCGTGGGTTAAGTGTCCTCCGGCGGGTAGTTTCGTCTACCGCGAGGGGATTCATCCGCGTCGGGTGCGACAAGCGCGTCACCGCGCGAGCCGCAGCTCAAGCTGCTGGGGCGCCGCGCCGCCGGCGTAGCCGATGACGCCGCAGTCGTAGGAGCCCTGACCGAGGTGCATCATGCGGCGCGCGTCGGTGGTCGAAGGGATCTCCGAGTAGGCGTGCGGGAAGTAGAGGCCCTCATTGACCCACGCGTCGAGGTTCGGGGTCTCGACGACCGGGTGTCCGGCCAGGTCGATCCAGTCTCCGCGGTGCTGGTCGGTGGTGAGGAGAATGATGTTGGGGCGGTCCTGGCTCATCCGCGCGGCCTCCCGATGGCGGTGCGTGTGGCGATGCGCGGGCTTCTTCCACCTGGGCGCGGGCTACCCTTCGCCACGAGGTGTGCGGCGAACCGTGAACGGCACGGCGGCGAGGGCGCCGCCGCCCCCCATGAAGGGAGCGCGAGTGCGTTGGCGAATTGTGTCGTGTCGGCAGTCCGTCGCGGGAGGTGGCCACCGTGCTCGACACGGTCGTCATGTGGCGACACACGAAGATGGTGGTGCTGGTCGCGCTCAGCGGCGCGGCCTACGTGGCAATCCTGCTGCCCTTCAAGATCGCCACCGTCATCCCCGGGTTTACCGAGATTCGTCCGGCCACGGGCATCCCCATCGTGTGTGGGTTGCTCTTCGGGCCAGCGGCCGCGTGGGGCTCGGGCTTCGGGAATCTGGTGGGCGACATCTTCGGCGGCACCCTCACCCCCGGCAGTATCCCCGGCTTCATCGGCAACTTCCTGATGGCCTACGTGCCCTACCGCATGTGGCGGGTGCTGCGCGGTGACCGACCCGCCGACGGCTCGCCCAGGAACCTCCCGTGGTTGATCCTGTGCTCGGTGGCGGGCGGGCTGGGCTGCGCCGTGGTCATCGCCTTCGGGGTCGCCGCTCTGGGCCTGGTGCCCTACCAGGTGCTGGCGGTCATCATCACGCTCAACAACTGCGTCATCGGCACCATCGTGGCGGCCATCCTGCTGCCCATCCTCTACCCGCTGGCGCGCTCGTTCGGGCTGCTCTACCAGGACATCCTGCAGCCGGGCGAGTACACCTCCGGGAAGGTCGGCTGGGCAGGGATGACGCTCACCTGGGTCGGCGGAGTCGTGGGCCTGCTGGCGGCGGTGGTCGTGACCGCGGCGAACGCCCTGGCCGCGGGGATGGGGATGCCCGCGGGCACCAGCATCCTCGCGCCGCAGGTACTCGTCGGCGGCGTCGCCAGCATCGCGGTGATCATCGGCACGGTGCTGATGTCGCCGCTGTCCACGCACACCCGCAACGACCTGATCCCGCCGATCGAACCCGAGACCGCGCCGGAGCAGAGCGCCGAGGAGTAGCCCGCCCATGGGCGACGCCGTGGATGTGACCGACCTGAGCTTCACCTACCGGGGCGCAGAGCGTCCGGCGCTGCGCGAGGTGTCGCTGAGGCTCGACCCGGGCGAACTGTGCTACCTCATGGGGCGCACCGGCGCGGGCAAGTCCACGCTGTGCCGCTGCCTCAACGGCGTCATCCCGGCCATGCAGCCGGGCGAGTTTGCCGGGAGCGTGCGGGTTGGCAAGGAAACGATCAGCGGCCGGCCGGTCTATGAGACCGCGCAACGTGTCGGTGTGCTCTTCCAGGACTTCGAGGCCCAACTGCTTGCGAGCGACGTCGAACGCGAGGTCGCCTTCGGCCTCGAGAATGCGGGCGTGCCGGGTGAAGAGATGCGCCGCCGCGTGCCGGAGCTGCTGGAGCTGATGGGCTTGATGGATGTTGTCGGCCGCGATCCCGCGACGCTCTCAGGCGGGCAGAAGCAGCGGCTGGCGCTGGCGGCGGTGCTGGCGCCCGAGCCGTCGGTGCTGGTCCTCGACGAGCCGACCACCGACATCGACCCGCGCGGCAAGGAGCAACTGGCCCGCATTCTGAGCGGGCTGAGCGCCCGGGGCATCACCATGCTGGTCGCCGAGCACGAGACGCCGGACGCGCTGGCGGCACGGTCGCTGGTGGTGCTGCGCGCGGGCGAGAAGGCCTTTGATGGGGCGCCGGAGACGCTGCTGGGCGATCCGGAGCGATGTTGCGAGCTGGGCGTGCTGCCCCTGCAGATGCCGGAGCTGTGCGCGCGGTTGGGACTTGAGATGCGGCCGCTGACCCCTGAGGACGCTCTACGTTCGCTTGTGGACGGTGGATGGTCGCTCGACGAACACGAGTGCGCACGCGTCGAGCGTGAGAGCGCGGGCGAGAGCGGGGACCCGTTGATCGAGGTCGCGGGCGTGACCTTCAGCTACCCGCAGGCGCGCGAGCCGGCGCTGGATGACGTGACGCTGACCATCGCCGAGGGCGAGTTCGTGGTCATCCTGGGCGAGAACGGTTCGGGCAAGAGCACGCTGGCCCGGCACCTCAACGGCCTGCTCTCCCCCACTACCGGGAGCGTTCGGGTGGCCGGGCGGGACACGCGCGAGCTGCCGGCGCGCGAGATGGCGGGTCAGGTCGGGTACCTCTTCCAGAATCCCGACCACCAGATCTTCGCCTCGACGGTGCGCGAGGAGGTAGGCTTCGGCCCGCGCAACCTGGGGGTGGACGATGGCGAGGTCCGACGACGCGTGGCGGAGGCGCTGGAGATCGTGGAACTGCCCGGCGCGGAGGAGGCCTCGCCGTTCGTCCTGACGAAGGGCGAACGCCAGCGCGTCGCGCTGGCGTCGGTGCTGGCCTGCCGGCCGCGAGTGATCGTCTTCGATGAGCCCACCACCGGCCTCGACGGCATCCAGCAGCGCGCGATGATGGAGCTGCTCGCCCGGCTCAACGCCGAGGGACACACCATCATCGTCATCACCCACTGCACGTGGGCGGCGGCGGAGTACGCGCGCCGGGCCATCGTGCTCGACGAGGGGCGGCTGGTGGCCGACGCGCCGGTGCGCGAGGTGTTCGGCGACGCCGAGCTGCTGGCGCGCACCGGCCAGGTGCGGCCGGACGTGACCGAGCTGTCGCACCGGCTGGGGGAGCGGACGCTGCTGTCGGTCGATGAGCTGACGCGGTGCCTGCGCCCGAAGGGGGGCGCGCGGGCATGACCATGTCGTTGTTCCGCCACGTGAACTCGATGGGACATCGGCGCCACCCGGTGTCCAGGCTGGTGGCGCTGCCGCTGCTGTTCGTGCCGCCGCTGGCCTTCAACGACCCGACGTGGGCGCTGGGGATGCTGGTGCTGGCGTTCGCCATCGTACTGGCGTCGGCAGCCCTGCCCAACCTGGGGCGCGTAATCGGCCTGGGCGCGATCCTGCTGGTGATGAGCACGCTCTTGTGGGCCCTGATGCTGCCCGAACGCGAGGCTGTCTGGGTGCTGGGTCCGCTCTACGCCTCGCCCACGTCGGTGATGTACGGGCTGGCGATGGGCCTGCGCCTCAACGCGCTGCTGTTGCTGGGCGTGGCCTATGTGAGCTGCACGCGCCCTGAGGAGTTCACCTGGGCACTGCGGCGCGTCGGCATCCCGGCGACCGCCACGCTGGCCCTGTCGCTGACCTTCCGGCTGGCGCCGATGCTCGCAGGCACCGCCTACACGGTGACTCAGGCGCAGATGGCGCGGGGACTCGACCTGCGCTCGGGCGGTCTGTTCACCCGCGTCGCGCGCTACGTGCCGCTGATCGTGCCCATCCTGGCCTACGCCATGCGCTCGGCGGACGACATGACGCGGGCGCTGGAGTCGCGCGGGCTGGGCGCGGCCAGCACCGGGCGCACGGAGTACCATGAGTATCGCTGGAACGTGGGCGATGTGGCCCTGCTGGCCGGGGCGATTGCCCTGGCAGTCGTGTGCGTGTGGCTGCGGGTGAGCGGCTTCGGGGAGATCGTGGGCCGGCTCTGACGGCAAGGGCGCTGTCTGTGGCATCTCGTAGCTCACAGCTCGTGATTGGCAGCTTGTGACTGACGACCGGCGACTGGTGACCACAACCAACAGGAGGTCCTGAACATGCCAGACCTGTACGGGAAGAGCTACACACGTGAGGAGCTGGCGCAGCGCGTCGGCTGCATGGAGCAGGTGTGCGGTGTGCAGCGCATTACGCTCGCAGACGGGAACGAAGCCGGGGTAGAGGCGTTCAACTTCTCTACCGGCGGTGGCCTGGAGTTCCAGGTGCTCGCCGGTCGCGGCATGGACATCGGCCGGGCAACCTACCGCAGCTATCCGCTGGCGTGGATGTCTCCCACCGGCGTCCTGGCGTCGCCTTACTTCGAGCCTGAGGGTTTCGGCTGGCTGCGCGGGTTCTACGGCGGCCTGATGACCTCCTGCGGCCTGACCTACGCCGGGGCACCGTGCACCGATGGCGATGAGGAGCTGGGACTGCACGGGCGCATCTCCTACATCCCCGCCAGGCATGTGTGCTCGGGCGCAAGCTGGCACAACGGCGACTACCTCATGTACGTGCAGGGCGAGATGCGCGAGGCCACGGTCTTCGGCCCCAACATCGTGCTCACGCGCCGCATCTCGTCCATGCTCGGCCACCCGGTGATCCATGTGCAGGATGTGGTCGAGAATCAGGGCTTCGTGCCGCAGGAGCACATGCTGGTCTACCACTGCAACCTGGGCTTCCCGCTGATGGACGAATCCACCGAGCTGGTGGCGCCGAGCGCCGAGGTGCGCGGGCAGAAGGACTTCGCTCAGGCCACGCTGGATACCCACGCGTCGTTCGCCGCACCCGAGTTGATCGACGAGCGCGTCTACTACCACAAACTGCACGCAAACGAGGACGGCAGCACCACAGTGGCCGTGGTCAACCGTGAGTTGGGCGCGGGGATTGCGGTGGCCTTCAGCCTCAACATCAACGAACTGCCCAACCTGGTGCAGTGGAAGATGCCGGGCATGGGCACCTACGTCATGGGCATCGAGCCCGCCAATTGCCTGGTCGAAGGCCGGACACTCGAGCGCGAGCGCGGTACGCTGCAGGTGATGGAGCCGGGCGAGACGCGCCGGTACACCATGACCATCAGCGTGTATGAGGGTCCGGAGGCGATCGACGGGCTCGTCAACAGCATCCGGGCCATCGGTTCGGCCGGGTAGCAGCGAGGGAGAGCGAACATGACGCGGACCGTGAACGTGAGATCGCCGCTACGAGTCGATTTCGTGGGCATGACCGACTATCTGCCCGCGTGCCGGGAGTTCGGCGGCAGTATCGTGAACGCGACCATCAACAAGTACATCTATGCCACCGCGACCTCCCGTGACGATGGGCGCATCATCCTCAACGCCCCCGACCACGATGGTTTGCGGGTGGAGATCGCCGGGCACGCCGACCTCGACCCCGACGGCGAGCTGGGGTTGGCCCAGGAGATCATCCGTCGCTTCGAGCTGCACGGGGGGCTGGAGCTGACCACCTACTCGCAGATGCCCGGCGGCGCGGGGCTGGGCTCATCATCGACCATCGCCACCTGCATCATCGCGGCGCTCAACGTGCTCACCGGCTGGCGGCTGACCAGCCACGAGATGGCGCAGCTCGCCATCGATTGCGAGACCGTGGCGCTCAAGACCACCTACGGCTGGCAGGACCAGTACTCTCCGGTCACCGGCGGCGGCGTGAAGTACATGCGCTACTGGCCG
The DNA here is from genome assembly GCA_964617715.1 of uncultured Armatimonadia bacterium. Classification (GTDB taxonomy): domain Bacteria; phylum Armatimonadota; class Zipacnadia; order Zipacnadales; family UBA5352; genus JALGVA01. The sequence continues at coordinate 960 of CAZTZN010000206.1, read as the reverse complement.
GACGCGACCGGGCTGGGGGTGGAGATCGAACCGATACCACTTACGCGCGCCCAGCTCGGGGCGCTGCAGCGAGCGCTGGTGGTATGCTACTCGGGGATATCGCGGCCAGCCGGGACCATCCTGCATGCGGTGGCAGAGGGCTTTGTGGCCCAGGTGCCGGCGGTGATCGAAGGCCTGCGGGGCATGAGCGAACGCGCCGACCTCATGCGAGTGGCGTTGCTCGAGGGGCGCGTGGAGGAGATCGGGCCGCTGCTGTCGGAGGTGTGGGAGCTGCACCGCACTCTGCACCCGGACGTGAGCAATGAGGCCATAGAGGCGCTGTACGATGTCGCCATGTCCGCCGGGGCGGTCGGCGGGCGTGTGTGCGGGGCGGGCGGCGGCGGCACCATGATCTTCTTCTGCCCACCCCCGGCCGACTACCACGTGGCCCGCGCGCTCAGCCAGGCCGGGGCCCAGGTCTTTGACGTCGCCATCGACACCGGCGGCCTGCTGGTGTGGTAGCCGACCCGGCTGAACGTGCAGGCCCCTGGACAACGCGCCCCGCGGCGGCGTCTCTCACCGGGCGCCCGTCGCGGGGTGCGCGTCATCCTTACAGGGCCGCCGAGGCCCGCCGGAAAAAAGTTCGAACGCCCCCCTTGACAGCCCCGAAGTGAGTTGCTATAGTGTGCGGGCCTTCGGGGGGGAGGGCCTCCGGCGAGCGCGGCCTCCCGAGAAGTAAGCCGCGGAGACTGCGAAAAAAGAGCTTGACAGAGAGCGCCGGAGTTGATATACTCACTATCTGCAAGCGTCTCGAAAGACAGCGCGATCATTGACAACTGAATAGCGTGCGACAGCTTCGACCAAAGCAAGCGAAGTAACCTCCGCGTCGGGTCGTTGGCCCGGCGAATGGAGTTGCCAGGTTTATCAACGGAGAGTTTGATCCTGGCTCAGGACGAACGCTGGCGGCGTGCCTAATGAATG
>CAZTZN010000205.1:0-8228 GCA_964617715.1 uncultured Armatimonadia bacterium | reverse complement strand
CGCGCAGGGCTACGGCGGGGCGCCGACCATGGGGGCGAGGATGAGGGAGGAGGTGGAGTACCTCCAGAACGATGTCTACGACCTTGCCGATCGACTCGAGTGGGTCGAGGGCCAGACCGGCCCCCGCGTGCGCCGGCGCTTCGAAGACACCGCGTACTGGGCGCCGTCGGTGATCACCGGCCCCGACGGCCGCGCACAGGTGCAGTTCGAGGTGCCCGACAACCTGACCACCTGGCGTGCGACCGCCCGGGCCATCGACCGCGACACCCGCGCGGGCGAGGGCCGCGAGCAGATGACCGTGACCATGCCGCTGCTGGTGCGCCTGGTGCTACCGCGCTTCTACGTTGAGGGCGACCAGGGCACGGCCGCGGCCATCGTGCACAACTACACCGGCGAGGGCAGGTCGGTCAACGTCTCCCTCACCGCCACGGGAGCGCAGGTGCTGGGCGAGCCGCGTCAGCAGGTGACCATCCCCGCCGACGGCATCCAGCGCCTGACCTGGCAGATCACCGCGACCGGGCCCGACGAGGCGGTCTTCCTGGTCTCCGCCGACGGCGGGCCCGGCGCGCAGGACGCGATGGAGAGCCGCCTGCCGGTCATCCCCAGCGGCGTCGAGCAGGTGGACGCGTGGGCGGGAGCGACCGACGGGAACGTGGCCGAGACGCTGGCGCTGCCCGTCGAGGCGATGCCCGGCTCCGCGGAGCTGGTCGTGACGCTGTCGCCGTCGCTGGCCGGGCCGATCTTCGAGGCGCTCGACTACCTGACCCACTACCCGTACGGCTGCGCCGAGCAGACCATGGACAGCTTCCTGCCCGACGTGATCGTGGCGCGCACCATCGAGCGCCTGGGCGCGCAGCGACCGCGGCCGCAGATGCTCGACCGCTACGTCAACTTCGGCCTGCAGAAGCTCATCCGCTACCAGCACGATGACGGCGGCTGGCACTGGTGGGAGTTCGACGACAGCGACCCGTTCATCTCCGCCTACGTGGTCTACGGGCTGAAGATCGCCGACGAGGCCGGCTACGTGGGCGCGGCGTCGCCGATGCGGCGGGGCGTGAGCTACCTGCTGGACACCCTCGGCGAGGAGCGCTACGCCCGCGCGCGCGCCTACCTGCTGTGGGCGCTGGCCTACGCCGACGTGTGGAATGACCACTCGTGGTCGCAGGCTTCGGCTGCCATCAACGCGCTGTGGGACGAGCGCGAGAAGCTCGACATGTTCAGCCAGGCCTCGCTGGGGCTGGCGCTGCACCGGCTGTCGCAGTCGCAGGTGCAGAGCGACACGCAGGCGCTGGCCGACTCGGCGGCGACCATCGCCGATGAGCTGGAGGCGCAGGCGATCCGCGAGGGCATCGGCGCCCACTGGGCCGCCGAGGGCCAGGCACGCTACTCGTGGCTCAACAACGATGTCGAAGTGACCGCGCAGGTCATGCGTCTGTTGCTGGAGGTCAAGCCCGAATCGGACACCATCGACGGCGCCGTGCGCTGGCTGATGACGATGCGCTCGGGCAAGTCATGGCGCTCGACCAAGGACACCGCGGCGGCGGTGCTGGCGCTGGCGGCGTATCGCGGGCACACCCCCGATCAGCTCGCGCCGCAGTACACCGCGAACGTCTCGGTGGGCGGCGCGCAGGTGGGCACCGCGCGCATGACCACCGACAGCATCTTCGCCGACCCGGTGACCATCACCGTCGGCGCGGAGGCGCTGGCCGCCGGTGATAACGCGCTGACCATCGACAAGGACGGGCCCGGCATGATCTACTGGTCGGCGCGCATGAGCTACCTCATCCCGGCGGAGACCGCGGTGCCGACCACCGAGGACATCGTGGTCAGGCGCGAGTACTCCCTGCCCGCCGAGAACCCGGTGGAGGCCGACACCCAGCAGCCCGGCGACGTGGTGCAGGTGACGCTGCGGTTGACCGCGCGCGAGGACCTGCACTACACGATGCTGGAGGAGCCGATCCCGGCGGGCTGCGAGGTCATCAGCGGCGAGGATCGGCCGTGGGAGAATCCCTGGGACCGGCGCGAGGTGTGGGACAACCGGATCATCTTCTTCTTCGACTACCTGCACAAGGGCGCGCACGAGATCAGCTACGTGCTGCGCACCGAGGCGCCGGGCGAGTACCGCGTCCTGCCCTCAACCGCGTCGCTGATGTACTTCCCCGAGGTGCGTGGCTACAATCGCCTGGTGCGCATGCGCGTGGCGGATGTGAGTGAGTGATGGTGGCGGCAACCGGGAGCCGGCAACCGGGGACCGGGCAAGGACAGACGGCGGCCCGCGACCGGATCGCGATGAGCGTCGCAGTCGTGATTGCGGGGCTCGCCCTGGTGGCCTGTGCGTGCTTCGCCGACGCCGAGGGCGCCGGCCCGCACCCGGCGCTGGGGATGGTGGTCGCCGACTTCACACTGCTGGACATGCGCGGTGGCGCCTTCCGCCTCGCGGATGTGCAGGAGCCGGTGGTGGTGCTCAACCTGTTTGCGTTCTGGTGCGACACCTGGATCGAGCAGCTCCCGCAGTTGCGCGCGCTCGCCACGCACCAGGAGGACCTGGGCTTTCGTCTGATCTCGATCAGCGTGGATGGGCGCTGGAGCGACCGGCTCCGGCAGGTGTGCGGCGACGATCTGCCTGAATTCCCCGTGCTGCTCGACAGCGGGGGCGTACTGTCCGGTCCGCTGGTCCTGCGCCACGTGCCGACGATCATCATCCTCGACCGCGATCGCCGCGTGCGCCTCGTCTTCGAGGCCTGGCCCGGCAACCACGTGGTTCTGCGCGCCATCCGCCGCACCGCCAGCACCTGGCTGGAGGCGCCGTCAACAACGCAGTAGCCGTGTGCATGCGCCCGCCGACACGGCGGACAGGCTTTTCAGCCTGTCAATACCGCCCGCGGTGTCGTCGCCACGCGAGCGGCTCGCTGTTGTCCGTCGTGGAGGGGCCGCCCCGAGCGCGGTTTGCGCGCTCGGGGTGAGATGGGGCGCGCAATGCGAGCCCCATCTCACCCCGCCGGTCTCAGCGACTCCATCGCACGGCCAGCAGCCCCCTGTCGCCGGCGGCAACCAGCAGATCATCGTCCGCCGCGATCATGCGCAGGGGCTCGCCCGAGTTCCAGCGCGCCAACTCCTCTCCCGCCGCATCGAGCACCACCAGCGAGCCATCCGTCGAGGTGCGCGCGAGCGCGCTCCCATCGCCCACCGCCACCAGGTCGGTCACCTGGTTGTCTGCGTAGCGCACCCACTTGACCGTGCCGTCGGCGGCCAGCAGCGCCACGAAGCCCGAGTGCGAGGCCAGCGCGATCTCGGCCGCGCCATCGCCGTCGAGGTCCCGCGCGACTACGGCCGCGAGCCGGTCATCGCCGATGAACTTCTGCCAGAACACCTGCGCGCCCGGCTCACCGGCACGCGCGACCGTGCATGCGGTGACCGTGCCGTCGGCGTCGGCGTAGATGGCGTCGGCCAGGCCGTCGCCGGAGACGTCGGCGGCGGCGATGGCCGAGGCGCCGCTCTTGCTGCTGGGCACAACGGAGTTGCGCGCGCGCCCGGACTTCGTGAAGTCCACGATACGCTGCGAGAAGTAGGTCCAGCCCGCCAGCAGCTCCAGCACTCCGTCGCCGGTCAGGTCGGCGGCGTTGATCGCGCAGGCCTTGTGGCGCCAGCCGGTCTCCCACGGCGCGCCGTCACCCAGCAGCTCCCCGTGGTTGTCGAGCACGTAGAAGAAGGTGTTGGCGCAGCCGACCGCGATCTCGGGGACGCCGTCGCCCTGGAAGTCGGCCACCTGTACCACGCGCACGTGCCCATCGGTGCCGCCCTCCGCATAGTGCCCCTCGAAGTAGCGCGTCCAGCGTTCGGCTCCGTCGGCGCCGAGTACGTGCAGGTGCGAGTCCTCCGCGCCGCACAGCACCTCCGGTGCGCCATCGCCGTCGAGGTCGGCGATGGCGATATCATTGACCTTCGCGCCGACGGTGACGCGCCATCGCTCCGCGCCATCGCCGCCCACCGCCGCCAGCGTGCCGTCCTCGCAGCCGGCAACGAATTCCGCGGCGCCATCGCCGTCGAGGTCCCCGGTGGTCACCGCGGAGATGATCGCGGGGAGGTCGGCGGTCCACGCGGGCGTGGCGTCATGCGCCGCCGGCGGCTCTGGGGGCGGCGCCTGGCCCGCGGCCTGAGCCGCCGCCCAACCGACCTGCCATGCGCGCGCGAGTTCCTCCGCCAGCGCTGCGAAGCCGCCGGTCAGTTCATGGCGCCCGGGCGCGACGCTCACCGTGGTCAGGCCATCGGCCCCGGGCGCGCCCGTCTGACCGTCGATGGTCAGGGGCGCCTCCCGATCGGTCAGCACCGAGAGGGTCGCCGGCGCGTCGGCCTCGACCACGCCCGTGCCCTCCGCGGCCGAGATCGTCAGCCGCACGGGGGCGGTCGCCTCGATGAGCGTGCGCCCGGTCGCCAGCCGCGTGCCGTCGATCAGCAGGAGGCTCTCGACACCGACCACGAACTGCTGCGCGCCGATCTGCAGGCCCTCGATCGCCAGGCCCTCGACGCCTGCAATCATGCGCAGGTCGCCGTCGAGGGCGATCGCGCCCTCGGTAATCGGCAGCGCGGTCTGCCGCGGCGCCTGCGCGGCATAGAAGACCGCAGGCAGGACCGCGCGCTCGCCCGCCTGCAGATCGCGGCGCAGGCGGTGGCTGAGCAGCTTCGGCGTGCTGTCCTCGACGAACTCATAGGCCCGCCAGTTGGCGGCCTGGTCGGGGTCGGTGGCCTCGATGAGTCGGCCGGCGCCGGGGGCGTGCAGGAAGAAGCGCTCGCCCTGCTGCTCGACCGTCCAGGTGCGATCGGCCAGGCTGGTCTCGCCGAGGCTGCGGAAGCGCGCGCTCACGTCGTATGCGCCCGGCTCGACCGCGGTGACCTCGTCGAAGAGCAGGAAGGTATCGGTGGGCCGGTGCCAGATGATGTGGCGGTCCCAGTCGAGGCCGGTGTACGCGGGCGTGCGGGTGATGGTCGATCCCCACTGGCCGCCTTCGAACCGCGCCTCCAGGCTCGAGAACAGGCCCGGCAGACCGCTCTCAGCGTTGCGCATTACGGTCAGTGTGTTGTGATCCCCGGGATCGCCCTTGATGTAGTCGCCCTCGCACAGCCAGACGCGGCCGTTGTCGGTGAAGCGCAGGATGGAGTTGCCGTCCCAGTGGCCGTGATAGCCACCGGAGATGCCGTCGAGCAGCAGGTACGCCGCCTGCGGATCGACGGCGTTGCGGAAGCTGAGCTTGTCGAAGCACGCATCCGGCGCCACCGGCGATCCGGCGCCGTAGCATGCGTAATACATCGGCTCCAGTGGATGCACGCACACACCCAGCAGCCCGGCCCAGTTGGCGCGGTCGAGGTCGAGCCTTCCCCCGCACGCCGCCAGCCAGTTGCGGGCGTTCTGTTCGGGCGTAATCGGGCCGGCGCCCGGCGAGTAGGCGCCGACATCGCCGTAGCCGACGCCCGCGCCCATGTTGTCGAAGCTCATCAGGCGCAGCTTGAGGAAGTCGTACACCATCGGCGCGTCGAACCACTCCCAGCGCCCGGAGACCGCCGCGTAGCGCGCGACGTGGATGGACGTGATGTCCTGGTAGCCCCAGCAGTCCTCCATCGGCTTGGAGCTGGCCAACGGGCCCTGCATGAACAGGTCGGCCCACCTCAGCCAGTCCTGCGCCTCGGGCAGGCCGTAGTACTTACTGAAGTAGTCCCCGCACACCGCGATGGCGTAGGTGGGGAAGGTCCGATGGTTATGCGCGATCGTCGGTTCGCGCCCGGTCAGGATGCGCGTGCGCTCCTCGGGCGGGTGATGGGCCTTGGGCTCGCCGGGTACCTGGCAGCAGTTCCAGTCGAAGATGCCGGCGCATTTGCGGGCCATCAGCAGGATCAGGTTGGTGAGCTGCAGCGACTCGAGCCGGGGGATGCTGCCGTGATGCTCGCGTCGGTCCCACGCGCCCAGGACCTTCTGCGTCTCGGCATCGATGAAGCCGTCATAGGCGATCTGGCGGATGGTATCGGGCGAGTCGAGGTACTCCAGGTAGCGGTAGCCCAGCAGGACGAAGGTGTCGTCGGGGTAGTACTTCCAGTCGCGTTGGAGATGCCGGATGTCGCCGGTGCGGATCCAGATGCCGCTCTGCACGGCCATCTCCCGGTAGTGCTCGGGGTTGTCCACCAGTCTCGGTGCGGGCAGGGGGTCCCACGGCACGAGCAGCGTACGCTCACCCTGCAGCCGGGCGATCAGGGCATCGACGCTGGCCTGCACCTGCGCCTCATCGCCCCCGCCGACCACCAGCGTGTTGACCCCCCGACCGCGCGGCTCCACGTCGATGAAGAGCTGGGGCGCGCCGTCCGCCGGCGGCGACGGGATTCTGCGCCACGCATCGGGCGAAGACTTCACCAACGCGAAGGTGCTCTCCCGCGTGCCCAGCGCGATGACGTTGGTCGAGCGGAAGTGCTCCTCAGTGATCTCGTCGCCGCGCACGATCTCCGGCCGGGCGCCGCTGCGGCGCGCGATCTCGGCCGCCAGCGCTTCGGCCTGCGTGTCGAAGCGGCCGTCATCGGCGATGGCGATGATGCAGCGGCACTCGCCATCGGCCACCAGCGTGGTGTCGCGCTCGAAGGGATGGAGCGCGGTGATAGTCTCGTTGAGGGTCAGTTGATGGATGCGCACGCGGTCGAGGTAGACGCCGGCCCCTTCGCGCAGCGTCATCGTGATGACCGTCGGGCCATCCTGCGGCTGCGTGAAGTGCGAGCGCTGCCAGGTGAAGACCGAGTTGGTGATCGCCTGCGGGCGCATGGCGTACTCGCCCGCGGTCAGCGCGACCTCGCTGAAGGTGTCCGGCTCGATGGCCATCGAGCGCACACGCACCGTGTAGTCGCCGGCGGGCAGCGGCAGCTCGAAGCGCAGCTCCTCGCCCGCGGCGTCCAGCCGCACGGTGGATGCGGATGCGCCCTCCACCTCGGCGATATCGCCGGTGGTCGCGCCGGCCTCGGCCTCGAACGTCAGGTCCTGCACCGGCAGGATACCCGGCTCCCCCGCCTCGCCGCCCAGGACACGGATCTCGTCGAGGAACAGGTAGCTCCAGGTCCGCTCCTGGAAGTCGAGGCGGACCCGCGTGGCGCGCAGCGCAAGGCCGTCGAGGGCGTAGGTGTACACGCGTGTGGCGCCGGGGTCAAACGGCTCGGAGGCGCGAATCTGCGCCACCTGTACCGGGACCGGCAGCGGGAAGTCGGGGCTGACCACCGCGAGGTCGATGCGCTCGGGGGGCTCGACGTTGCCCGAGGAGCCGCAGATGGTCACCTCGATGCGCTCGACCCACGCGGGCTCGCCCAGGTCGATCTCGACGCTGATCGGCTCGGTGTAGCTGACGTCGCGCCAGCCCACCCACTCGGTGGCCTTGTAGTTGGCCGGGCCGGTGACGCCGTCGGTCAGCTCGCCGCGATAGAACGCGTCCGGCGCGAAGGCCTGCGGGCCATCGGCGTCCGCGTAGGCCTCCAAGGGTGCGGGCGAGACGCGGTAGGGTCGGCCCAGCGCGTGGTCGGTCGGCTCCCGGGCACAGGCGCAGCTCGCGGCGCTCATGAGGGCCAGCAGGCCGATGGTCCAGCGGGTCATGGCGCAGGTCTCCTATCGGCGAAATGTCGGTCGCCCAACGCCGACAACTTGGCCGCGCCGGGCACAGATACCTTCGCCGCGACAGGGACGGCGCGCCCGGCGGCGAACCTGCGGTGCGCACGTGCACTCACCTGCTCACGGAGGACACGGAAGATGTTCGGCCCGAAGGCGATCCTGCATGGCAGACTGTTCGATGGGACCGGCGCGCAGCCCATTGACGACGGCGTGGCGCTCGTGCGCAACGGGCGTATCCAGGCGATAGGCGCGGCCGGCGAGATCGCGGTACCCGATGACGCCGAGGTGATCGACGCCTCGGGGCGGACGGTCATGCCCGGGCTCATCGAGGGCCACGGGCACGTGGGCGGCGACCCGGCCGGGCAGCAGGTACTGCGCCTGTCGCTGCAGCGCGGGATCACGACGGTCTGCTCGGTCTCCGCCAACCTCAAGGGCATCGCCCTGCGCGACGGCATCGAGGCGCGCTTCGTGCGCGGCTGCGCGCGGCTGGTGGCGGGCTGCGTGGTGACCCCGACCTTCGGCCACGTGCGCTTTCGGGACGCCGACGGGCCGTGGGAGGTGCGCAAGGCGGTGCGCGAGATGGTGCAGGCGGGCGCCGACT
>CAZTZN010000204.1:0-8251 GCA_964617715.1 uncultured Armatimonadia bacterium | reverse complement strand
ACAACTCCAGTCACCCGAACCCGGGGATCGCGGCCCAGTACAACCACGCCTACTACGTGGTTGACAGTCGTCACAACGGTCAGGCCAACGTGTGCTTCGCCGATGGTCACGTCAAGTCGCTGCCGCAGGGTATCCAGAACTGCCCGCGCCCGCACAGCAACCCGATCGCCGGCGCCGGGCCCTGGCGCTACTATCACTTCCACTAGGCGCTCCTGACCGTGCACATCGGCGGCCGCTGGCGGCTCCTCCCGCCCGCGGGTGTGCCGCTGTACTTTGCCCGGGCAGGAGGGATCGGCTCGCGCGCGTCGAAGCACTCGCCTGACCCGCCAAAGCGTGGACGATTGGCCCACCCCTGGAGGTAATTGATGTGAAGCGCACAGGCTTTACCCTCATCGAGCTGCTGGTCGTCATCGCGATCATCGCGATACTCGCCGCCATCCTGTTCCCGGTCTTCGCGCGCGCTCGCGAGAAGGCCCGGCAGTCCTCGTGTCTGAGCAACATGAAGCAGATCGGGACCGCCTTCATGATGTATGCACAGGATTACGACGAGAAGCTGTGCGACTGCCTGATGGGTCGTGACCACGGTGTCTGGACACAGATGGACTCGTGGATTCGGTGCCTCATGCCCTACGTGAAGAACAACCAGATCTTCCGCTGTCCCTCGGTGTCGTGGGGCAGTGAGACCCCCAGCGCGACGGCGGGGATCATCAACGCGGGCTACGGCGCCATGCGTGAGGTGTTGGGATACGCCGGCGGCATCGGCTACAACCCGGCCGACTGGGGCGGTGACCCGAATCTGGACGCGCCCTGGTACGGGCAGCCGCTGTCGGCCATGACCGCGCCCGCCGAGAACATACTGGTCTGTGACTCCACCAACTACGTCTGCCAGCGCTCGTACTGGGAGCGCACCGACAACGCCAGCTCGCCCACCGCCGCCATCGCCGCCGAGTACAACCACGCCTACTACGTGGTTGACAGCCGTCACAATGGCCAGGCCAACGTGTGCTTCGCCGACGGGCACGCCAAGTCGCTGCCGCGGGGCATCCAGAACTGCCCGCGTCCGCACAGCAACCCGGTCGCAGGCTCCGGCCCCTGGCGCTACTACCACTTCCACTAGGCCCGCACAGCCGCACTGCTGTCTACGGCCGCCGACGGATTCTCCTGTCGGCGGCCGTGTGCTTTTGTGCCCCCGCAGAACAGAGTCCGCCCACCGGGCCCCGGGAAGGCCGGTGGGCGGAGAGAGCTTCCGCAGAGGAGGCGGACACGCGATCCATCTGCGGTCAGCTACGCATGATATATGCAGCGTAGCTCTCGGTTCTCCTTCACTCAGGCGCTCATATTTCCCTCACGATCGTCTTGCCGCTATGTGTCGCCGACGTCGTGATCTTCGTCGGCCTTCCCTTCCTCTTCGTCCGGCCGGTCCCGATGCTCGGAATCCCGGTCGTCACGCCGCGAACTCCTGCTGCTGCGGCGATGCCGCAGAGAGATGGCGCCGCTCGACAGCCCCAGCGTCTCCAGCCAGTACCACAGCCGAGTCAACGCCAGCCCTGTGAGCCCGAGCGCGACTACCAGCCAGATGGCCTCGCACAGCCACAGGGCGACGATGGTGCAGGCCACGATGACGCCGCCGATGGCGAAGGCGACGGTGCGCGTGTGCCGGCGCAGGCGTCGGGAGTGGCCGGTGCGGTGACGGCGTCGGCGCCTGGCGGTCACGCGCGCGAGGACCATGCCGCCCGTCAGCCCCAGCCCGACGGCCAGCCCGATGAGGGCGATCCGCATGCCGGGCGTCTGGGCGGAGCCCTGGATACGCGCGCACACGATAATGCCCGCCAGCGTGCCGCCGCCGGCTACCACCGCCCAGATGATGTCCACGAGCGCGCGTGGCTTCATGTCGGTTCGCGCGGGCGGCGGCCCGGCGCTCAGTTGGCGAGGTCCGGGAACGCCTCGGCCACCGCTCGATGGATGATCGCACCGCCCATGACGTTCAGGCCGCCCCCCAGCTCCGGGTCCTGCTCGCAGGCGGCCTCGACGCCCAGGTCGGCGATGCGCACCACGTAGGGCAGAGTCACGCTGGTGAGCGCGAAGGTCGAGGTGCGCGGCACCAGCGCGGGCATGTTGGGTACCGCGTAGTGCACCACGCCGTGCTCGACGTAGATCGGGTCGGAATGAGTGGTCGGGTGGATAGTCTCGATGCAGCCGCCCTGGTCCACCGCGACGTCTACGATGACCGCGCCGCGCTTCATGGTGCGTACCATCTCCTCGGTCACCAGCCGCGGCGCACGCGCTCCCGGCACCAGCACCGCCCCCACCAGCAGGTCCGCGAAGCGGGCACAGCGCCCGACTGCGTAGGGGTTCGAGAACATGGTGATCAGATGGCCGCGTGTGATCTCCTCCATGTGGCGCAGCCGGCGCGCATCAATGTCCAGCAGTGTAACCTGCGCGCCCAGCCCCAGGGCCACATGCGCCGCGTTCTGGCCTACCGTACCCGCGCCGATGATTACCACCTCGGCGGGCGGCACGCCGGTGACCCCGCCCAGCAGGATACCGCGCCCATGCGAGGGGCTCTCCAGGCAGTGCGCCCCCACCTGCGTGGCCAGCTTGCCCGCCACCTCGCTCATCGGCTCCAGCAGCGGCAGGCGACCGTCCTCGGTCTGCACCGTCTCGTAGGCGATGCCCGTGACCTCGCGCTGCAGCAGCGTCTCCGTCAACGTGCGCGAGGAGGCCAGGTGCAGGTAGGTGAACAGCACCAGGCCGGGCCGCAGGTAGTGGTACTCCTCTTCGAGCGGCTCCTTGACCTTGACCACCATGTCGGCCGCGCCCCACGCGGTTGCCGCGTCCACGATCTGCGCGCCGTGCTCGCGGTACTCCTCGTCGGGGATGCCGCTGCCGCCCCCGGCCCCGGCCTCGACCAGCACCTCGTGTCCGGCGCGCACCAGCGCGTCCACCCCGGGCGCCGCCAACGCGACCCGTCGCTCTCCGTCCTTGATCTCGCGCGGCACGGCCACGATCATCTCAGTCTCCTCCACGCACAGCGACCGCCGCACGGCGACGCCGTGGGATAGTGTTCAGGGCAGCACGAAGAACCACAGGTACAGCCACGCAACCGGCGCGGCGAAGAGCATGCCGTCGAAGGTATCGAGCATGCCCCCGTGCGGGCCCAGCAGCGTGCCGAAATCGCGCAGGCCCAGGTCGCGTTTGATGACCGACTCGGCCAGGTCGCCCACCTGCGCGGCCAGACTGAGCAGGACCCCCAGGATGAGCCCATGCATGACCGGCAGGCCGGCCCACCCGCCCACGCCGACGGTCACCAGCACCGCGGTGAGGACGCCGGCGAGCGCCCCCTCGACCGTCTTGCGCGGGCTCAGCCGCGGCGCGAGCTTCGTCCGTCCCCACAGGTGGCCGATGGCCCATGCCGCGGTGTCCGACAGCCACACGGCGGCGGCCACCATCAGCAGAGCGCCCAGCCGCGCCTTCACCGGGCCGCCGCTGCTGCCGGTCACCGCTTCCATGATGTCGAAACGGCACAGCAGGAAGATAAAGCTCATGGGCAAGGCGACGTAGAATATGCCGAAGGTAGTCAGCGCGCTGTCGCGCGCACGACCGGGCACGCCGGTGCTCGCGAACTGTGCGCCCAGCGGCGCCGCCATCGCCACGAAGCTGCACGCGAGCATCGCCTCAGGCCAGAGTTCCGCCGAGGCGAATTGCGCCGCCGCCAGCATCAGCAGGGCACACAGGTAGCCCACGCCGGCCTCGGGCCGCGCCTTGCGCGCCATCAGGGCCGAGTACAGCTCACCCATCCCCATGAGCGTGATGAAGGCGATCAGCGCGTAGAACCACCAGCCTCCGACGTAGGCGAGGGTAAGCAGCAGGGGCACTTCGATCAGCACAACCAGGTAGTACCACGGCGACATGACGCGCTCTCCCGCGTGACCTCGATGGTCGCCCGTGCAGGCCGGGATGCCGCACAACCCGTGCCCGCGCGCCGCTCTCCACACCTTCCACGCGCGGCGTCCCCACTCCTCTGTGCGGGTCGCGAAGCGGCCGCCCGTCACCGACGGGGCCATCCGTCGCAGCCGTTCCCCGGCGCGTGCGGCACCGGCTACTCCTTCAGCTTGCGCCGCTCGGCGGCGAGGCGGTCGAGCACCGTGTCGAGCTTCGCCAGCTTTGCCGTGATCAGCTCACGGTTGATCATGTAGCCGTAGGCCTCGCCGTGCCAGCCCAGGCGCGAGTCGGCGTCACACAGGGGGATCGCCGCGCGCGCATTGTCGGCCTCCTCGCGGCAGATCGCTTCCAGCCGGTCGAGCAGCGGCAGTCGCTCGGCCGGATCGTTCGCGGCATGGTAGGCATCGCGGGTGAGCAGGAAGTCCACCACGTGCGCCGAGCTGATGAGCTGGCGCAGGCAGAAGCGCGCCACGCCGATCTCGCGCTCCGCTCGGTCAAGATCGCTACCCTGCGCCACCTTCAGCGCCGGCTCCATCAGCGCGATCCCCTCGGCCCACTGCTCCGCGACCGCGCGATAGCATTCCAGCACCTTTTCCGCCCCGAAGGGCCCCACCCAGTCGAGGCGGTCGCCCTCGGTGATGGTGTCGAGGAGCCACGAGCGCGGGAACTTACGATCCACCTGCTCGAAGACCAGCGGGAACGCTGGCCCGCGCGACACCGGCCCGTAGTACATCACCGGGATTGAGGTCGGGAAGTCGTCCTGGGCGCGCGAGAGCTGCATCCAGCCCGCAACCATGTGCGGCGCCGCCGCGGGCCCGAAATGCCGCGTGGCCAGCGCCAGCAGCGCGTCCTCCACCGACGGCTGCGGGTCCCAGTTCATCTCGCCGGTGATCTCGGTGCCCAGCGAGGGCATGTTGCCGAAGTTCCAGCAGGTCATCATGCCCGTGGTCCCCGACTGCGCCAGCGTCTGCCACTTGCGCGCGATCTTGTCCAGCGTCGGCAGATAGGGGACGTCCGGATTCTCGTGCGTGGTGCCGATCTGCACCTTGGCGTAGACCGGCATGGCTCGGGAGCGCTGGAACTCGGCCACACCCACGAAGCGCGCCGACGGGCCGATGACCTTGATGGAGTACTCATCGTTCTTGTACTCGAAGCCGCAGGCCGCGGTCATCTCCCCGCGCTCGTAGTCGCCCATCACGATCACGTCGTCAGGGAGCTGCTCCAGCACCCCCCGCTGTGGGTCCTCCTCCCACATGCTCCAGCTCCAGTTCCACGCGATCACTTCGGCCTCGGGCTGCGCGGCCTTCACACCGTCGCGGATCAGCGTGATGATCTCGCCCACCACCTCCTGCGGTGTGCGCTCGGCGCAACGCGGGCACAGCTTGCCGCCGACCAGCATCTCCTCAAGCTGCTCGGCGTTGCCCGGCATGCGCGTGTGGCACCAGCAGTGACTCGGGTACTCCGAGGCGGTGATGAGCAGCACCCCCGCCAGCTCCGGCACCTGCGTGAACACATACTCGCACGACTCGCGAAGGTAGGACTTGACCTCCGCGGTGCTCGAGCACAGGTAGTTCACGGGCTTGAGGTGGCACAGCGTGCCCTTGACCTGCGGGTACTTCTCCCAGAACGGATCGTCCTCGTCGAGCCCCATGGGCTCGTTCATGTACAGATATACCTTCATGCCCAGCCGCTCGGCGCGCCGGCACAGCCGTCGCAGCTCGCCGAGGATGCGATCGGAGTCCTCACCGAACTCCGGGAAGGCCGAGCATCTGGCGAACTTGCGCAACGCCGCGCGCAGCCAGATGCCGTTGAAGCCGTGCATCGCCAGTCGCAGCAGCAGGTTATCGTGATAGAACTCGTCCGGCCCCGCGTCTTCCTCCGTGTACGCAGGATAGACGCACTCGACCTCGCGCCACTTGGTCTCGAATGGCGGGCCCACGTAGCCGGTCAGCTCCTCGACGTAGAACGGCGACAGCGGCGAGCGGTGGATGCGGTGTGCGAACAGCGGCTCCCGCGTCTCTTCCACCTCCGGCACGAACGGGCCGCCGCGCGCGCGCATATGCGCGATCAGCCGAAAGACACCGTGCAGCACGCCCACCGGCCCCGCGCCCGCGACCTCGATACCATCGCCCGAGACGGTCAGAGTGTGGGCCTCGGGATGATCGCCGACGCACGGATCGACGCGCAGGGTGATGGCGCGCTCGGTCCGCGCCGCACGCGCCACCCCGTAGGAGCGCTCAAGCACCTCGTCGAGCAGCGTGGCGGCGGTCGCCACCGCGGGCGCGTCGTCTCCGGCGCGGATGCCCCACGATGAGTCGATGACCACGTCGCCGGGCTGCGGCTCGGCGTCGGGACGGGGGGCGATGTCGGTCCAGATGGGCGCGCGTAGATCCGTCGAGAACGGGATGGTGTCGGCAAGTCGCATGTCGTCAGCCTCCAGCTATCGGCTATCAGTCACCAGCCAACGGCAGGCGCATCGGCGTGCAGGTCGTTCCCCGGCTGCCGGCCATCGGCTCCGGGCTGCGAGCCGCGGGTAAGGGGCATGCGTCGCCGTCGCCGTGTTGCAGGGCCGGGAGTTTACCTGCGAATTCCCTGAGCGGCTCGCGGGACGGGCTTCGCGGCCCGTGTCCCGCCGGTCATCGTCCCTGCCGGCAGGAGGGGCGTTCTCCCCGCACCGCACGACTGTCCATGTCGTCCGGAGGGCGCATGTTCACATGCGCCGCCGTCCCGTCGCATCGTTCGTCGGCAACGGCGGCGGCTCTCAAGCGCCGCTTTCCGAGCGACAACGGCCGGTCGTCGGCCTTGCCTGTGTGCCTACTCCCCGAAGCCGATCGTCGTGTAGTACGCGAGGTTGGGCTGGCGCACGTCGGCGCGGCCGATCTGCGCGATGATCGGGACATCCGAGCGCAGCCGCAGCGCATACTGGCCGAACGGGACCTGGAAGCCGCGATCGCCCAGCGGCTTGTCAATGCGGAAGCAGCGCACCCTGCGCGCCGGCACCTCAACCTTCAGGCCCTCTTCCGGCTCGCGGTCCTCGAAGTACACGTCGATCTCGATGTGCGCATCCTCGTCGCCGGTGTTGAGCACGATCAGCGATTCGTGCCCCTCCAGCGGCAGGCCCTCCGCACCGGCGGGCGGCAGGTCGCCGTCGGGGAAGATCCAGGTGCAGCGTCCGTTTCCGACGGGCATATCGGCTTCGCCTCCGTGTAGCTGCCAGCGACCAGCTTCCAGCTACCAGCAAACGGCGAACGGCAGCGGCGCACGGCGACGGCAACGATGTCGTTCGGAGGGGCCGGTCCGAGCGCCGAGATGCGAGTGACGAGCAACGGCAACGGCGACGGCACCCGCCGACAGGAGTGTCGGCGGCACGGGACGGCAGTGAGTCAGTCCCAGCCTGCGGCCAGGTCGCGGGCGGTCGTGAAGGTCGCCCCACGCGCGGTCAACAGATCCATCAACGCACCAAGCTGCTCCAGCGCATACGGGCCGCAGTTCTCCACCAGGAAGTAGTCCGGGACCACCGTGCCCTCTCCGTAGTGCATCTCCGTGGGCATCTCCACGAACTCCCACGGGTGGAAGTAGAAGCACAACACCACCGGCTCGCCGCGCTCGCGCACGTAGCCGATGAACCCGTCGATGTGCTCCATCAGCCGCTCGGCGCTGTGCGTGCGGAACAGCGGCCACTGGTCGCGGTCGCGGCCGTACTCATCCCGGGAGTCGATGCTCATGTCCGCGAAGTTCGGGATCTCGAGGATGCGCATGTCACCCGGCCGCGTCCAGTCGTCGCGGCTCGGATGATACGGCGCGAGCCGCTCCTCGTAGTAGTAAAGCGGGTAGGAGGCATCGGCCACGTATCCCATGTCCTCGAGCGCGTTGAGCATGGCGGTACTGGCCCACAGGCGCGGGGCGCGGAAGCTGACCGGCTGGTGGCCCAGCGCCTCACCAACCCACTCGGTCGCGACCTGCAGGCGCAAAGGCACCTCCTCGGGCAGCAGCGGCTTGACCCCCGGAATCTCGAAGATCGGGTCGCCCACGGTCTCGTGATAGAGGGAGTGACAACCGACCTCGTGACCGGCCTCGTCCACCCGGCGCACGACCTCGGGGAAGTTGCGCGCGGCGTCACCGGTGAAGAAGAAGGTCGCGGTCGCCTGCTGCGCGGCCAGCAGCTCGAGGAGCTGCGGCGTGCCCTCTTCGATGCCGCGATAGTACGGCGACCAGCTCCCCACGTCGGTCTCCATGTCAAAGCCGAGAACGACGGTAATGTCGGGCATGTCGGCTTCGCCTCCATGTAGCGACGAGCTGCGAGCTACGG
>CAZTZN010000203.1:3591-8253 GCA_964617715.1 uncultured Armatimonadia bacterium | reverse complement strand
CTGGCCGTGCGTCGTCGCGGCGCGGGGCGGCGCCTCCAGCCGCGAAGGCGGCGGCTCTCTGGAGGCAATGGGTGGCGCGGGTTCCGTGTCGATCCACGGTGGGGGCAGGTTCACCTGCGCGGGCAGCGGTGGCGAGACCCGATGACTATCGAGGGCACCGAGATCGCCGTCAGGACCGAGGGCCTGCGCAAGCGCTTCGGCGACATCCATGCCGTGGACGGCCTCGATCTGTCCATCCGACGCGGGGAGATCTTCGGTCTCGTCGGCTCCGACGGCGCGGGCAAGACCACGACGCTGCGACTGCTGTGCGGGCTGCTGGCGCCCGACGAGGGCGTGATTGAAGTCGCGGGCATCGACGTGCGCGCCCGGCCTGAGCAGGCGCGCCGGCGCCTGGGCTATCTGCCGCAGACCTTCGCCCTGCACGGCGACCTGACCCTGGCCGAGAACATCGCGTATTTCGGCGACCTGTTCTGTCAGCCGCGTGCGGAGGTCATGACGCGCCGTGATGAGCTGCTGCGCGCCACCGGGATGACGCAGTTCACCGACCGCCTTGCGCGCGATCTCTCCGGCGGGATGAAGCAGAAGGCCGCGCTCATCTGCGCGCTCATCCACCGGCCCGAAGTGCTGCTGCTCGACGAGCCCACGCGCGGCGTTGATCCGGTCTCACGCCGCGATCTGTGGCGTATCGTCTACGGCCTGCCCGCCGAAGGCGTCACGATCATCGTGACCACGCCCGATGCTGAAGAGGCGGAGCGCTGCGGCCGGCTCGGCGTGATCGACGAGGGGCGCCTCATCGCCACGGGCACGCCCGGCGAGCTGATCGCAGCGCACGCGGCGTCGCTGGTGGAGATAGCGGCGGACGAGCCGCGCACGGCGCGGCGGGCGCTGCTCGAGGTCGAAGGCGTGTGCGCGGTCTCGGCGCTGGGCGCGGAGCTGCGAGTGAGCATCTCCGCAGGCGGTCCGGACGCCGGGGAGCTGGCAGGCACGCTGGCGGATGCCGGTGTCGAAGTGCGCGAGGCGCGGTCGGTTGAGCCGCGGCTGGAAGACGCGCTGCTGCTCATCGAAGCGGGGCGTAACGACGATGACTGAGGCCGGGCCGGCGATCGTGGTCGAGGAGCTGACGAAGCGCTTCGGCGACTTCGTGGCGGTCGATCACATCAGCTTCAGCATCGACCGCGGGGAGGTCTTCGGCTTCCTGGGCCCCAACGGCGCGGGCAAGTCCACCACCATCCGCATGCTCAGCGGCCTGCTGCTGCCCAGCGACGGACGCGCCATCGTCGCCGGCTTCGACGCCGCGCGCGAGCCCGAGCCGCTGCGCCGCAACATCGGATACATGCCCCAGCTCTTCTCCATGTACCCCGATCTGACCCCGCGCGAGAACCTCGACTTCTACGGGGGCCTCTACGGGCTGTCGAGCGTGGAGATTGCGCGTCGCACCGACGAGCTGGTCGAGCGCATCGGCCTGTCCGAGGTGATTGACCGGCTCACCGGCACGCTCTCGACCGGCTGGCGCCAGCGCGCGGCGCTCGCCTGTGCGATCATCCACCGGCCCCCCATCGTCTTCCTCGACGAACCCACCAGCGGCGTCGATCAGAGCGCGCGCCAGCAGTTCTGGGACCTGGTCGGCGACCTCGCCGCCGAGGGCACCACGGTGCTGGTCACCACGCACCTGATGGTCGAGGCCGAGCGCTGCCATCGCCTGGGGATGATCAGCAGCGGACGGCTGATCGCGCTGGATACGCCCCAGGCGCTGCTGGCGACGCTGCAGGGCCGGGTGTTCGTGGCCGAGGCCCGGCCGGCGCTGCGCGCCGTCGAGGTGCTCGCCGGGCAGCGGTTCGTGCGCGATGCCACGCTGTCGGGCGCGCACGTGCGCGTGCGCGTGGCCGAGGGCACCGATGACCCGCCGCGACGGCTGGGCGAGGCGCTGGCGCAGGCCGGCGTGACTGCGGGCGCGGTGCGGGGGACGCGGCCCTCGCTCGAGGATGTGTTCGTCGCGCTGGTCGGCGACGCGGGGGAGGCGGTGGCATGAACTGCTGCGATGCCGTGCGGCGCATGCTGGCGGTGGCGCGTGCCGAGTGGACTCACAACATCCGCGACGCGCGCAGCCTGGGTCTCATCATCCTTCTGCCCATCGTCCTGCTGTTGCTCTACGGCTACGCCATCAACTTCGACGTGCGCGAGATCCGCTTTGCCGTGCAGGACTGGGACCGCTCGCAGGCCAGCGCCGACTTCGTGGAGAGCATGGTGCGCAGCGACTACTTCGCGCTGGCGGCGCTGGTCGAGGATACCGTACGACTGAAGAGCATGGTCGAGCGCGGCGAGGTGCGCTTCGCCCTGGTTATCCCGCCGCGCTTCGCCGACGACATCGCCTCCGGGCGCACCGCGCGCGTGCAGGTGCTGCTCGACGGCGCCGACTCGACCACCGCCGGGATCGCGCTGGGATACATGGAGGGCGTCGTACGCGCGTACTCGGTGCAGTTGACGACACGCCGGGTGACGCACGCCGGCCTCCCGGCCTCGATGGTCGCTCCGGCGCTCGATGTTCATCCGCGCGTGCTTTACAACCCCGAACTCGAGAGCGTGAACTTCATCGTGCCCGGATTGATCGCGGTCATCATGACCATGCTGGCCGCGCTGCTGACCTCCGGCTGCATCGTGCGCGAACGCGAAGCCGGGAGCTTTGAGGGCCTGGCCGCCTCGCCCATCGCGCCCGCGGAGATCGTGCTGGGCAAGCTCGTGCCCTACGTGTTCATCGCCAGCTTCGACGTGGTGCTCGCCATCGGCATGGGGGCCCTGGCCTTCGGCGTCGCGCCCACCGGCGACCGCGTGGCGCTGCTGGGCGTCTCAGCGGTCTACCTGGTCGCCTCGCTGGCCATCGGCCTGCTGGTCTCGAGCATCGCACGCACCCAGCAGATCGCGACCATGGTCGCCTTCGTGTCCACCATACTGCCGACCATGCTGCTCACCGGCTTCGTCTTCCCGGTGCGCTCGATGCCCGTGGCCCTGCAGTGGATCGCGCAGATCTTCCCGGCCACGCACTTCCTGGTGATTATCCGGGCCATCTACCTCAAGGGCACGGGGGTGGGGCTCTACGTGCCTCAGGCGCTCGCGCTGGGCCTGATCGCGCTGGGGCTGGTCGTGGCTGCGTCGAAGGCCTTCCGCAAGTCGCTCGAGTGAACGGCGGGCAATGGGGGATGGGGGATGGGGAACGGCCACGGCGACGGCGATGGCCGTGCGCTCGTGGCTCTTAACCGCAAGCTGGAAGCCGGTAGCTGACACATGCGCGAGAGAACGCGGCGACTGAGAGCGATGCTGCGCAAGGAGCTGCGGCAGATGCGCCGCAATCCTGTGCTGATTCGGGTGCTCGTCATCGCCCCGATCCTGCAGCTCATCATGTTCGGCTACGCCGCCACCACGGACGTGAAGAACGTGCCCGTGGTCGTGTGCGACCAGAGCAACAGCTACGAGAGCCGCGAGATCGCGGCCGCCGTGGACGCCAGCTACTACTTCGACCTTGTCGGCCGGGTACAGGACCCACGCGAAATCAGGTCCGCCCTCGACGCGGGGGTCGCGCAGCTTGCGCTACACATGCGACCGGACTTCGCCCGCGATCTGCGCCGGGGCGAGCCCGCGCCCATCGCGCTCTACATCGACGGCTCGGACTCGATCACCGCCAGTACCGCCGCGTCCTACATGGTCGGCCTGCTCGAGAACCACGCCCGGCGCATCACGCACGAGCGCCTCATCCGAGCGGGCGTGCGCGTCCGGGCGCCGACGGTCGAGATGGTGCCGCGCGTGTGGTTCAACCCCGACCTGCGCTCGGCCAACTACATGATCCCGGGCGTCTTCGGCCTGATCATCATGATCATCACCACCGTGTGGACCGCGCAGTCGATCGTGCGCGAGCGCGAGGTGGGCACGCTCGAGCAGCTCCTGGTCACACCCGTGCGCCCCCTGGAGCTGCTGCTGGGCAAGTCGCTGCCCTACGCCGGAACGGCGCTGGTGGCGGCCACCGAGATCATCGTGCTCGCGCGCCTGTGGTTCCACGTGCCCATCGTCGGCAGCCTGCCGCTGCTGTTCGCACTGGCGCTGGTGTTCATCCTCACCAGCCTGGGCCTGGGGCTGCTAATCTCGACCATCTCCCACACCCAGCAGCAGGCGCTGCTCACCTCGTTCTTCATCATGCTGCCCGCGGTGCTGCTGTCGGGATTCATGTTCCCGATCAGGAACATGCCGTGGATTATCCAGCAGGTGGCGTGGCTGATCCCCTACCGCTACTTCCTGGAGATCGTGCGGGGCATCTTCCTGCGCGGGGTGGGGCTGGATGTCCTCTGGCCCCAGGCGGTGGCGCTCACGGTCTTCGGCGTGGTGCTGTTCACGGTCGGTGCGGTGGCGTTCCGGAAGAGATTGTAAAGCGGGCGATCGGGGCGAGTCAGGCGACCCGCTCCTCCGAACGACGTACGACATGCCGCTCCGTCAGACGGGCATTCGCAAAGCGAACCCCGCAACCAGCTCGGCGCAACTGCAGGGCGGGCGATGGGGGCCGGGCAAGGGCGGGCGGGTCAGGCGACCCGCCCCTCCGAATGACGTACGACATGCCGCTCCGTCAGACGGGCATTCGCCAAGCGAACCCCGCAACCAGCTCCGCGCAATTGCAGGGCG
>CAZTZN010000203.1:0-3491 GCA_964617715.1 uncultured Armatimonadia bacterium | reverse complement strand
CAGACGGGCATTCGCCAAGCGAACCCCGCAACCAGCTCCGCGCAATTGCAGGGCGAACGGTGGAGGCCGGGCGACGGCGGGCGGGTCAGGCGACCCGCCCCTCCGAACGACGCACGACATGTCGTTCCGTCAGACGGGCATTCGCCAAGCGAACCCCGCAACCAGCTCGGCGCAATTGCAGGGCGGGCGATGGGGGCGGGCAAGGGCGGGTCAGGTGACCCGCCCCTCCGAACGACGCGCGACACGCCGTTCCGTGACACGGGCGTTCGCGCAGCGAACCCCGCAACCAGCTCCGCGCGGCGGTGCTCCGAGCACCCCTGCCCCTGCGGCGCTCGGGCGGTCAGCGGTGGTCCGCCTTCCCGTGCCGCCGACACTCCTGTCGGCGGATGCCGCTACCCTCCATCTTGCAGGTGCCGTCCGCCCCTGCGGCTAACCTTGAGGCATCATGACACCGTGGGGGACGTGGCGGCGCAGGGCAGGGCCCCTCCCGAGGCTGATCGCCTGCAGCCTCATCGTCATCACGCTGCTCGCTCTACCTGCCCGCGCCGATGACCTGCTCGCGCGCTTCGAGGCCGACCCCGTCGCCGGGCAGGCCCTGCTCGACCTCGCCCGTGAGACCTTCGAGACGTGCGTCCTGCGCCATGAGGGCGTCACGCTCCCCGATGATCTGCCCGCGCTCCTGGGCGAGCGCAGCGGCGTGTTCGTGAGCGCCATCCTGGGCGACGCGCCGCGCTGCTGCATGGGCAGCATCTACCCGACGCGCCCGACTGTCGCCGCCGAGGTCGTCCACGCCGCGCGCATGGCCGCGGGCATGGACCTGCGCTTCCCGCCCATCACCCCCGCCGAGCTGCCGCGTCTGCGCCTGATCGTCTCCGTGATCGCGCCGCCCGAACCGATCACCGGCCCGGCCGGACTCGATCCGCTGGTCGATGGCCTGGCGGTGCGCGGGCCGCGGCGGTGGGGTGTGGTGCTGCCGGCGGAGACGCCGCGTGCGGAGCTGATGGAGTCGTGGGCGCGCATTCGCGCGGGCGTGGGAGAGAGCGACCGCGTTGACTACT
This sequence comes from uncultured Armatimonadia bacterium, assembly GCA_964617715.1. Lineage (GTDB taxonomy): Bacteria > Armatimonadota > Zipacnadia > Zipacnadales > UBA5352 > JALGVA01. The sequence goes on along the minus strand of CAZTZN010000203.1, from coordinate 2,433 downwards.
ACCGGGTGCGGGCCTTCCGCATCCTCGAGCAACCCACCGAGCCGTAGCGCCGGGGAGGGTCACTGATGACCGCGAAGATGAGAGTGCTGCTGAGCCTGGCCGCCGCGCTGATCCTGCTGGGGGCGCTGCCGCTGAGCGCGCTTGCGCAGGACGATGAGCACGCGCCGAACGTGGACGTTGAGGCCTTCATGCGCATCTTCCCGACCACCGAGCCGGTGACGCTGCGCGCATGGCTGTACAACACCAACAGGGCGGTCTTCCACGCCTACCGGGTCGATCTGAGCGAGATCGCGCCGGATGCGTACGCCATCCACGAGACCGACGAGCAGGACGAGCGCAGCATCCCCTACCGACTGAAGCACATGGACCTGTCCGGACGCCGGCCCGCGGCGCGGTGGGTGATGACCGTCGAGAAGGTCTACGAGGACTCGTGGATCGACCGCGACATCGAGGCGCCCAGGCTCGCGCCGGGCGTGTACGTCATCTCGATGGCCGGCGGGGGCGTCGAAAAGCGCACCTGGGTGGCGGTCTCGGATCGCGCGCTGGTGAGTAAGCGCTCGCCGGACGTGGTCTTCGGGTGGCTGGTCAACGCGGGCACCGGTCGGCCCATCGCGGGCGCGTGGGTCCACCTGTATGACCAGAACGGGCGCATCGCCGCGAAGCAGACTGAGCGCGACGGCACCGTGAGCTTCCCGCTCGAGGACGCGACCGGTCTCTACTGGCTCACCGCGACCGGCGGCGACCCAACCTTCGTCACGCCCTCGGCGCCGGGCAGGGTCCCGGCCTACAAGGCCTACGTCTACACCGACCGGCCGATCTACCGGCCCGGCCACCTCGTGCAGTTCCGCGGGACCGTGCGGCGCGCCCAGCGCGGCGCCTACCGCCTGCCCGACGGCCTCGACGGCGTCACCGTCGAGATTCGCTTCGGTGCAGATCCGGTCTATCGCGAGGAGCTGCCGCTCAGCGAGTGGGGCAGCTTCGCGGGGAGCTTCCAGCTTGCCCCCGAGCCGCCGTTGGGCGAGTACGACCTCGTCACCATGGTGGACCGCGGCGAGATGCGCACGGTCTTCTACACCGGCTTCGAGGTCAAGGCCTACCGCAAGCCCGAGTTCGAGCCGATGGTCACCATCCCGCGCCGTCACTACCTGCAGGGCGAGACCATCCCGGTCACCGTCTCGGCCGACTACTTCTTCGGCAGCCCGGTCTCCGGCGGCAAGGTGGAGTACGAGATTCGCTTCTCCGAGTCCGGCAGCCCGGTGCCCGAGCGTATCCGCGACGCCGCCGGGCTGGGGCTGGCCGCCGCCACCGGCATCGAGGATACCATCACCGGCCAGGGCATCCTCGACGAGACGGGCAAGCTGGTGATCGAGGTCCCGACGGTGCACGCCACGGTCGATCGGCGCATGTCCGTCGAGGCGACCGTGAGTGAGCTGGCGCTGCGGCCGCGCACCGCCGGCGCCTCCACGCTGATCACCGCGGCGCAGTTCCGCCTGTCGGTGGACACGACCCAGTACCGCTACATCCTCGGCGAGGAGACGCCGACCATCACGGTGCGCACCGCCGACTACGACGGCAACGGCGTCTCGCGCCGCGTCGAGCTGGCGGTCATCGAGCCCATGAAGGACCGCGAGGGCCGCCGGTACGAGGAGCGCACGGAGTACGACATCGAGACCGACTCCGATGGCCGCGCCACGGTGACCTTCGAGGCGGAACGCCCGAACCGTTACCGGGTCGAGGCGTGGGCGGTGGATGACGAGAACAACCCGGTCTTCGACAGCGACACCTTCCGCGTGGAGGAGCCACCCGAGGAGGAGCGGCCCGAGTGGCCGACGCTGTCGATGGAGCGCGACAGGTCGCGCTACGTCCCCGGTGAGGTCGCGCGCATCCACACCCTCACCGATCAGCTCGGCGCGTGGATGCTGGTGACCGTCGAGGGCGAGCGGCTCTTCGACCACGTGGTGCACCGCCTGCAGGCCAACGAGTTCGACCTCAAGGTGCCGGTGGAGGAGGCCTACCGACCGGGGGTCACCGTCCAGGCCAGTATCGTGCGCGAGGGCGAGCGCATCACCAACAGCGTGACGCTGTCGATCCCGCACGATGACAGGGAGCTTGAGGTCATCGTCACGCCTGGGCAGGAGCAGTACGAGCCCGGACAGATCGCCACCTACGCCATCACCGTGCGCGACCAGGGCGGCACCGGGGTGGCCGCGGAGGCCGGTCTGGGCGTGGTGGATGAGGCGCTCTACGCCATCCGCGAGGACTCCACGCCCAACCCGTTCGCGGTCTTCTGGGGCGACCGCCGCCTGCGGGTGGAGACGGACTTCTCGCACGGTCACCTCTACCCCGGCGGCGGCGCGCAGGGCTTGGGAATGGCGCCGGGGGTCCCGGGTGAGGGGATCGAGTCGGAACACCTGCAGACCGATCTGCATGACC
>CAZTZN010000202.1:0-8255 GCA_964617715.1 uncultured Armatimonadia bacterium | reverse complement strand
TCGCCCGCAGCGGCGGCCGCAACGCCCATGCCGGCCAGCGCGTCGGCGGCCATCATCCCGGCGCCGCCGGCGCCCATCATGGCGCCGGCGGTCGCCTGGGCCATGGCCGCGGGCGGTGCGGGCGCGGCGCGCCGCAGCGCCCGGCGGTCACCGGCCTCGTCGGCCATCTCCGCCGACTCCTCCTCGAGCAGCGCGCCCTCGTAGCTCTTGGGGCGGGCGGCGATCTGCACGCTCACCGGCACTTCGGGGCGCGGCACGTAGATCGGCTCATAGAGGTCCTGCGTGAAGCTGATGGGCCGGCCCGAGACCAGCGCCAGAGTCACGTTCACCCAGTCCTCATCGGTGGTGTTCTCGACGATCGCCCAGCCCTGCAGGAAGCTCTCGCCCTCATCCGCGACCAGCCGGTAGCTGGTCTTCCACACCGGCGTCTCCAGCAGGTAGCCGACCGAGACCGTGCGCGCGCCCTCGCCGTTGAAGTGCAGCTCCACCTGGCGCTTGGAGACGTCGCGGTTGGCGGCGATGGCGGCCAGGGCCTTCATCAGATCGCCCGACAGCTCGTCGCTGAGCAGTTCGACATTCTCGATGTGCCACACCGGGACTTGCGTGATCCCCGCGTCGCCCACCAGGTTGACGACCTCGAAGCGCACCACCTGGTCATCCACGGACTTCTCCTGCCACTCGGTGCCCAGGATCACGCCGCGAACAGGGCCGTCGGCGGTGGTGATCGTCACCTCAGCGCCGCGCAGGCGCGACATCATCTCGCCCAGCGACGGCTCATCGGCGATGTCCACCGCAAAGGAGCGCAGCGTGCGTTCGAGCGGGTCACGGGGCGCGTAGGTCACCGGGCCGATGGTGCCCCCACCCTGATCCTGCAGCACCATCGACTTGAGGATGTCGTTAATCTGGTCGGAGCGGAAGGACATGGTCACTGTCTGGTTGTCATGGACCAGCCCCTCATGCTCGAAGAAGCCCACGCCGCTGGTGAACAGCACGACGTGGCGCAGGGGCAGATCGGCCGCGTTCGCGGCTCCCGCCACTACAGTCATCATTACCACACCTGTGAGGATCAGGCTCAACCTCATCATTCGACCTCCCTGAGTGAGCGACGAGCTGCCAGCTACGAGCTACGAGCAAACGGCCGGACGCCTACCACGGCCGACGCATCTGAAGATGCGTCGCTCCGAACGACAGCGTCCTGGTCCATCGGCCATCCTCGTTTCCGTTGTTGTCGTTGCCGTCCCCGGTCCCCGGTTCTCCGTTGCCGGCTCGCGACTGCCGTTCGCCGATTCCCGATTCCCGATTCCCGATTCCCGATTCCCGATTCCCGATTCCCGATTGCCGATTGCCGATTGCCGGCCGTCACTTCACCGCCGCCAGCACATTCGCGGCGCTGGCGACGTAGAGCAGCCCGTCGGCCTCGGTGTCGTTGATCCACTCCGGCGCCTCCTGCTCCTCGAGCAGGTCAATGCAGTCCTCGAGCAGTGTGATTGCCGTGTCGTGGTCGTAGCGGTCGAGCACCATCGCCGCCCACCCGGTCGCGGTCGGCCAGTAGCCGCCGTTCTGATAGCGGCCGGGCGGATAGTCGGCCAACATGCGCTGCCAGTGCTCGGGCGCGGGCAGATGGCGCACACAGCCGCGCAGAAAGCAGTCATCGTAGTGGTCGAACAACCACCGGCCGATCTGCACCGTCTGCGACTTGCTTACCGCACGCACTACGCCCGCGTAAACGCTGCCCCACACATCGATCTGCTCACAGTCAACCGTGGCCGCGCGCAGCATCCCGTCGCGCTCGTCGCGGAACTGAGGCAGCGCGCGCGCGGTGTGCTCGGCGGCCTCAAACCAGGCGTGCGCGCCGTCATGATCCTGCACGCGCTGGCACATTTTGGCCAGCAGCATGCACGCCTCCCAGTAGAGCAGCGACGAGAACAGCACCTCCCCGGTCTTGGCGACCGTGTCGGTGAAGCCGTAGCCCGAATGCGGGCGCGCCGGGTCGATGACCACCAGATGGTCCTCGGACAGCGGCACGGTCTCCAGCGCGTCCATGAGCGCGTTCTCGTGGCGCAGAAACAGCTCCCAGTCGGCGGTCAGATCGGTGTACGCATCCACCAACTTGACCGCGAACGCGGCGTTGTCCGTGGGCGGCCGGTCGAGCGTGGGCAGATTCTCGTTGACCACGTAGACGGCACGGCCGTCGGGCTCCACGCGGTTGGGCATCAGCCCGTCGTCGCGGCGGCGCGCGATCAGGTAGTCGATGGCGGCGGCGATCTCCTCGGGCGGGATCAGCCGCCCGGCGCCCTCGACCGCATAGCACAGGTCGCGGGTGTACATCCCCGAATACTTGCCCGAGCCCGCAGGAGTGAACAACCAGGTGCCGTCGTGAGCCCGCACACGCGCGCTGTCCAGGCAGCGCTGCGCGATGGCCTCCAGGCGCTCAACCTGCGTCTTCTCGATGGGAACGGGTCGCAGGAAGTGCTTCATCGGGGCGTCGCTCATCCTCTCGTGTCGGCCCACCGCACATGGCCCCGCGTACCGGGCTTGACGAATGCCGCGGGCGGCGGGTTCCCGTCAGTCAGTCTGCAGCGCACCGACCAGGTCGGCGATGCGGGTTACGTCGTGGCGGCGGCAGTAGTCCTCCAGGCCGCCGATGACCGCGGCCATGGCGGCGGGCTCGACGAAGTTCATGGTGCCCACGGCCACCGCAGTGGCTCCCGCCAGGATGAACTCGAGGGCGTCGCGGGCATTGGTGATCCCGCCCATGCCGATGATGGGCAGATCGACCGCGCTCGCTACCTCATGCACCATCCGCACCGCCACCGGCCGGATGGCCGGTCCCGACAGGCCGCCGGTGACGTTGCCCAGGTGCGGGCGGCGGCGCTCGGTGTCGATGCTCATCCCCACCAGCGTGTTGATGAGCGACAGCGCGTGGGCGCCGCCCCGGGCGGCCGCTTGCGCAATGCCGGTGATGTCGGTCACGTTGGGCGAGAGCTTGACGATCACTGGGCGGTCGCAAGCGTCCACGATGGCCGCCGTCAACGCGCCGGTCAGGTCGGGGTCCACGCCGAAGTGCATGCCCTCCTGCTCAACGTTCGGACAGGACACATTGACCTCCAGCGCGGCGACACCATCCACGCAGAGCATCTCCGCCAGGCGCACGAACTCCTCGACGCTGCGCCCGGAGATGTTGACGATGACCGGGACGCCGAAGCCGCGCAGCGGAGGGAGCTTGTCGCGCAGGAACACCTCCACACCCGGGTTCTGCAGGCCGATGGCGTTGAGCATTCCCGCCGGGGTCTCGCGCACGCGCGGCGGCGGGTTGCCCAGACGCTCCTCGAGCGTGACCGCCTTGGTGACGATCGCGCCGAGGTTCGACAGGTCGAGATAGGGCTCGTACTCCATGCCGTAGCCGAAGGTGCCGGATGCGCACATGACCGGGTTCTGCAGGCGCATCCCGGCGATCTCGACGGACAGGTCCGGTGCGCTCATGGCCCGACCATCCTCTCCCAGTCGATCTCCTCGGCGCCGAACACCGGGCCCTCGGTGCACACGCGCACGTAGCCGCCGGCGGTCGCCGGGATCGCGCAGCCCAGGCACGCGCCCACCCCACAGCCCATCCACTGCTCCATCGAGACCTGGCACGGGACCTCGGCCTGCGCGCAGATGCGCGCCACCACCGCCAGCATCGCGTCGGGCCCGCAGGCGTAGACCATGTCGGGCCGCGAGCGCTCGATCTCGGGGGCGAGCGCGTCGGTGACCAGGCCCTGCTCGCCCGCCGAACCGTCCTCGGTCACGGCGGTGAATTCCTCGCAGCGCGCGGCGAAGTCGGTCCAGCACACCAGCGCATCCTGGGTGGCGCCGCCGAAGAGGGCGCGCACGTAGGGGCGCGGACCGGCGGCCCGCAGGCGGTCGGCGAGAAAGATCAGTGGCGCGACGCCCACGCCGCCGGCGACCAGCATCACGTCGGCCTCGCCCTCGGGCGCGCGCCAGCCGTTGCCCAGCGGCCCGAGCAGGTCGTAGCGCGTGCCGGCCTCGTGGGTGGCGATGATCTCGGTGCCGCGCCCCACCGCACGCACCAGCAGTTGCACCTCGCCGGTGGCGGGCTGGGCGAGCATTACCGAGAACGGGCGGCGCAGCAGGGGGTCGGTGCCGTCGCCGACGCGCAGGTGGACGAACTGGCCGGGCTCGGACGCCGCGGCGACCTCGGGGCAGTCGGTGTGCAGCAGGTAGTGTCCCGGCGCGACCTCCTCGCGCAGCGTCAGGGTCGCGAGCGCTCTGGGCATGGTCCCACCTCCAGGCCGGGCTGCACGTCGCCGCCATTATAACGTACGGCGACAACGAAAGGAACGAGGGGGGGGGCGGCAGGCGCGGCGGGGACGGTATCGATTCGGGTCTCAGGCTTGCCCAGGCCCCGGGCGCCCTGTGCGTGGGTCGCTCGGCAACCGGACACCCGGCCCTCCGATGCAGGTTCCCCGCCCTCCGGGGCGAAATTGCCGCAAGTGGCGATCCCGGCTGGAGGTACCCTCATGCGCGCCGTGAGCATCACGTCCCCCGAACCCCTCATCGCCGGATCGATGGCGACCTGGCACTGCCACATCGTCCTGCGCGGCGCGCCCGTGGAGGCGGGCGGCCGCGTGCGCATCGCGTACGACCTGCGCGGCGAGTCAGGCTACAACGCCTTCCCCCAGGCCGCCGACCCCGCCGGCGACAACTACGCCTCCGCCCGGGGCCCCGAGGGCGTCGAGCTGGCGCTGGAGGGCTACTGCTCGCATCACAATCGCCCACCCGAAGACTCCGGCCGTCAGCTTGGCGACACCGAGTCGTACGACTGGCGCGACCTGCTGGGCATCTACTCCTCGCTGAACCTGCACGCGCTGGCCATCATCGTGGTCGAGGGGCGGCTGGAGGCGGGCGACGAGCTGCGCGTGACCTTCGGCGACACCTCGGGCGGGTCGGCGGGGATGCAGGTCCCCGGCCAGGCCAAGCCCGACTGGCGCCACTGGGTGTGCGTGCAGCGCACCGCCGACGCGCCGCTGGAGCTGCTGGGCGGCGACACGCTGGTGGTCCACCCCGGGCCGCCCCAGCGCCTCGTGGTGGTGGCGCCGTCGATCGTGGCGCCCGATGAGGAGGTCACGGTCGCCAGCGTGGCCCTGGACGGCCTCGGCAACCCGGTGCGGCGCACGCGCGTCCAGTTCCCCCCTGCGGAGGATGAGACCGCGCCCTTCGACTGCCCCAAGGGCTCCAACGTGCTCGACCGCGTGCGCATCGAGGACGAGCGCGTGGGGCTGGCGGGTGAAAGCAACCCCATCGAGATCGTCGAGGAGCCCGAGTACCGCTTGTTCTGGGGCGAGATCCACGGCCATACCTGCCTCTCCGACGGCGGCCAGCGCACCCCCGACCAGTTCTACCGCTGGGGCCGCGACACGGCGCTGCTGGACTTCGCGGCCATCGCCGACCACGACTTCGGCATCGCCCTGTATGACGCGGAGAAGCACTGGCAGATGATCCTCGACGCCGCCCGTGACTTCAACGAGTCCGGACGCTTCGTCACCCTGCCGGGCTGGGAGATCAGCCACGCGGGGATGGCCGACGGTCAGGTCTATGGGCACAAGAACGTCTACTTCGTCGATGATGACCCGCCGTTCTTCAACTCCAGCCCCTACGGCGGCGGGCGCACCAGCCTCGATTACGTGCATATCGAGGAACTGGTGGAGCTGCTGCAGCGTGCGCGTGTGGATTTCATGCTGGTCGATCACACCAGCCACATGCAGACCGACTGGGGGCGCTTCGTGTCGGGCTACACGCGTCTGGTGGAGGTCTACTCATTCTTCGGCTGCTCGGAGGCGAAGGACGTGCCGGTGCCGGTCGGCGGAGGGCGCATCCCGGAGGAGTGCACCGCGCGTGCCGGTCTCGACCGCGGCCGTATGGTCGGCTTCACCGCGGGCACCGACACGCACATGGGCGCACCCGCGGCCTACCGTGAGACCAGCTTCGGCCACGGCAAACTCCCGGGCCTGACCGCGGTGTGGGCGACCGAGCTGACGCGTGAGGCGATTTTCGATGCGCTGTGGCACCGCCGCAGCTACGCCACGCGCGGCGAGCGCATCCTGCTGCACACCGCGGTCAACGGGCAGATGATGGGGCAGGAGCTGCTGCTGCCGCAACGCGACGAACCGCGGGAGATCGCCATCGCCGTGGCGGGCACCGCGCCCATCGAACGCGTGGACCTGATTCACAATGGCGCGACTCTCGCCAGCTTCGAAGGCGGCGGGCAGTGGGAGCTGGGCGTCGAGTTCGAGCACGACGGGCCGATCGAGCACTTGCCTGCGGCGCGCGGTCTGGGCTACTATTACGCACGCGTGTTCCAGGGGGGCGGCTCGATGGCGTGGTCGAGCCCGACGTGGGTGCTAATCCCCGACTGACCCGCGGCGTGGTGGATGATGAGGTGATGGCCCATGCACGGCTGGCGCATCGGCAAGCTGTTCGGCATCAGCATCGAGATCCACTTCACCTGGCTGATCATCCTGGGGCTGATCCTGTGGATGGTCACCGGCGATATACTCCCCACTGAGGTCCCCGACGCATCCCCTTCCGAGCTGTGGGGCATCGGCCTGCTCGCGACGCTGCTGTTCTTCGGCTCGCTGGTGCTGCACGAGCTGGCGCACTCGGTAGTCGCCAACCGCCTGGGTGCGGACGTCTCGCGCATCACCCTCTTCGTCTTCGGTGGCGTCTCGCAGATGAGTCGCGAGCCCGACCGGCCGAAGACCGAGTTCCTCATCGCCATCGTGGGGCCGCTCACCAGCGTCGTGCTCGGCGGATTGTTCTACGCCCTGTTCTACTGGCTCCGGGCGGCGGACGCGCCGCGGCTGTGGTGGGTGGCGAGCCAGTGGGTGGGGCGAATCAACCTGCTGCTGGCGGCGTTCAACATGCTGCCGGCGTTCCCGCTCGACGGCGGTCGGGTGCTGCGGGCGGCCCTGTGGGCCATCTGGCGCAGCCTGGACCGGGCCACGCGCGTGGCTTCCGGCTTCGGTCGCGGCTTCGGCTACACCATGATCGTATTCGGCTTCCTGCTCGCGGTGCTGGGCGGTGGCCTGTCGGGCCTGTGGCTGGTGGCGCTGGGCTGGCTGCTCTCGAGCGCCGCGGCGGCGAGCTACCAGCGGCTGCAACTGCAGCAGGCGCTGGGGAGCATCTACGTCCACGACCTCATGAGCAGCCCGGTGGCGACGATCCCTGCCGACGCCAACCTGAACGAGGCCGCTCACGACCACTTCATGACCGCGCGCTTCACCGGCTTCGGGGTGGAGGACGATGAGACCATCGTGGGCATGGTGCGCATGGAGGACCTGCAGCGGGTGCCGCGCGAGCAGTGGCAGTTCACCACGGTGCGCGGCGTCATGCGGGAACTGGACCGCGACAAGATGACCATCAACTCCGATGACGAGGCGGTCGAGGCCCTCATGCAGATGGCCGAGAACGACCTCGGGCGGTTGCTGGTCACCGACCGCGCGGGGAACATCATCGGCATCATCAGCCACAGCGACATCGTGCGGCTGATCAAGCTGCGCAGCGGGCTGGGGATCTGAGAGCCATCCCCTGGCGCGTGACGAACCGGCCGTCGCGGCGCAGGCCCGACAGGTCGCTGCCGGTCGCGCCGCGCTTCAGCCGCGCCGGCGGGGAATGCGTGTTTGCTTGTCCCCTGTGGTACCTCACTCACCGGCATACCTGCTCGACTGGCTCGTGCCACAGAGACTTAACTTGACAGGCGCTGCACGGCGACCTATATAGCAAGGATAATGTATCCAGGGGGGTGCCCAAAGGCTGCTCCGGATCCCCGGCGGCGTTCCAGGCCCCAGGGGGGCCCGGGGGGGTGCCCAGTGTCCGATTGCATTGGCCGCATCCTAGGCTCCGTCGGCGTGCATATCGCGCCGCCCCACACACGTTCGTCGCCGCCCCGGCGACGGAGGGGCTGTGCCCGTTCACGTCCCTCACCTACTCCCGGCAGGCTTTCACGGCCGTGTGCGTCATCCCCTGTCGTCACCTGGGTACGTCAGACCATCGCCCGGGCACGCTCGCGTGCATCATCGCAAGAGCGTTACGGCATGACCGGATACCGTGCGGCAGGAATCGACTTCCCGCCGCTGAGTGCTGAATACCCATGTCGGACGGAAGGAGATATGGAGGATGCGCAGAGGCTTCACGCTCATCGAGTTGTTGGTCGTGATCGCGATCATCGCGATTCTCGCCGCCATCTTGTTCCCCGT
>CAZTZN010000201.1:0-8297 GCA_964617715.1 uncultured Armatimonadia bacterium | reverse complement strand
TCGCGGCCTCGACGGTGTTGCGCAGGAGCATGGTGACCGTGACCGGGCCGACGCCGCCGGGGACGGGCGTGATCACGCCCGCGACCTCGACCGCCTCGTCGAAGGCCACATCACCCACGTAGCCGCCCTCCACCCAGTTCATGCCGACGTCGATGACTACCGCGCCGGGCTTGATCTGATCGCCCTGGATGAGTTGCGCGCGACCGACGGCGACCACCAATACCTCCGCGCGTGCGGTGTGAAAGCCCAGGTCGCGCGTGGTCGAGCGGCAGATCGTCACCGTGGCGCCGCGATCGAGCAGCAGCAACGCCGCAGGCTTGCCCACGATCACCGACCGGCCCACCACCACGACCTCGGCGCCGCGAAGCGCCGCCCCCGACTCCTCGATGAGGGCCACCACCGCCTGCGCGGTGCACGGCGCCAGCAGCGGCTCGCCCTCGGTGACCAGCCCGAGGTTGAGCGGGTGCACGCCGTCCACGTCCTTGATGGGATCGATGGCGCGCTGCGCCGCCGCCTCGTCGAGGCCCTCGGGCAGCGGAAGCTGCAGGATGATGCCGTTGACCGCCGGGTCTTCGTTGGCGGCGGTGATCTCCGCCAGCAGCGCCTCCTGGGTCAGTGCCGGGTCCAGCTCGCGCAGCTCGTAGTCGATGCCGACACCCCGGCAGGCCCTGGCCTGCATCTTCGCGTAGGCGCGCGCGCCGGCGTCGTCGCCGGCCATCAGCGCCACCAGGCGCGGTGGCGTGTCCATCTGCGCGATCTCCGCCGCCAACTCGGCACGGATCCGGTCGGCGAGGGGCTTGCCTTCAAGGATGGTGGCTGGCATGTCGATCTACTCCTCATTGATCGCGCGACCAGCGGCTCGGGTGTGCGCCGTTGTCGTCGTGGCTCGAAGCGGCCGGGCTTCAGACCGGCCGAGTCGTGAACCGGCAACGGCTACTTGCGCCTGATCGCCTTCGCCGCGCCCTCCCAGACTTCGATGCAGGTGCGGCGCACCTCGGCGAGCAACTCTTCGGTCTCCGCGCGGGTGGCGGACACGAAGGCCTCGTCCTTCAGCCAGGCGAGGTTCACCTCGACATTCAGCCACGCGCACTCGCAGGCGGCCTCGCACAGCTTCGCCGCCACGCCCACATCGCTCACCAGGTTCTGATTGCCCTTGGCCAGCAGCACCGGCAGGTGTCGCGCCAGCTCCACGCAGGCGCGCGCCAGCCGCAGGGGCACGTCCGCCGCCGCTCGCAGCGCCTCCTGGATCGCCGCCGAGCGCGCCGACTTCTCGGCGTCGGTGCTCCTGGGCATGGCGTAGGCCGCGCCGACTGCCCCGAACGCGGCCACATCGTCCTGCACCAGTGTGAGCATCTCGACCCGCACCGCGTCGATGGCCGCCAGGTGCTCGCGGATTTCGGCCTCGACATCGGCGTACTTCTGCTTGCCGACCGTGAAGCTGCCGACCATGCGCCCGGACGCCGCGGCGAGGGCCCCCGCGAGGGCCGCCGCCGAGCCGCCGCCGGGCGCGGGCGCGTCTCCGGCCAGCGCCTCAACGTAGTCGCGGATGGTCAGGTGCGTCATCGGTTGATCGGGCATATCACTGCCTCCCCGTCCGCCCCACGCTCAGAACAGCCCCACGATGTTGCCGTCGGCGTCGATGTCCACGTCCATCGCTGCCGGGCGGCTGGGCAGCCCGGGCATCGTCCGGATTGCGCCACAGACCGGATACAGGAAACCCGCGCCCACCGACGGCCGGATGTCTTCAATCGGCACCACGAAGCCGGTGGGCCGTCCCTTGAGATCAGGGTCGTGGCTGAGCGACAGGTGCGTCTTCGCCATGCAGATGGGCAGGCTCCCCAGCCCCTGCTTCTCAAAGGCGCGGATCTTGCGGTTGGCAACCGCTGAGTACTCGACGCCGTCCGCGCCGTAGATCCGCGTGCAGATGGTCTCGATCTTCTGCTTGATGGGGGCATCGAGGGGATAGAGGTAGCGGAAGTCGGCGGGCTGCTCACAGGCCTCGACCACCGCCTCGGCGAGTTCCACGCCGCCTTCGCCACCACGCGCCCACACATTGCTCTCGACCGCCGCCAGCGCGCCGGCGTCAAGCGCGGCCTGCCGCACCGCCTCCAGCTCGGCATCGGTGTCGGTGGGGAAGCGATTGACGGCCACGACGACGGGCAGCCCGAACAGGCGCATGTTCTCGATATGCTTGGCGAGATTCACCGAGCCCGCCCGTACCGCCTCGACGTTCTCCTTCTCGAACTCCTCCTGCGGCGGCCTGGTCCCGGGCCGGAACTTGAAGGCCCCGCCATGAAGTTGCAGCGCGCGCACGCTCGCCACGATGACCACCGCCGACGGCCGGTAGCCCGCCACGCGGCACTTGATGTTGAAGAACTTCTCGGCTCCGCAGTCGGCGCCGAAGCCCGCCTCGGTGGTCACGTAGTCGCCGAGCTTGAGCGCCATGCGGTCGGCGAGGATCGAGTTGGCGCCGATGGCGATGTTGGCGAACGGGCCCGCATGCACGAAGGCCGGCCCGTGCTCGAGCGTCTGCACCAGGTTGGGCTGGATAGCCTGCCTCATGAGGGCGGCCATCGCGCCGGCCGCGCGCAGGTCCTCGGCGGTGATCGGCCTGCGGTCCCGGGTCTGCGCGACCTGGATGCGCCCGAGGCGCTCGCGCATATCCTGGAGGCCGCTGGTGAGTGCCAGGATGGCCATGACCTCGGAGGCGACGGTGATATCGAAGTGCGCCTCGCGCGGCCAGCCGCCGGCCTTCCCGCCCAGGCCGATGACCATGTTGCGCAGGGCGACGTCATTCATGTCGATGCCGCGGTTCCACGAGATGCTCAGCGGGTCGATGTCCAGCGGGTTCTTGTGCCACAGGCTGGCGTCGATCATCGCGGCGAGCAGGTTGTTGGCCGCGCCCACCGCGTGGATGTCGCCGGTGAAGTGGAGGTTGATGTCCTCCATCGGCACCACCTGCGAGTACCCGCCGCCGCAGGCTCCGCCTTTGATGCCGAAGGTCGGGCCCATCGACGGCTCGCGCAGCGTCAGCACCGCGTCCCTGCCGATGCGCCGCAGCGCCTGCGCCAGCCCGATGGTGGTCACGGTCTTGCCCTCGCCCAGCGGCGTGGGCGTGATGGCCGTGACCAGCACCAGCTTGCCATCCGGGCGGTCGGCGAGGCGATCGAGCAGCGACAGCCGCACCTTGGCCATGTGCTCGCCATGCAGTTCCAGCTCGTCGCGCGCGATGCCCGCCTCTTCGGCGATCTCGATGATCGGGCGCAGCCTCGCCTGTCGGGCGATCTCCAGGTCGCTGAGCATCAATCGGTCACCTCATGCGGTGTTGCCACCGGTCACATCGCCGCCAGCAGGGCGTCCACGTCCACGCTCTCGTGGATCAGGCGCTGGCCGGTCTCAATCTTCTCGGTGTCGTTGGGCAGGATCTTGCCGACCACGTCGGATATCTCGGACGCCACGTCGTAGGTCCCGCGCTGGATGGCGATCACCGGCGCCTGACTGCGCTCGATCAGGCGCATGACGGTGTCGTGGGGCATGACCCCACCGGTGATGCAGATGCCGATGGTGCCCGCGGTCTCCGAGGACAATTCCTCGGAGCTGATCGCGGCGAGGATGAGGTCATCGCGGTCGCCGGGGATGATGGCCAGCACGCCGGGCTCGAGGGACTCGAGCAGCCGGTGCGGATGCTGGGCGCCGATGATGCAGTGGCTGATGGGGCGGTCAAGGTAGCGCTCGCCGTGGATCACCTCGGCGCGGGTCTCGCCCGCGATCTGGCGCATGGTCAGGCGGCTGAGCACCGGCACGTAGGGCAGCACGCCCAGCAGACGACTGCCGCGCGCGCTCAGCCAGTCGGCCAGCAGCGGGCCGAGGTCGTCGATCTTGTCGGGCAGGAACTTGTTGGCGACCATGCCGATGACCCGACAGCCCTCGCGGTCGAACATGGCGCGATTGAGGGTGAACTCGTCTACGGGCCGCCCCAGCCCGCCGCCGGTGACGATCATTGCGCCCGAGCCGAGGATGGCCGCGACCTGCGCATTGCTCATGCCGATGATTGAGCCCACGCCCGCATGGCCGGTGCCCTCGACGATCACCAGGTCGGCGCCCTCGGCGACGCGCGCGTACGAGTCCATGATGATTTGGATGAGCGGTTCGCGCGACTTCTTCCGGCGCACGAACTCGGTGGTGTAGCCCGAGGGGATGGTGATCGGGTTGGAGTCGACCGGGTCGGTATGCAGGTCGTAGACGGTGCGGATGAGGATGACGTCCTCATCCACCATGGCCCCGTCGATCTCGACGGTGCGCTGGCCGACCGGCTTCATGTAGCCGACCTTGAGGCCCCGTTCGAGCAGAGCGGCGACCAGCCCGAGCGACACAAGCGTCTTGCCCGAGTGCTGGCTGGTGCCGGCGATGTAGACGCTGGGCGTGGCGACACGATGAGGCATGACCGACCTCCGCAACCGATGAAGTGATGGCGCGGCCGACACGCGCCCGCGCCGGGAGGGAATTTCGCGCCGAAGAGGGGCGGGACCTGCGTTCACACCAGCTCGCGCAGGCAGGCGAGGCTGTCGCGGGTGCCGCGGACGATGTCGGCCACCGTCTCATACTCGATGGCCCAGTAGCCGTCGAAGCCCGAGGCCAGCAGCGCCTCCACGATCGGCGCCCAGTCGATCACACCCTCGCCCACCGCACAGTACTCGGGCTCGTCGTCCTCGTAGCGCACGTCCTTCCAGTGCGAGTAGTTGATCAGGTCGGCGGTGACCAGCAGCGCCGACAGCGCATCCTCGCCCGCGTGGCGGAAGTTCGCCGGGTCGAAGTTCAGGCCCAGCGGCATCCCCACGGGCATGGCCGCCACCGCGTCCGCGAGCAGCCGCCGGCACTGCGCGCCCGTGGCGGTGATGCCCCCGTGGTTCTCGACCGCCACCTGCACGCCCTGCGACGCGGCATACTCGCCGACCTGCACCAGCGCGTCCGAGACCTGAGCGAAGGTGGCGTCGGAGAACTGCGAGGCGCCCACCCAGCCTGCGAAGATGCGCAGCACCTCGGCGCCCGCCAGCGCGACCATGTCGATCTGCCGCCTGACCCTGGCGATCTCGGCCTCGACGTCGGGCGCGGCGAAGTTGTTGCCACCCGCCAGCGCGACCACCTTCACGCCCGCGTCGGCGGCGTAGCCGACCATCGCCTCGACCTCGGCGTCGGTGGCCTCGAAGGTCAGGTGCTTCGGGCTCAGGGGACTGACGTTGACCTCAACGAAGTCGAGGCCGAGGTCCCTGGCGGCCTCGAAGTACTCGGGCAGGGGCATCTCGCGAAAGCCCCACGCGGCGGATGCGAATTTGACGTTGGCCATCGGGATCGCTCCTTGCGTCGTCGGCGGTTGGTGGTGGATATGACGGACGATACCGCGCGGTCGTGAGTGGTTCGGAGGGCAGCTCTTCAGAGCCGCCGCCGTTGGGGGCGTTGCAGGCTGCGAACGGCGGCGCATCCAAAGGTGCCCCCGCCGAACGGCCCGAACGGTGGGCCGTCTCCTGCATCCTCGACCGTGCCATTGGCGTCGCCTGTGACCGGCGACCGGAAACCGGCGCCTGCCCCGCTACCGCCAGTCCAGCGCCAGCGTCACGACCTCGTCGGGCTGGTCGTGGACGCGCTCGAAGGCGGCCGTCGCCTCGCTCGCGGGCATGATGTCCGAGACCAGGTGCTCGACCTGCAGCTTGCCCTGCGCCATCAGGTCGAGGACCGCCTGCACCATCTCCGGACGCTCGCCGCAGGTCGCCGACAGCGTGAGTTGGCGGCCGAAGAGCGTCTCGGGGATGTAGAGCGAGATCGGCTCGAGATACATGCCCTGCGCGTGGACGCGGCAGTAGCCCGGCGCGTTGTGCAGCACCTGGTCGAGCAGGCTCGGCTCACCGGTGACCTCGATGATCGCCTGCGGCTCGGGCCCCTCGCACAGCTCGCGCAGCGCCGCCCACATGTCGGTCTCGGCGGCGTTGATGGTGCCGTCGGCGCCCCACTGCTGCGCTACCTCGAGGCGGTTCTGGCAGATATCGGCGACGATGACGCGCGCGCCCCGCACCTTGCACAGTTGCGCCGCCATCGAGCCGATCACGCCCTGGCCGATGACGAAGACGGTCTCGCCTTCGTGCGGGCGCACCTTGTAGTCAACGCCGTGCCAGGCGACCGCGCCGAGCAGTGCGATGCCGGCGTGCTGCAGGGGCACGCCCTCCGGGATCTTGACCGCACGCCTGGCCCGCGCGCCGGGGTGGGTCGCCGCCGAGTAGACCACGGTCTCAAGGTGCCCGCCCCAGGCCACGCAGTAGTCTCCGGCCCAGTCGCCGAAGATGTTCGAGCCGACCACGTAGTCGCCGGGCGCGATGTGCTCGACCCGGTCGCCGACCTCGGTCACCTCGCCGACCGCAATGTAGCCCGGCAGCATCGGATACCACTGCGTGCCCGCGCGCCGCGAGTGAAACTGGCCGGTGTAGAGGTCCAGCTCGGTGCCGCGTGAGATGGTGGAGAACACGGTGCGCGTCACCGCGCCATCCGCGCCCATCTCCGGCACCGGAATGTCATCGCGCATCTGTGCGTGCAGCGGCCTGGTGAACGCTACGCCCCGGCAGGTCGCCTGTCCGTTGCTCATCTCGATCCCTCACAGTGGGCGGCTGATGTCCGCCGGAAGGTTCCCTGCGGCGGCGGCGCTTCCTGCACGAGCCGTTCACGCGAACTGTGGCAGCCACTCGCGCTGGGCCTCGAGCATCTCGTCCACCATCGCGCGGATCTCGCGCAGCGACAGCACTGCGGCGGTGAGCGGATCGAGCGCGATCGCCTGGTAGAGGGCATCGCGGTCGCCATGCAGCGCCGCGTGCACCGCCAGCTCCTGCGAACGCACGTTGCTGTGGTTGAGCGCCGCGAGCTGGGGGGGCAGCGCGCCCACGTGGCAGGGGTGCACGCCGCGCCGGTCCACCATGCACGGCACCTCGACCGCGCAGCCCTCCGGCAGGTTCGTGATCAGCCCGGTGTTGGGCACCGAGACGTTCACCTGTGTGAGCATGTCATTCTCGATGGCCTCGATGATCTGCACGGTGTACTCGTGGCTGCGCGTGGAGGGCAGGGGTTCGTCGGAGGCCAGCTCCTCCTGGATGCGCCGCTCCAGGGTCTCCCAGCGCCCCTGCATCCTGTCCATGTCGCGCGAACTGAGCGAGAACTCGTCCATGATCTCGCGCCGGTCGCGGAACCAGGGCGTGTACTCGCTCATGTGGGTGGTGCTCTCGGTGACGAAGTAGCCGAAGTGCCGGAGGATCTCGAAGCGCACGGTATCCCTGGCGAAGATCTCCGGGTCCTCCATGCGCTCGCGCAGCAGGGGGTAGAGGTCCTCGCCGGCGCGTTCGAGGCGCAGGAACCAGGACATGTGATTGATCCCCGCCACCCAGTAGTCCAGCTCCTCGCAGGGCACATCCAGGTAGTCCGCGAGCTGCTTGCTGGTGCCCTGCACGGAGTGGCACAGGCCGTAGTGCGCGATCTCGGGGCGCGCCACGCTCATCAGCCAGCAGTTGATGGCCATCGGGTTGGAGTGCTGCAGGATCATGCCCCGCGGCGCCACCTCGCGCATGTGATCGGCCACCGCCAGGAGCGCCGGGGCGTTGCGCAGGCCCTGAAAGATCCCGCCCGGGCCGATGGTGTCGCCCACCGACTGATCGACTCCGTACTTGAGCGGGATGCCGATGTCCGCGGGCCGTGGCGCGAAGCCGCCGACGCGGATCGACATGACCACGTAGTCGGCATCCGCCACCGCCGCCCGGGTGTCGGCAGTAATCAGCAGCTCCGTGTCCGCGCCGCGCTCATCGATCAGCCGCCGCGCGTAGTGTGCAATGACCTCAAGGCGCTCCTCGTCCACGTCCATGAGCGCGATCGCGTCGGGCGTCACGCCCTCGTCGGCCATGAGATCGATAACCAGCCTGCGCGAGAATGATACGCTGCCCGCGCCGATGAGTGCGACCTTCATGACGATGCCTCCCGTCCGGGCCATCCCATGCCTGCGGCGTCGGAGTTCCCCGCCACCGCCCCGCGGCCCTGCCCTGGACGGACAGGGCAGCGCGATGGCGACGGCGTGGGGGAGGGGCTTTCCTGGAAGAGAGCCCCTCCCCCGACCACTTCGCGGTCTCCCCCTCCGCAAAGAACTGAGATCAGCGCACGGGGACGCGACGATGAGGCGGCATCTGCGGGGCACTACCGCTGGAGATGGGCCTCCTCCTCGTCGCCGTTCGGTGAACATGACGCCGGGTCCCCGGGGTGGTTCGACACGTCGT
>CAZTZN010000200.1:3903-8341 GCA_964617715.1 uncultured Armatimonadia bacterium | reverse complement strand
CCGTCGCCGGTTACGTCGTGCAGCGTTATGTCCAGCGGCGGGTGCGCCCAGTTGAGCGCCTTCCACAGCAGGTTGCCCTCGTGATCCAGCGCGTAGGCGAACCAGTTGGAGGCCCCGAAGACCACCTCGCCCAGCCCGTCGCCGTCGATGTCCGCCGCGGCAATGACGTCGATGCTGCCCGGGGCGGGCTCGATCTCCGGCTGGAAGGGGTCGGCCGGACAGTCGGCCACCCACAGCTCGTCGCCGTCGGCGCTGAAGCAGTGCACCTTCCGGTCGGCGCCGCCCACGATCACCTCGGGCCGTCCATCCGCGTCGAGGTCGAAGACCGCCACACACTTGCCGTAGCTATCGCCCACCGGTTGCCGCCACAGCACCTCGCCGCCGGCATTCATCGCCAGCACCTCGTCACCCACGCAGGCGATGATCTCGGCCGCATCGGTGCCGATGAGATCCGCCGTGACCAGCGCCCGCACCGGCTCGTCAAGGACCTCGGTGCGCTCCTCGATCTGCGCGGGCCGCGCGAAGAAGGCCATCTCGCGGACGGCGGTACGCGAGGTGTTGAAGGCCGTAATCAGCAGCCGCAGCCGTGTGGTGGTCACCGGCTCGAAAGTGTGCACCCAGGTCGCGTCATCATCACGCTTCTCGACGGTGTCGTCGATGGAGACCCAGTCCTCGCCATCCCAGTACTGCAGGTCGTGGCCGTCATCGGCCGGCTGGTACTGCGCGCTGTAGTGGAAGTACCAGGCCTGGCTCACCGTCTGCGGCTCCGACCACTCGACGCCCAGGTCCTTGGGCAGATCGCCGGCGTGCGGCGCGCCGCTGCTCACCGCCGAGTAGGTCTCGAGGTTCCCGTCGGCGGCCCTGCGGGGGCTGGCGCCCCGTTGGGCCTCGGTCCAGGCCATGGGCGTGCCCAGCGCCACCAGGTTCTGCAGCTCCTCGCCGCTGTCGGCCGCCACCCACACCTCGCGCGTCTCCTCGCGCGTGAAGCCGGCGCTGAAGAGTTCTTCCCCGATCGGCCCCTCCGCCGCCGCCCGCGCCCGCCCGCGCTCGCGCTTGCGCTGCTCCAGGCGCGCCCAGACGTCCCCCAGCTCGTTCTGGAGCGCCCCGCGCAGGGTGAAGGCCAGCTCGTGCCGGCCCGCCGCGAGCTGCACGCTCACCATCCCGTCGGCGACAGCGCCCGCGGGCTCACCGTTGATGGTCAGCCCCGGCACCAGGCCTTCGGCGAGGCGCACGGTGGCGGGCGCGTCGGCGACGATCACGCCCTCGCCCGCCTCGAGGTCCAGCGCCAGGTCAACGGGCGCGTCGGCCTCGAACAGCAGGGCCTCCTCGGGCCAGGCGAGACTGCGGCCGTCGCACAGGCTGATTGCCGTCGGACCGACGTGGAACAGCGCCGCATCGACCACCGGCAGACGCGGCTCATGCAGCGCGCCCTGGCCCGCGCAGGCGAATCCGTCAGGGCCGCTGATGAGCGCCGCCCCATCACCTGCGCGCGCGATCTGCACCGGGAACGGCTCCTCACCCTCGGGGCAGTAGAACAGATTCAGGAAGGTCAGCGACTCCCCCGCGTCAAGCTCGGCGTTCTGGTTCTCGAACAGCCCGTAGCGGCCCGCCGCCGCGGGTGTGACCCCGCGCACTTCCCACGAGGGCATGCCGTCGGTCATCAGCGCCATGCGCTTGCCCTGCTGGCGCACCAGCACCCGGTCGGCCTCGATCTCCGGCTCACCGATTACGCGGAAGATGCACTGCAGGCCGTAGTCGCCGGCCTCGCGCGCGGTCAGCCGGTCAACCACCAGGAAGTAGCGCTCCTTGGCCCAGATGATCCCGCGGCGCCAGTCCATGCCGTTGTAGGCGCGCACCGAGGTCGCGGTCATGCCCACCCCCGGCAGGTCGGCGCGGGCATCGAGGCCGGTCAGCCGCGGCACCGGCTCGAACAGTCCGTCACGGAAGACCGCCACGGTGTTGTGCTCGGTGGTGTCGGGGACGAAGTAGCCGCTGTCGAAGATCCACAGCCGCTCGTCATCGGTGAAGCCGATGATGGCGTTGCCGTCCGGGTGGGAGTGGTAGCCGTGCGACTGCCCGCCCAGCAGCAGGTACTGCCGGCTCGCGTCGAAGCTGTCGCGGAAGGAGATCTTGTCGAAGCAGTCCTCGCGCGGCGGGTCCTCACCGGCGCGCAGAATCTCATCGGTGGTCGCCACGCCGGTGGCGAGCACGTCATCGCGGTAGTCCCAGATCCAGTCCTCCAGCGGCAGCACATGCACCCCCAGCAGATCCGTGGGCTCCACCGGCTCGATGTCGGCGACCCGGTAGGACTGCCCGAGGAACTCCCCGCCCGTAGCCGCGCCGCGCATCTTGTCGCGGATCCACACGTAGCGCCCGTCGCGGTAGTACCAGGCCAGCACCGACATCGGGTCGGGGAAGTGCGCGCTGCCGTAGAGGGCGCTGATGTCGCCGAAGCCGCCCAGGTCGCCCATGTTGCTGGTGATGGTCATGGCGTAATCGGCCATCTGCCGCGCCAGCCCCGAGTCGAAGTAGGCGGCGAAGTCGGGCTTTTTCAGCACGTAGTGCAGGATGTCGATGACCGTGATCGAGCCGTAGCCCGGACAGTCCTCGCGCGACTTCCAGGTCATCATCGCCGAGTAGTAGTTGGCCATGTTCTGCGCGGCCTTGCCGTTGATGTCGATGCCGTAGTACTTGTCGAAGTAGCGCGCCGCCGACCACGCGGTGCGGATGTTCCAGTTGTTCCCGCGCGGCGTCGGTGAGGGCTCGATGTCCACGCGCAGGTAGTGCAGCTTGGTCGCGAACTCGTAGAGAAAGCGGCTGAGCACCGCGCGGTCGGCGTCCGTCCAGGCATCGCACTCCTCGACCAGGTCGAAGAGCGTGGGCAGGTAGACCACGCCGCGCGAGTCCCCGACCTCGTCCATCCCCGCAACGATCTCGGCCAGCCGATAGAGCGCATCCCTGGCCACAAGGGCGTAGCCCGGGTTGCCGGAGCGGTGGTAGTTGAGCATGGCACCGGAGGCGCGGGAGCCCACCGACCGGAAGTTCTCACCCGCCAGCCGCGCGCGCGTCTCCTCCACGGCCGCCTCGGTAAGCGCGGTGGGCACGGCGGGCCCGACCACGTCCACGATGTGCCCGAGGACTACGTCCCGGCCGCCGGGGAGCAGCTCGATGAAGCGCTCGACCGCCCGCCCGATGTCGTCCATGGTGCTGCCCCCGATGAATACGCCCGAGGCCCCGGTGCCGTAGGGGTCGTGCACGGTGCGCACCTCGTGGCCGCCCTCGCCGGGCCAGCGCGCGTCGGCGCACACGTAATGGCCGACGTAGAGAGCATCGACCGCGTCGCTGTCGCCCAGCCGGCCGAGCAGGATGAAGCTGCGCCCCTCGGTCCACGCCGCGGGCAGCGCCTCCTCAGGCGGGATGATGGGCAGTTCAGCGCCACTGCTCTGACGCACCGCCGCCTGCACGCGCTGCGCGAGCGCCCGGTACGCCTCGGACTCAGGCGCGACGATCGCCGCAACCGGCTGACCACCGCGCACCAGCGGCACGGTCAGGTGGAACTGCCTGGGCTGGAAGTCATCCTGAGCCACGGCCGCGCCGGCCATCACCATCGCTCCGATCAGCACGAACATGCGCGCCTTCATGGTCCACTCCTCCGCGTCGCGATGTGAACCCACCCGGAGGCACCTTCGCGCACAGGTGCCGGGAGACCTGCGCGGACGGCAGCGGGCCGGAAGCTCGCGCCCGCAGACGCGGATGCCTGCGGTACGTGCAGCGGGGCGCGCCGGCCTCGGCGCGCCCCATCATCGGCCTGAGTTCGTCGAGGCTGCTAGCGCACGGGCAGGTCGTAGTAGACGCGCGCATCCTCCATGCCGGGCCGTATCACCCGCACCGCCAGCTCCCATTCGCCCGCGCCGGAGATCTCGACGACACCGTAATACTGGCCCGCGCCCAACGGCTGCACGGCAAGGCTCGCGCCCCTGCCGGGGTCATCGTTGGGATACAGGTAGAGGCTTACCGTGGCCTCAGCATCAGGCGCACCATCGGCGTCGAGGACCTGGACATGGAAGCGCGCTGCACCGGCGCTCAGCGCCCGCGGCCGGTGCCAGACCTCGACGCTGCCGCCCTCAATCGCGCGCCGGGCACCATCCACGACCATGTCCGAGTGCATGCGGCAGTTCGGGCAGCGTGTACGATCCATATGCTCCATCGCCATCCGGCGCATGCGCTCATTCGCCGGGCCATCGGCGGTCGCCACCCGCCAGCTTGACTCCCGGTTCAGGTCGTGGTCGAATACAGTCACTTTGCCGCCGCGCAGCAGGTAGACGCCCTGTTCGTCGGCGCTGAGCCGCGTGCAGCTCATCATGCGCCCCCGCCGCATCATGCCCGGGCCCATGGCACCGCTCATCATCGGGCAATCGCCGCGCATCATGCCCTGGCC
>CAZTZN010000200.1:0-3803 GCA_964617715.1 uncultured Armatimonadia bacterium | reverse complement strand
CATCATGCCCTGGCCCTGGCCGCGCATCATCGGGCAGCCGGCGTCGGCCATGGCCTTCATGTCCATGCCGCAGACCGGGCAGATGCCCTCGTCCTCTATCTCCTGCAAGGTCCGCTCGAGGTCGTCCAGCTCCGCGGCTTCGAGCACATTGCCCTCAGCGTCGCGCTTCTCGAGCATGTTGCCCTGCAGCACGTAGACGTTGCCGCCCCAACTGGCGGTGTCCATGGCGCTCATCATGCCCGCCATCGGCCCCACCTGCATGCCTCCCATGCCCCCATGCATGCCTGCTCCGCGCGGGCCAACCCTTGGTGCCGGCTCTTCCGGCAGCGGCGGCGCCATCCGCGTGCACTGCGCCAGCGCGCTGCCGCCGATCATGGCCAACAGCGTCACCATCACCATCGTGCGGCTCATCTCGTCTCCTCCTCATCGTCGCCCACTGTTATGTACATCAGTGTGGTGAACTAATCGACGAATCTCACGCCTCCAAGGGTCATTCGATGTTGGCTTTCCGGCCGAGCATTGGGGAGAAATGCGCAGGCGCCGGAGAGGAGTGGCCTCTCCGGCGCCGCCCTGATCGGTCTCATGCCTACTCGTCGAGCGGCTCAAACATGTCCTTGCTCACGCCGCAGTCCGGGCACACCCAGTCATCGGGTAGATCCTCAAAGGCCGTTCCCGGCTCGACACCGTTGTCGGGGTCACCCACCTCGGGGTCGTAGACGTATCCGCACACCGAGCACTCGTACTTCTTCATGGTCGCTCTCCTGTCCCGCGCCCCTGGGGGCGCATCGCATCACACCGGGTACCGGTGGCCCTCGGCGGCGGCGCGCACAGCCCGCTCGGCCAGCATCCGCCCGGCCTCGCGACAGCGCGCACGCGTCTCGTCATCGGGCCGCCACTGCGCGGTCAGCGGCTCGCCCAGCATCTCCACGCCCATCCCTTCGAGCGCCGCATGCACTTCCTTCGGCCCGTTCGGCGCCCAGCCGTAGGACCCGAACGCCATGCCCGCCTTGTTCCTGGGCGCGAGGCCCTTGAGGTAGGTCAGCACCCCCGCGACGTCGGGCATCAGCGTCATGTTCAGCGTCGGCGAGCCCACAGCGACGACTGCGGCGTCGAGCACCTCGGTGGCGATCGCGGTGCGCCCGGTGCTACCGACCTCGAGCAGTTTCACCTCGACATCGTGGCCCAGCGCTCCGGCGAGTATCTCGTGCGCCATGACATCGGTCGAGCCCCACATGCTCTCATAGATGATGACCACCCTGGCGCGTGGTCGGCAGCGCACCCAGTCGTTGTAGGCATCGAGGATCTCGGGGATGTGGCTACGCCAGATGACCCCGTGCGCCGGCGCGATCATCTCGATCTCCAGCCCGCCCACGGCCTCCAGTGCCTTGGCGATCGGCCGCCCGTAGAGCATCACGATGTTCGCGTAGTAAGTCTTGGCCTCATCCATGACCACCGCCGGCTCCAGTTCGTCGTCGAAGCGGCCGGAGGAGGCGAGATGCTGGCCGAAGGCATCGTTGGAGAACAGGATCTTCTCTTCAGGGCAGTAGGCGACCATCGAGTCGGGCCAGTGCACCATCGGCACCTGTACAAAGCTGAGCGTCCGCCCGCCCAGGTCGAGGCTGTCGCCGGTGGTCACGATGTGCGTCGGCCATTCCCGTGGGCCGTAGTAGCCCTCGAGGATCTCTACACACTTGTCGTTGGTGACCAGGGTCGCGTTCGGGCAGGCGGCCATGACCGCAGACAGCGACCCCGAGTGGTCGGGCTCGGCGTGATTGGCGACCACGTAATCCACCGCGTCGAGCCCGACGACTTCGTCGATGTTGCTCAGCAGCGTGTCCGCGAAGGGCGCCTTCACCGCGTCGATCAGCGCGGTCCGCTCGCCCTGCACCAGATAGGAGTTGTAGGTGGACCCGCGGCGGGTTTCGTAGCCGTGGAAGTCGCGGACCTTCCAGTCGATGATGCCCACCCAGTTGATGCGCTCGGCCAGCTCGACATGCATCAGGTCATCGCCTCGATTCATGGGTCACGCCGTCGCCGCCCACACGCCGTGAACATTGCAGCTCTCGCGCGCGGTGACCGTGTCGGCCTGCACGCAGAAGCTCGCGCTCGGCTCGCCCGTCGGGTCGAGGTGCGCCCGATGGACCACGCCGTCGGCGATCAGCTCGATCCACTCGATGTGATGCTCCTCGGTCATCGGGTGGGCGACGCTGCCCACTGTGACCCGGTAGCCATCGGCGGTCTTCTCGATGACCGGCAGGTGTTTCTCCCTGCCCTCGTCGGCGGCCTTCGGCTCGATCAGAACCATGTCCTGACCGCAGCATACCAGCGTGCCCGCTCCGCCGCGCAGCACCTCGACCATGTTCCCGCACTTCTCGCACAGGTAGATCTCCATCGTGCTGGCCATATCGGCTCCTCCTGATTGATTCGCTGTTGACGGCGGCGCGTCCTGAGCGGGCGCGCCGCCGCGTTGTACCTTGCACGTGGCTCAACATCGCTGTCGAGGCGCTACCACACCGGCAGGTACACCTCGAAGTGCGCCTGCGGGTGCGCGCATGCCGGGCACACCTTCGGGGCGCCGGTGCCCTCGTGGATGTAGCCACAGTTGCGGCAGCGCCAGGTGGTCGGCTCCGAGCGCTCGAAGACCGTGCCGCCCTCAATGTTGGCCAGCAGGGCGCGATAGCGCTCCTCGTGGCCGACTTCGGCCTTGCCGATCGCCGTGAACGTGGCCGCGATCTCCTTGAAGCCCTCCTCGCGCGCGATCTCGGCGAACTCGGGGTACATGATTTGATTCTCGTAGTTCTCGCCCGCGGCCGATGCGGCCAGGTTCTCAGCGGTGGTGCCGATCACACCCGCCGGGAAGGCCGCGGTGACCTCGACCTCACCGCCCTCGAGGAACCTGAACAGACGCTTGGCGTGCTCCTTCTCCTGATTGGCGGTCTCCTCGAACACCGCCGCGATCTGCACGTAACCGTCCTTCTTCGCCTGGCTGGCGAAGTAGGTGTAGCGGTTGCGCGCCTGCGACTCACCTGCGAACGCGGTCAGGATGTTCTGCTCGGTCTTGCTCCCCTGCAGTCCCATCTCCCAGCCCTCCTGTTATCTCTCGTCGGTGCGATTTGCCTGACAATCGGGACACAGTCCCGTGAACTCCACACGCTGCTCGTCGATGATCCAGCCATCCGCAGACCGTCGCGCCTGCTCGAGGCAGTCGATCGGCGCGCACGGCAGGTCCGCCACCCGGCCGCAGCTCCGACAGCGCACGTGGTAGTGCGGCTCCACGCGCGCGTCGAAGTGTGAGGCTCCGGGGCCATAGTCCAGCTCGGCGACGTAGCCCAGCTCCTGCAACTGTCGCAGATTGCGGTAGACGGTGCCCTGACTGATGTCGGGGATCCTGGCGCGGACCATCTCGTACAGCTCGGCGGCGGTCGGGTGGGTGTCCACCGACGCCAGCGTTTCCAGCACGATTCGACGCTGGCGGGTCATTCTCCCGCCTGCCTCGTGGATTCGCTTTGTGAGATCGTCGCGTTTGCTCATTGCCGGCTCGCTGCTATCAGTAATTGTAATCGTTATTGATTATATCATACGGCCCAGTCGCTGTCAAGGCGGGGCGCGAGAAACCTTGCGCTGAGGGCCCGCCGCCGGATGGGGGGTAATTGCACGCAGAGTGCGGCGGGGTGGGCGATATGCTTCGGAGACGGGCGCTGCGCGCCCCGGATGGCATACGGCGGCGACGACAACGGCGGCGGCTCTCAAGAGCCGCCCTCCGCACGACAACGACTGAGGAGGCCCATCTCCACGGACGATGC
>CAZTZN010000199.1:0-8432 GCA_964617715.1 uncultured Armatimonadia bacterium | reverse complement strand
CCCAAGACGCGGCTGGGGCGGAAGACTTGCATGGCTCGTCGCCGACATGCCGCCGTGCCGTTCGTGCGACAGGTCACCTGACCTGTCCGCCGTCGGCCGTCCGCCATTTGTCGTTCGGAGGGGCCGGTCGCCTGACCGGCCCGCCGTCGCCGATCGGCTGTTGGCGTTGTGCCCCCAGCGCCCCCGGATACACACGCTCCATCGCATCCCGATAGGCCGCGTAGGCCGCGTCATACACCTCCGCCATCTCCGCGCGCGGCTCCAGCCGCTTCGCCGTCCGATAGAATCTGCGCGCGCCGGCCTCGATCGACTCCAGCCGCCCGGCCGCGACGCCGCCGAAGATAGCTCCGCCCAGCACCGCCGCCTCCGCGCACGCCGGGATCGCCACCGGCAGCCGCACCGTGTCCGCCATCACCTGCATCCACCAGTCCGACTGCGCCGCGCCGCCGAGCATGCGCAGCTCCGTGGCCGATTGCGCGATCGACGCGGTCAGCGCCAGCGCATCGCGCGCGCAGAAGCAGACCGCCTCGACCACCGCCCGCACCAGGTGGCCGCGCCCGTGCCCCAGCGTCAGCCCGACGAACCCGCCGCGCACGTCGCTGCGGAAGGTCGGCGTCGCGGTGCCGGAAAAGTGAGGCAGACACACCAGCCCGTCAGAGCCTGCCGGCACTTGCTCAGCCTCCGCCAGCAGCGCGTCATAGTCGCCCGCGCCCAGCAGATCCCGCAGCCAGGTGAGCACTACACCTGAGGTCTTCGCATAGTTGAGCAGGTACCACAGTCCCGGCACCGGGTGTTTGCCCCAGTTCATCCCGTCAGGCATCGGTTCAGGGATGTGCGCGAGCGTTGCGATGATCGCCATCGCGGTCCCGGCCGTCCCCGATGCCAGGCCGGGTTCAACGTTGCCCGCGCCCACCGCGCCGTTGAGCTGGTCGTTCGAGCCCAGCGCGACCGGTGTTCCCGCCTCGAGCCCCAGCTCCCGCGCCGCCGCGACGGTCAGCCCCCCGATGCGCTCCCCCGGCCATCCGAGTGGGCTCAGCCACTCGCGCTGCACCCCCACCGCATCCAATCCGGCCTGCCACCAGTCATCGACGGTCCGGTCCACCAGCCCGGTGCTGCCCGCGTTGCACAGATCCAGCCTCAGCGCCCCCGTCATCATCAGCCCGAGGTAGTCCGGCAGCATCACCAGATGGCGCGTGGCCGCCCACATCTCCGGCTCGTGCTCGCGCAGCCACAGCATCTTCGGCGCCGAGTCAATGGCGTTAAACGCCGGCACGCCTCGCCGCCGGCGCAGCTCATCGGGGTCGAACCTTGCGCTCAACCGCCGCGCCTGCTCCTCCGCGCGCGTGTCCAGCCACACGATCGCCGGCCGCAGCGGCCGGTGCGAGCCATCCAGCGGCATGAAGGTCTGGCCCTGGCTGGACAGCCCGATCCCCACCACTCGCGGCGCGCCCGCCTGCGCGTGCGCCGCCCGGGTCGCCTCCACCGCCGCGCGCCGATACTCACAGGCCTCCAGCTCCAGCCAGCCCGGTCGCGGTGACACCGGCGTGTATTCCGAACGCGCCACCCCCAGCGCCTCACCGCTGTCGGCGTCGAAGAGCCCCACCTTCACCGCGGTGGTGCCCAGGTCCAGGCCCATCAGCGCCACTCGCGCCATCACCAGCTCTCCTTACGCGCGAGCACTTCGTCTACCAGCCGCCGCGCGTTGCCGTGGAAGACCGCCTCGATCTCGGCGTCGCCGAAGCCCAGCGCGAGAATCGTGTCCAGACAGGCGGCCATCGCCTCATACAGCGACAGCGTGTAGGTCGCCTCCACCTCCGGCGGCTCGCGATCGGTGTTCCACGAGTAGTCGCCGCTGGTGAGGTTGATGTACCGGTCCCCCTCCCATCGCCGCCGCCCGCGCATGTAGAACACCGGCTGGTCCGAGGCCCACATGATGCGCTGGGGGCCGAAGCGGTCCAGCGCCAGCGCGTGCACCGCCGGGTTGAGCACCGCCGAGTTGTCGAACAGAATGCCGGGGTCATCGGCCAGCGGCGGGAAGCCCTCGCGCGCGTAGCGTCCGGCGTACGAGCGCCCCAGATGTGCGATGACCAACACGATGTTGGGATAGCGCCGACGGATCTCCAGGATCCCGCTGATGTTGTCGCGATCCGCCAGCCGCTCCCTGCGCGGCAGATGCAGCGTCAGCCATGCGCCCAGCTCGTCGAGCAGCTCGAAGTGCTCATGGGGCACGAACTCGAAGATGCTCAGGTCACCACCATCGAAGCCCTGCAGCAGCCGCTCGTAAGGCTTGATGCCGATGATCGCGGGCCGCCGCAGTTCCCCGCGCAGCCGCTCGGCGCTCCACTGCGGCGGGCTCAGCGCCAACCCCGCGGAGCCGCTGCCCGCGAGGGCCCCCGACACATACGCATTGGCGGCCGCGCAGTCGCAGTTGGTCGCGGGCATCCCGAAGGCCAGCATCTCCACCTCGCGCCCGGGGAACATGATCTCGTAGCCCAGTCGCGCCTGCTCCACCGACTCGGGCCCGGCGATCTCCTCAGGGAAGGCGCCGCGCTTGAACGGCTCGCGTGCCGGGTCCAGGTGCTCGGGGAGCAGCACATGCCGGTGGGCGTCGAACAATCTCCGTGGCAGCCGCGCCTCCAGCCGCTCCGCGAAGAACTGCCGGTCCACGTCCGTATACTCGAAGTAGGGATGCGCCATCTTCGCCCCTTCCCGATGTCAGGCGGATCGCCGGCTGTTGCCGTCAGCACGCACGGCGTCCGGGGGAGGCGCCCGAGCCACCGAACGCCCCCGCGTCGTCGCCGTTCGCCCCCTCTCCCGCCCTCGCGCCGTGGGCGCGATAGGGGGAGGGGGCGGTCCGAGCACAGCGAGGACCGGGGGAGGGGCGCCGTCGTCGTCAGCCTTCTGCCACCAGCTCCCGCAGCGCCCCCGCGGTCCACTCCACCACCTGTTCGTCCAGCGGCAGCGCGAACTTCGTCAGGATGGTGCTGTGCCCCTCGTGGTAGGCGTGCGCGCGCAGCCACAGCCCGCGCTCGACCGCCCTGCGGTGGAAATCGAGGCACTCCTCGCGGTCGCGGAACTTGAGCCCCGACAGGTGCCCGATCCCGCGCGCCTCGACCAGCGTGCGCGGAAACTCCTCGGCGAGCGCCACCAGCGCCTCATGCCACGCCGCGCCCATGCGTTCGATCCGCTCGGCCTCGCGCTCGATCAGCGCGATGCAGCCCAGCGCGAGGTAGGCCGCGAGCGCCGCGTTGCCGTTGGTGCTGATAGCATCATACTGCTCAAGCACGTCGAGCTTCCCGCGGTAGACCAGCGCGGCCAGCGGGTGGAAGCCCGCGGTCATGCCCTTCCCCAGCACGATGAAGTCCGGCCGCAGGCCGATACGCGCGCAGTAGATCACCTCCGGGAACCAGAACCCCGTCTGGATCTCGTCGATGGCCATCAGCGCCCCGGTCTCGTCACACAGCGCGCGCGCCAGGTGCAGGTACTCCGGGGCGATCACGATCGCCTCACGGTTCATCATCACCGGCTCGGCCCAGAACCCGGCGACGCGCTCGCCGTACTCGGCGAAGACCGCCGCCAGTTCCTCGGTATCGTTGGGCTGCAGCGCGACGATCTCGACGTTGCGGAAGTACTCCGGCCACATGCCGCGCAGGCGCTGAGCGAACAGGTCGGTGCCGTGGTAGTTACCGTCGAGCACCACCAGCACCGGCGCGCCCGGCGCCTCGTGGTTGACCAGCATCATCTTCATCGCCGCGGCACACGCCACCGTCCCCGTCGCCACACCCGCCAGCACGGTGTTCAGGCTGTCGGGGTCATCCTGCAGCTCGGCGAGGTCGCGTCCGGGGTTGGCCAGCTCCACCAGCTTCTCCGTCAGCCGCTTGACCGGTGCCGAGGGGATGTTCGAGTGGTTGTCCCAGACGATGCCGCGCTCGATGCTGTCGAGCAACAGCGCGGTCAGCTCGGGGTGATTGTAGCCCCAGGTCATCTGGTAGTGCCCGCCGGTGCAGTCCAGGAACAGCTTGCGCTGCTCGGTCAGGTAGAACAGGCCATCGCCCACCAGCAGGTCCTCGGGAGCATCGGTCACGCCGCGCCCGTAGGAGCGCTGAAACCAGCGCTTGTCGGGCGCGGCGCAGGTGGGCACTTCATCGATGACTTCGCCCACGCGCTGCAGCAGCGTCGCATGGGCGCTATCGCGCAGGTAGTGGCGGCCGGTGGCCATGGCCCTCGCCAGGCGCCCGCCCGGATCGTTCATCAGCGTCTCGAAGCTCAGTCTCATCTCGCCCATCTCCAAGCCACCCTCTACACGCCGGCGCCCCCCGGCGCACTGCCCCCCGCCCATCTCCCGGCCACCGCCTGATCCCTCGTCCTGTCAGCCATCCGCACGCTCATTCTCCACGCGTGGTCAAATGCCCTGTCGCGCCTGGCTTCCCTGTCCCGTTGCCGCCGTGCACCTACCGTTGCCACAGGCGTTTCGCCGTCCTGCAGCGACAGCGCTTGAGTGGCGCGCGCAAGCACCTCTCTGCGCACATGTGGCCTAAATGATAGAAATCCCTTGCAGATTCTGGCATTTTCGGTTACGCTTGCACAGAGTAAAGTGCGGCACAGCCGCGGGCAGTCCTGTTCGGGTCCCCGGAAGGCTTCTTCCTGGCGCTACGAGCAGCGTACCGCCAGAAGAAGACTTGGAGGACTCAGTATGGCGACGGGAACAGTAAAGTGGTTCGACGACGCAAAGGGATTCGGCTTCATCGAGCGTGAGGATGGCGACGACGTGTTCGTGCACTACTCCGCCATCGCGGGCGAGGGCTACAAGAGCCTGCCCGAAGGCGCGAAGGTCGAGTTCGACGTCGAGCAGGACGCCAAGGGGCCGCGTGCCGCCAACGTGGTGATCATCGAGGCCCCGGCCGGCGGTGGGACCGCCGATCGCTGGTAGGTCTCAACCCTGCAGCGAACCAGACGCCCGGCCATCTCGGCCGGGCGTCTTCACTTGTGGTGCCGCGCGCGCTCGGCAGGTCGGAGGCGGTCTCCACTCCTCAGCGCCGGACCACATCCTCGAAATCAGCGCAATGCGTCAGCGACTCCTCCCGCAATCTCCTGAAGCTTCACCGCCTGAGAACCGAGGTGCCTGTGGCTGAAGTGGCGAATCCGAGCGTCAGACAGGCGACGATTGAGACGATGTCGCGGTGATGCTCACCCGACGGCGACACCCCCGACTTGACGGGAACTCGCGATGCGTGGAGCGGAACCGCCGATCATCTGTATCCGGGAGGGCTGTACTATGTCCGCGGTCCTGATGGCGATTGCCGGCGCACTGCTCGTCCTCGCACCCGCCGCGCCCGCCGCGCCCGCCGGGGCGGTCGAGGTGGCACTGGTGCGCAACGGCGACTTCGAGGCCGGCGAGCGCCCGACGGGCTGGAGGGCCGACGCGTGGGTCGGCGAGGCCACCGCAACCATCGATGCCGACGCCCATGGCGGCGAGCGTGCCCTGCGCCTGACCGCTGCGAGCGACGGTGCGACCGCGGTGGCCTCGCAGTCGATGTCCCTGCTCAGCCCGAGCGCGCCGGTCACGCTCAGCGGCTGGTGGCGCGGCGATGTGGCGCAGGGCGTCGGCGCGCGCATCGTGCTGCGCTGGACCGACGCCGGCGGCGAGAAGCTGCGCGACGAGACGCCGCTGACCGCCGCCGGCCGCTTTGACTGGCAGCGCTTCGAGATGACGGTCACGCCACCCGAGGGCGCCGCCCGAGCCACGCTCTTCCTGGAGATCTGGGAGAGCCTCGGCAGCGTGTGGTACGACGACATCGTGGTGACACAGTCGGTCGAGCCGCCGGCGCCGGGAGAAACCTGGACGGGACGCACGCCCGGGATCATCACGGTCGGCGTGTTCGACGCCAACGCCGCGGGCGGGCGCGGCTTCGGCGCACTGGGGGTGCTCGACGCGCTGGCAGGCCTCGACGGCGTGAGCATTGAGATGATCGCCGACGCCTCGCTGGCCACGCTCCTGCGCTTCGACGTGGTAGTTCTGCCCAACGTGCACGCCTGGGGCGCCGGTGCGGCGCCGGCTGTGGTCGCCGATCACCCGGAGCTGGCGTGGATGACCAGCCCGCGCGCGAGCCTCGCGGCCTGGGTGCGCATGGGCGGCGGGCTCATCCTCACGCATCAGTCCAACGGTTCGTCGGCGGCACTCAGCCCGACCATCGTGCCCCGGGTGACCGACGTGCTCGACAAGACTCTCGACCCAAGGCCGGTGACCTTCGCCGACCACCCGGTGACCGCGGGCCTGCAGCCCTTCGATCCGACCTTCACCGACGCGCGCATCCTGCGGCCCGGCCCCGCCGCCGAGGTGCTCATGCGCAACGCTGCGGGGGATGTGCTGGGCGTTGCCGGCGAGGTGGGCGCGGGGCGCGTGGTCGGCATCGGCCTGTGCCCGGGCATCGACCCCGACGAGCAGCCGGTGGCCGTCTCTGCGGGTGAGGCTCAGCTCCTGGCCAACGCCGTGCGCTGGGCGGCTGCGGACGACGTGGCCGACTACGCGCTGCTGGCCGCGCCCGACGTGATCGAGCTGGCCGGCCCCGAGGATGACATCGAGCTGACGCTGACCGCCGTCGCGACGGCCGACCCGGCCCCCGACTCGATCACCGTCGAGGCCACCTTACTGCGCGACGATCTCACTGCGGCGGCGGTCGCGCCGGTAAGCCTCGAGGTCCCTATCGGCGGGGCGGCTCGAGTGAATATCGAGACCGGCGACCTGCAGGATGGTTCGTACTATGTGGCGCTGCGCCCGGATGGCACAGCGCGGGACGAGGTGGTGGCGACCGTGCAGAATCATTCGGGCTTCGCGCGCTTCGCCGACACGCTGCCCAAGGCGAACTTCCGCTGGGCGTGCATGAACGTGCATGGGCCCGGCGGACTGCGCACCGAGGCGGAGATCGCCGAGATGGCACGGGCCGCGCGTGAGATGCACTTCGACGCCGTCCTCTACGCCGCCAAGCCGCCGAACGGGCTGCTCTACTACGACACCCAGATCGGAGAGAAGGCGCCCGGCTTCGAGGACATCGACCCGCTGGCGCTGGCGGTGCGGTACTGTCACGCCGAGGGCCTCCAGCTTCTGGTGCAGTTCTGCACCTTCAGCGAGGGCAGCGCGAGCAGCCCCAGCGCGTTCATGCGCGACCACCCCGAGTGGGCCGACTGGAACCCCGGTGATGGCCCCGACATCAGCCGGCATCAGAACGGGGTCTTCGGCTGCCCGGACCGCCCTGAGGTGCGCGCCTATGAGCTGGCGCTCATGCGTGAGATGGCCGAGAACTACGACATAGACGGCTTCAGCTTCGACTACATTCGCTACAAGAACGACCGCTGGTGCGTGTGCCCTTATTCGCAGGAGCACTTCGCCCGGTGGTGGGAGGCGCACCCTGACCTGACCGAGGCGCAGGCGCGGGCACGCCACGCCGAGGAGCAGATCGTCAGCTTCACCTGGGAGGTGCGCAGGATGCTCGACGAGGTGAGGCCCGAGGCGATCCTGCACGGCTACTGCCACCCCACCTGGGCCAACCGCTTCCCGCTGAACTACCTGTCATTCCGCGCGTCGGCGCACTGGACCCAGCCGGGCCGTGGCGGGCCGTGGCCGCTTGAGCGCGTCTTCGAGTCGGCGCAGCGCAACGTGGAACTGGCCGACGACCACGTGGAGTTCATGGTCGCCGCGCCGATGGCCGACACCGGCTACGTCCCGCACCACAAGCCGCCCGAGCGCTTCCGGCGCGAGCTGCGGCTGATCTCCCACGCGGGCGCGCCTGCGGTCATGATCTACCTCTACAGCACGCTCCGCCAGGCGCCTGAGCTGCGCGCGGTGATCGCCGAGGAGCTGGCGGATTGAGCGGCCGGGGCGCCGGTTGGCCCGGCGGTTGCAGTGACGGGAGGACCACCCGAACGCCCCGCGAAATGAGGGGGCGGTGAACGGACGTTTCGCACTCCGGTGGAGGACATGTCCATGAGCGCGCGCAGGCCCAACGTCATACTCGTGATGACCGACGACCAGGGCTACGGTGACCTCGCCTGCACCGGCAACCCGTGGATCAGCACGCCCAACCTCGACGGGTTTTTCGTCGAAGCCGCGCGCTGCCCCGATTTTCACGTCTCGCCTCTGTGCACGCCTACGCGCGGCGCCATCATGTCCGGGCGCAACCCGCTGCGCAACGGCGCCTGGGCCACCTGCTGGGGGCGCTCGATCCTGCGCCGCGACGAGACCACCATGGCCCAGGTCTTCGCGCACAACGACTACCGCACCGGGATGTTCGGCAAGTGGCACCTGGGCGACAACTACCCGTACCGCCCTCAGGACCGCGGCTTCGAGACTGTGGTCGCGCACAAGGGCGGCGGCGTCGGGCAGACCCCCGACTTCTGGGGCAACTCCTACTTCGATGACACCTACTTCCACAACG
>CAZTZN010000198.1:0-8459 GCA_964617715.1 uncultured Armatimonadia bacterium | reverse complement strand
TCGACAATTACTTCGGCATGGACGAGTACTACCGCATCGACGGCATGCCGGTGGTGATCATCTGGAGCCCCGGGCGCATGCGCGGGGATATGGGCGGCTCCGAGGGCGTGCGGCGGTTGCTGGAGATCTCGCAGCAGATGGCGCGCGACGCCGGCTACCCGGGCATCTGCTTCGTGGCCATGAAGTTCCCGGAGGCGAGCACCGACCCGGCGATGATCCAGCAGCTCGCCGACGAGGGCTTTGCGATGACCACGATCTATCACTACATGTGGCACGGTGACCGGGCGGCGGATGTGCGCGACTACCCCTTCGAACTGGTCGCGGACTCCACGTTGCCCTTCCTGCGAGCCTGGTACGACGCGGACATTCTCCCGTTCTTCCCGGCCATCTCCACCGGCTGGGACTCCCGCCCGTGGCACGGCAGTCGCGCCATCGTCATACGCGACCGTACGGTGCCGCTGTTCGAGCGCATCTGCCGCGATGTGAAGGGCTTCGCCGATGAGACCGGCCT
Source organism: uncultured Armatimonadia bacterium (assembly GCA_964617715.1). GTDB lineage: Bacteria > Armatimonadota > Zipacnadia > Zipacnadales > UBA5352 > JALGVA01. The sequence goes on along the minus strand of CAZTZN010000198.1, from coordinate 7,948 downwards.
GCGCCGCATTGCCGTCGGACCGCTCAACGAGTGGGGCGAAGGATCATACCTTGAGCCCTGCCGCGAGTTCGGCTTCGCCATGTATGACGCCCTGCGCGACACCTTCTGCGAGCAGCCGCCGGGCGGCTGGCCGCCGAACATCACGCCGCGCGATGTCGGACTCGGCCCCTATGACCTGCCTTCGGCGGAGGGGCGCGAGACCTGGGACTTCGCGGATGGCGCTCAGGGCTGGGGCCCGTTCATGGGCGTCACCGACTTCCGCGTCGAGGGCGGCGCGATCTGCTTCACCACCACGAGCAACGACCCGGCGCTGGGGGTGGCGCTCCCGGACATCCTCGCCACCGATGTGGGCACGGTGGTGATCCGCATGAGGATAGACGGGCTGGCGGAGGAGGGCGAAAAGGGCCAGCTCTTCTGGTCCACCTCCACCGCGCCGGTGAGCGAGGCTACCAGTGTGCGCTTCGAACTCATCGGCGACGGCGAGTACCACGACTACGTGCTCCCGGTCGGGGAGAGCAGCCGCTGGCGGCGGCGCATCACATCCTTCCGCTTCGACCCGTGCAGCCACGCCGATGCCCACATCTGCATCGACGAGATCCGCATGCAGCCGCCGCCGGAGTAGCGAACGTCGCCCGGAGGGCCGACACGGTCGTGGCTGTTCGCGGTTGCCGGTTGCCGCCTCCCGGTTCCCGGCGAGGCCGCCGCCGTTGCCTCATGCCCGGTGCTGCGATCCCTACTCGACCTCGTACCTCCCGATGAAGTAATCATCCGCGAACACCTGCGCGCCCGGAGCCTGGCGCTCGCAGAACAGATAGAGCCCGACGGTGCGGGCCTCGGGCGGGACGACCACCACCATCTCCACCTGGTGCCAGACATCCGGCTCCTCCGGCACGGGCACCTGCGCGCGCGAGAGCATGCGGTCGCTGCGCGGGATCACCTGCACGTAGTAATCGCCCGCCTCCGCGTTGTGCTTGACCCACAGCGACATCAGCAGCACCTCGCCGCCCTCGACCGGGATCGAGTGACTGACCCCCGCGCGCTGCGTGCCGGTCATGGTGAACGACCACTCGCCGGTGTGTGCGTCCTCATTTGTGAGCGTCGCGTGATAGGGGGTGCCGGCGCTGTGCCAGAAGCTCACGCCATCCAGGCTCTCGTGCTCGGGTGCCTGCTCCGCGCCTGCCTGAGCGGCGGCGCCACGGGCACCGCGCTGCTCGAAGCCCGGGTCGGCGACCAGGTTGGTCACCTCGATGCCCGCCGACTGCGCCCGTCCGACTCCCAGCAGCTTGCGCGTCAATTCATCGTCGCCGGGATCGGCCTGTGCCTCCCACCACGCCTCGGCGCCCGCCATGCCCAGCTCCGCGCGCACCGCCTCGCCCGCCGCGCGCATCGCACCCGCGACCACGCGCAACACCTCCGCCGGTGGCGTCCCTTCCTGCAGGTCCTCGTAGATCTGCGCGCTGCCCGTGTGCGCCTCATAATCGGCCGCCGGCGACTGCTCCATCACCGCAAACTTGTAGGCCGCCAGCGCCCGGCCCTGCTCGATCGCGGCGCGCGCGTCCGCGACCGCCCGCTCGGCGTCTGTGACTGAGGTGACCTGCATCCCGCGCAGGCGGTCCATGGCCCAGTACATGCGCGCGCCCGGCGCCGCGAAGTCGAACAGCAGCTTCACCAGCTCGACGCGCCGGGCAACCGGTTCGTCGCCCTGCGCCGCGGCAAGCGCCTCATCGAGCGCCGTCAGCGCCGCCTGCAGGCAGTCCTCGGGCAACACCCGGAACTGCTCCAGCGAGCGGCTGTCGGTGATCGACGAGGCATCCCTGCCGAACGGGTGCGGCAGACCGCGCTCGGCCAGCCAGCGCTCGTAGCCCTCCTCCAGCGCGGCGTAGAACGCGCGCATCGGCTCGGCGGCGTCGCGGTAGAACAGCGTGTAGTACTCCTCGAGGATGTCATCAACCGACAGCCGCGGGTCCCACAGCAGCTCGTTCTCCACGTAGCCGACCATGCCGTCGAGCGGGTAGATGCCGTAGAACTCCTGGTAGAAGTGCCGGGCGCGCCCGCTGGCCACGATGTAGCGGATGCGCTTCGCCGACTGGTGCACGTCCAGTTTCGGCATGATGAAGCGCAGGTCGTCATGGTAGAGGTAGATGCCCATGTGCCGCGCGCCGGTCGTCATCCACCGGTCCCACATCTCGAAGGCGTTCCCGCCCACGCACAGCACCGGCATCAGCATCGGGTGCAGGCTTACCGTGGTCGGCGGCTCGCGCATCGAGCCGTAGGCGAGGAAGGCGAGGATGCGGTCGGGGAAGCGCGCGGCCACCATCTCCGCCACCGCATTGTCCAGCTTGATGTAGCGGTCGCACAGCCCGATGCGGTTGATGAGATCCGCCCCCGGGGGGTCCATCGCCCGGCAGGCGGCGCAGGTGCAGTCGCCGTAGCCATCGTTGACCGCAAGATTCATGGCGATGCGGTCGGGCTCGGCCGCGAAGGTGTCGATCAGACTCTGCGCCATGATCTGCGCCACGCGCGGGTTGGACACGCACGGCTGCCAGCCGTGGGCGATGCGCCCCCGCTCGTCCACCGGCGGGATGTAGCGCTCGCCGTTGATGAGCGGGAAGATGTCGGGCTCGTCGAGCCGGTTGGCCGCATCCAGCAGCTTGTAGTAGCTCTCGTTGGACGGGATGGTGTAGTTCATCCGCCAGAACTCGGCGAAGGTGGTCCACCTGCTGGCGTCGGTGCGCGGCCCGCGGCCATCCAGCCCGCTCATGATGCGACTGATGAAGTAGGGCCAGTCACGCCACTCGATCTCGGGCAGCCGCAGCGTCGGGCGCTCGGGGATCACGTCGCCGATCGAGCCCGGATCGCCCGGCCAGTAGCGCCGCACGCCGACATAGCGGCGCAGCAGGCCGTAGACGCCGAGCTGCGTGGCCCTGGGCGTGGCGCCGCGGATGATCAGCGTCCGTGGATCAAGCGTGCGCACCAGGTAGCCGTTGATGTTGGGGAACTCGTGCTCGCCGTAGCGCACCGGTGGCAGCTCCAGCGGCGCCTGCACCGCCACCTGCGTGTCACCCACGTGGATGAGCGCCAGTCCCTCGGGGGCCTGCCGGTCCTCGGCGATGATGGGTGGCGTCGCCCCCGTCACCAGCTCCAGGTACTGCGCCAGCCCCCGCGCGGCGCGAGTGACCTCGGGTGGCGCGCCGACCGGCGTTACGATGGCCGCGCGTGCCTGCCCGTCCTCGGCGATGGTGAAGTAGTCCGCCTCGCCCTCGATCGGAGGGGGCGGGAAGTTGAAGTCGAGGGGACCGAGGTCATCCGCAGCCCCCACCGGGAGCGCCATCAGTACTGCCACGCCCGCCATCATCGCAGAACGCATCATCACGAGCACCTCACATCGGTTGGTAGTCCGGAGCCAGGCGCCTCACTGAGCGCCTCAGTCACCCCGGTAGCGTGTGAGCACCACCGCTGCGCTCCATGCCAGCATCATCGCAGCCAGCGGGCAGGCGACGAAGCCGCCCTGGCGGGCGGCGGTCTCCCCGAAGCGCTCGAGCAGGATCGCGGCCAGGCCGATGCCCAACCCCATGCCCGCCTTGACCAGCAGGCCCTGCACACCGAAGTAGATCGCCTCGCGGCGTTGCCCCGTTCGCTCCTCGTCCCGGTCCACGATGTCCGCCACCATGGCGTTGGGCAGCGTGAACAGGGCGGCAATCGCCGGGCCCGCCAGCGCCATGATGAGGATCGCCTGCCCGAATCCGGACAGGGGCACGGGCAGTCGCCCCAGGAACGCCAGCGGGACCATCACCAGGCCGAAGTACACCATGGCGACCATCAGCAGTCGTTTCTTGCCCCACCGATCGGCGAGGCCGCGCATCGCCGGGAAGAACACGGCGGCCACGAGGAGAGCGGTCGCCATGGCGATTCCCTGTCGGGTCTCCGCGACCTGCGCGCGCACCTCTATGATCTTGGGGCCGGCCGCGAGGACGATACGCAGCGACAGCCAGAAGAGGACCTGACTTGCGACGTAGGGCAGGAAGAAGGGGTTTCTCAGCGTGCTGGTGATGGCCTCACAGAGGGGGAAGTCAGATGGCTGCGTCCCCGCGACCGGCGTGGGCACCAGCAGCGGCGCCCATGCGCACAGCAGCACCGCCGGCGCGAAGCACAGGGCCATGGTGAGATAGCCGTGGTGGTCAATGAGATAGCCTGCGAGCGCCATCCCGGCGACCGCGCCGATCACGTTGAACCCGCCCTGCCACACGGTGAGGCCGACGCGTTCGGAGGGATCGTCGGTAATCTCGGGCAGCATGGCGAGATACGGGCACACCACCACCGTGAAGGCGAAGAAGAACAGAGACGCGGTGACCGCCAGGTAGATGGCGTTCAGCAGCGAGACGGTGGCCACCGGCGGTATCCAGATGACCACGAACATGATGGCCAGCAGCGGGGCGCCGAAGAGGATGAACGGCTTGCGCCGACCCCAGCGCGTCCGGACACGGTCGCTCCAGAAGCCGACGAGCGGGTCGGCCACGGCGTCCACAAGGCGCCCCACGACCATCGCCGTGAGCAGGGCCCCGGCGGTAACCAGTACGTTCCACCGCGTGTCCATCGGGTCGGGCCGATAGCGCTTGAGGATCCAGGTGAGGGTCATGTCCGTGGTCAGCGCCACGGTCAGATACCCCAGGCCGTAGAGGACCTTGTGCACCTGCGGGACGCGGCCTGCCCGAGGGAGGGCACTCGCCGGCTGCGCTGCGGCGCCGTCGGACACGCCCATCAACCTACCTCCGTGAATCCGCCCGCAGCGTGATGATCGGAATCTCGCGCGGGCAACCGATGCGGATGGGCAGCCCCTCGCCCGCGCCACGCGAGACGTACATCACCGTCCCGTTGGCCTCGACCAGGCCGCCGGCGCGCTCACGCGGCTTGCGGCACGAGACGTGCACCGGCCCGATCACCGGAATGTGCACCTGCCCCCCGTGCGTGTGCCCCGCCAGCACCAGGTCCGCCGCGCCGATGGCCGGATCGTCGATGATGTCAGGATGGTGGCTGATGACCAGGCAGAACTCCTTGGACGCGCTCTCAGGCAGCGCCGCGCCCAGGTCGTCGTGGCCGCTGTAGACGTCATCCACGCCGACGATCCACATGCGCGCGCCCTCGCGCGTCATCGGTCGCGCTTCATTGGCCAGCACCACAATGCCCAGCTCGGCGTACATGCGCCGCCACCGGGCTACCGACGGCCCTCGCCTGGCGCCAAGGTAGCGCGAGAACCACACGAAGCCATGCTCGTGATTGCCCAGGCACGCATAGACGCCCTCAGGCGCACGCAGTCCGGCCAGCAGCGGCAGGTGCCGCCGGGCGTGATCGCAGATGTGCACCTGGTCGCCCAGCAGCACGATCAGGTCCGGCTCCTGCGCGTTCACCTGCTCGACGAGCGCGCGGATGCCGGCATCTCCACCCCGGCGCATGCCCGCGTGCACGTCCGCGACCGCGGCGACGGTCAAGCCGTCGAAGGCGGCAGGCAGGCCGGGCATCGGCAGTGTCAGGCGCGTAATCATCGTTGGCCCGGTACGTTGCGTCCGGCTAGCGGCGGGTACCAGTTCCCGACCGATCCCTCGCTTCCCTGCGCCGCCCGGCCCGCCTCAGATATCGGCGATGCAGGAGAACGCGACCGGCGTCTTGAAACTGCATCGGCGTGCAAACAGTCCTCGTAGGCCGGCCGTATGCGGCAGAGGTGACAATGATGGTCCCGATGATCGCTGCGCTGATCCTATTCGCATGCAGCTCGGTGGCGGGCGCCGTGCCGTCGATGATCGACGAGATCGCGCCGGGGGTGTACATGGTCCACGACGATACCGGCAAGTCCTGGGGCGGCTGGAGCATGGGCGTCACGCACATGAACACGCCTGCCTACCAGGCCAGGAAGGTGCTGGACCTCAGCGACCTGCCCGCGGACGTGTGGGCGCAGGTGCGCGAGGTGCGGCTGTCGGCCTACCTGATGGTGCGCGACTACTCCGGGCACGTGAACCCGCCGGCCAACGGGCTCGACGAGCAGTTCGAGGTCGTGGTCAACGGGACCGTGCACACCTACCCGACCAGCGACGGCATGCCCGCGTGGATCGAAGGCGCGGCCAACACCCCCGACTGGTTCGACTTCACGCTGCCCAAAGGCGAGCTGATCCGCGGGCCCAACGAGATCATCTTCCGTAAAGCTGAGAGCGAGAGGAATGATGACTACCTCTACCTGGGGATCGACAACTGCGAGCCACGTGGCAACAGCTCAGTGACCTTCGACGGCGAGGACTGGACCCAGGAGAGCCTGACCGTCCCGGGAGGCAACGGAGAGTACATGGTGCGCCTCTACCTGATCACCACGGATACCAGCTTCACCGTGACCTGGGATGCCGCTACCGGCGAGTTGAGCGATCCCTCAGGGCTGATCCTCTACGCGGGCGCGCACGGCGCCGCGGGCGGAGTGCTGGCGGCCGGGCAGAGCGCCCGCATCGAGTGGCGCCCCGGCGCGCTCGACGCGCTCGCTCCTGTCAGCGTCACCGCTCATGCCGACGGCCCGGTGCAGATTGCCTGGCTCGACGCATCGGGCGCTCCGGGTGAGGCATCCGCCGGCCCGAGGGTCGAGCTGCCGGCCAATCGCTCCGAGAGGCTCTCGGGGGTCATGGTGACCGCCGGCGAGGGCGGAGCGCAGCTGAGTCGCGTCACGGTCGAGGGCGCCATGAGCTACCATCCGCAGCCCGAACTCATCGACATCGCGCCGGCAATCGCCAGTCCACCACCACCGGCTCCCCCACGCCCACCCTCCTGCGAGATGACCGATGCTGCGGCCACGCTCAGCAACGGCGTCATCCGCGCGCGCTTCGAGTTCGGCGAGCGCCTGACGCTCGCGTCGCTGCGCCATGAGCTGGTCAACACCGAGATGGCGCGCCTGCCCGAGGAGATCGCACTCTTCCTGGTCGAGGTGGGCGATCAGCGCTACGCCGGCAGCCGCGACTTCACCCTCGCGGGGGTCGAGCCGGTCGAGCGCGGCTTCGCGGCGACGCTGGAGCTGGCCGAGCCGGCCCTGCGCGCGCAGTTGACCGCCACCATCGATGAGGAGGGCCTGCGCCTGGGGTTGGAGCTGGCGAACGCGGGCGCAGAGCCGGTGGACTTCAAGCTCGCCTTCCCGCACCTGTCCGGGCTCGCTGTGTCTGATGACGCGGCCGATGACTACTACTACTTCCCCTACGGCGGCGGCATCATCGCCGACCGGCCGGCGCTGCTGCGCGGGGGCTACGGCGACCACGAGGCGCTCTATCAGCTCATGGACATCTACGCCCCGGCAAAGGGCGTCGGCCTGTCCCTGCGCGTGGATGACGATGAGGGCTGGCACAAGAACATGGAGCTGCGCAAGCACCTGTCCGGAGGGAGCGAGCAGACCCCCCATCGGCCGGGCGCCTTGGTCCGCCCGGAATACCAGTGGACCGAGCCGTCGCTGGAGCCGGTCGTGGGCACCGGGCTGGCCGTCGAGTACCTGCGCCGCACGCGAGAGCCGGGCGGGGCCTTCGCCGCTGAGCCGGCCGTGCTGGCGGCGCATCCGGGCGACTGGCATGTGCCCATGCAGCGCTACGCCGAGTGGGCGCACCAGGTCTGGCGGTGGCGACCGTACCCGTCGCGCCTGCACGACGTGCACAACATGATCGCCGCCGGCTGGGCTCACGGCTACCTGTTCCGCGACGGTGCGTACCGCACCGACATCATCAAGCCACGGACCGATTGCATCGAGCTGATGAGCTGGTGGGACTGGTCGAAGCTGGGGCCGTTCGGCACGCCCATGGATCGGCTCAGCGATGTGATGACCGAGGCTGAGATCGAGCGCTGGAAACCTTACTTCGTCGAGGACCCGGTCACGGGGGAGATGATGTGGAACAACCAGCCGGGCGACTACCGCGGCTACAACGAGCGCTTCGGCGGC
>CAZTZN010000197.1:3354-8491 GCA_964617715.1 uncultured Armatimonadia bacterium | reverse complement strand
CGCCCGCGCTTCTTCTTTTTGGCCTTGGCCTTCTCATCGCGCAGCTTCGCCTCCGCCTCCCGGCGGATGCGCTCGACGAGCTGCTCCTCGAGTTCGAGGATCGGGGCGGTGTCGAACTGCCTGAGCTTTTCGTAGTCCACCTTCTGCATCACATAGATCCCTCCACAGGACCCTCATCCTACCAGCCCCCACCTGCCGAGTCAAGAGCATTTCGAGCGGTGAGAGCGGGCAGGCACGGCTCGTGCACGGCGGGCGGGGGCGTGCGTGCGGGCCGGCGCATCTGAAATATGCAGGAGCAGGCAGGCGACGGCCAGGCTGCGGCGAACATGACGGCTGTTTGCCGCCCGAGGCAGGCCCGGGCAGGTGGCCGGGGCGGCGCCTGATACGTTCCCACCATCAGCAGCAGCGTCGGGAGGATCTAGAGATGGCGGACCCAGTGCGCATTGTCGTCGTGGGTGGCGTGGCGGCCGGTCCCAAGGCTGCGGCGCGGGCGCGCAGACTGGACCCGGAGGCTGAGATCACCATCGTCGAGCGCGATGAGGTGCTCTCCTACGCCGGATGCGGGCTCCCGTACTATATCTCCGGGATGGTCGAGAACCGCAATGATCTGATGGCGACCCCCATCGGCGTGTTGCGGGATCCCGAGTTCTTCGCCAAGGTCAAGGGCATCAAGGTGCTTAACCGCACTGAGGCCGTGGCCATCGACCGCGAGGCCCACGAGCTGGAGGTGCGCCATCTGCCCACCGGTGAGGTGCGGCGGCTGCCCTGGGATCGACTGATCATCGCCACCGGCGCCGAGCCGGTCAACCCGCCCATCCCGGGTAACGACCTCGAGAACGTGCTGCAGCTCAAGCGCGTTGAGGACGCCGACCGTTTCCGCGCTCAGATGGTCCAGGGCACCTGCCCCTCCGTCGTGATCATCGGCGGTGGCCTGATCGGCATGGAGATGACCGAGGCGGTCACCGAGTGCGGCAGCCGGGTGACCATCGTGGAGATGATGCCCCACGTGCTGCCCATGCTCGATGCCGACATGGCCGCGCTGGTGGAGAAGCATATGCGAGACGTCGGGGTGACCGTGCTCACCAACAACCGGGTCGAGCGCATCGAAGGCGATGACAACGGCCACGTGGCCCGGGTGGTCACCACCGCGGGCACAGTGCCCGCTCAGCTCGTCCTGGAGAGCGTCGGCATTCGCCCCAACGTCGAGCTGGCGCGCGCGGCCGGCCTGCTCATCGGGCCCTCGGGCGCCATCTACGTCAACGAGTACATGCAGACGTCCGACCCGAATATCTACGCCGCGGGCGACTGCGCTGAGAAGTCGTGCTTCGTGCGCGGGACGCCATGCTTCCTGCCGCTGGGCTCGGTGGCCAACAAGGAGGGGCGGGTGGCCGGCTCCAACGCCACCGGGCACATCGAGCGCTTCCCCGGCGTGGCGGGCACCGTCGCCCTCAAGGTCTTCGACTGGAACGTAGGCCGCGCCGGGCTGTCGGTGAGCCAGGCCGCGGAGTTGGGCATTCCGGTGCTCGCCGCCACGGTCTCGGCACCCGACAAGCCTCACTACTACCCGGGCACCAAGCCCATCGTGCTCAAGCTCGTGGCCGAGCGGGCGACCCGCCGTCTGATCGGCGTTCAGGGCGTGGGCGAGGGCGAGGTAATCAAGCGCGTCGATGTGGCGGTGACCGCCATGACCGCGGGGATGACCATCGACGAAGTGGCGCATCTCGACCTGGCCTATGCTCCGCCCTACTCCGAAGCCATGGATGTGCTGATCCACGCGGCCAACGTCCTGCGCAACAAGCTCGACGGGCTGGTGCGCGGGGTGACCGCGCTGGAGCTGCACGAGGCGCTGGAGGCGGGCGAGGAGATCACGCTCCTGGACGTGCGCACGCCCGCCGAACGTGAGAAAGCGGGCGCGATCGAGGGCAGCACGCTTATCCCGCTCAGCGTGCTGCGCTCACGGGCCGAGGAGGTGCCGCGCGAGGGCCGCGTGGTCATCTACTGCAAGACCAGCCTGCGGGCCTGGGAGGCGTGCCGAATCCTGTCCGGCTTCGGGCATGACAACTGCGAGATCCTCGACGGCGGCATGCTGGCGTGGCCGTTCTGAGTGCCGAGACAGGCGCGCGGTTCGACAGGTCGCGCCGGTTCCGCGGCGAAGTGGGGCCGGCCCACTATCGCTGCGTGCCGCGCCGGTATCCAGATCATGGGTAACGCCACAGGCCCGTCTCGCCTGAATCCACGCATCGCACCCCTGATCGCTCTGGTGATCGGGCATGCCGGCAGCGATGCGTGCGCCAACTTCATCCCGCCGCTGTGGCCTGCGTTCCAGGCCAAGCTGGGGGTATCGGGCACCGAGATCGGCCTGCTCACCGGCGTGTTCTCGATCGCGACCAACTTCGGTCAGCCGCTCTTCGGCTACCTGGGGGATCGCTTCCGGCTGCCGCACATGGTGGCGGTCGGGCCGGTGATCGCCGGCCTGTTTGTCGGGCTCATGGGCCTGGCGGGCGGCGTGCCCCTGCTGGGAGTGCTCTACGTCGCCGCGGGCGTGGGCACCGCGCTCTTCCACCCGCAGGGCGCGGCCCTGGCAGGACGCGTCAGCGGCGCGCGCAAGGGGCTGGGCATGGCGGTGTTCTCCGCCGGCGGCGCCATCGGCTACGGCGCCGGGGCGCTGATCGGCGCCCTGCTGTTCGAGCGCTTCGGCTGGTCCGGGCTGTTCGGCGCGACGGTCCTGGGCGCTCTGGCGGGCGCGCTGGTCTACGCCATCAACCCGGGCGGGCGCTATCCCGACACTTCGACCGAGCCCATGCGCCTGCGCACCCACGTGCTGCCGCACCTGCGCAAGGCCAGGGTGCTGTTCGCGCTGGTCGCGTTGCGCGCCATGGTCATCATCGTCTTCACCACCTTCGTCGCGCTTGCGGTCACCGAGTGGGGCGGCAGCATGCGCGCCGGCGCCTGGCTGATCTCCACCATGATCATCGCCGGGGGTGTGGGCAACTTCGTCGGCGGCTGGGCCTCCGACCACCTGGGCCGGCGCAACGTGACTGTGGTTTCGTTGCTGCTGTGTGCGCCCATGTTCTATCTCTTCCTGCGCCTGGGCCTGCCCGCCGGCCACGTGCTGCTGCCCCTGGCGGGGTTCCTTGCCCAGGCCAGCGTGTCGGTGAACATCATCCAGGGCCAGGAGATGATGCCGGGCGCGCAGGGCGTGGCGTCGTCGCTGACCATGGGCGCGGCCTGGGGCGTGGGCGGGCTGTTCCTGCCGCTCGCGGGCGCGGCCGCCGATGCCTGGGGCGTCACCACGATGCTGATGGCGGTGGCCTGGGTGCCTGTGATCGCGGGTGTGCTGGGCCTGGGGGTGCGCGACGCGGGCCGAGGCCCGATGGATTGAAGGGTCGGAGCAGGCGCAGCCGGGCGGTCGTGCGGCGGGAGGAGCGATGAGAATGAGAGTGCGCCGTCGGGCGAGCAAGAGGTGGGCGAGCGCCACTCCGCAAACCTGCCTGCGCGAGAGGTGGATGACGATGTTGCGACCGGCAACCGCTGTGCTTGTCGTGATGATGACCGCGCCGGCGATTGCCCAGGATCAGGCGGCGCCGCTTGCGACCTCGGTCGAGTGGCACGGCCTGTGGAGCGCGGACGAGACCATCGCGCTGCCCATCGAGGCTGAGCCGAGCATGATCGATGTCGAGCTTCCTCCCGTGCCCGCGGCCGCCGGCGCGGTGGCGTGCCTGCGGTTCAAAGCGCGGTTGGGCACAGAGGCACCCGCGGGCTGGAACAACTTCCTCGGAATGCGCATCAACGGCCGGGTAGTGGGGCGGCGCACCCCGGAGGGCTGGCCCCGCGTCGCGAACCGCCGAGGTTCGTTTCTGACCGCGCACCCGCGCTATCCGGAGGTGTCCGTGGTGCAGGAGCGCGGGGGCCTGCCCTGTCTCCAGGTCTTCTTCGGCCCGCCGGAGCCGGGCATCAGCGACGTGGTGATGACCGACCTCGACGAGGGCTACTGGTACCTGCTCATCGTGGATGATCTGGTGCGGGCCGACGGCCCCAACATGCTGACGCCGGTCAACACGGCGTTGCGCGAGTACTGGCCGGAGGACGTGCCGGAGCAGGGCCTGGTCATCGAGGAGTTGGCGCTGGGGCTGGTGCCGCTGGCCGAACTCGAGCGCATCCGCGAGAGCAGAATGGTCCATCGCGAGCCCCTCGAGGGTCCGGCGCTGGCCGGGGACGGCTTCATGGTGCGAGCGGCGCCCGGCGGCGGGTTGCAGGTGGAGATGGGTGAGGACACCTGGTTCGTTGAATCCACCTTCTCGTTCCCGCAGGAGCCGGTGATGGGGCACAATGAGCTTGGGTGCCTCCCGACGGCGACGGGCGAGCCCGGTTGGTCGCCGGCGCTTGCCGAGGACGGGGACGGGCTGACGGTGCGCGCCAGCGGGGCAAGCTATGAACTCGAGCGCACGGTGCGCACCGACGGCGCCCGCATCACCGTGGAAGACAGGCTGAGCAGCCGGGCCGACGAGGTCATCGGCGTGGCGGTCAAACACGCCATCATCCTGCCCGCGCCGCCCGCCCGGGTGCGCCTCAGCGGCGTGGACACCATCGTGCAGCCCGCCGGGAGCTTCGCCGAGAACCCGACGGTGTTCGCGGCACGCGGCGACAGCGGCATGGGCTTCGTGGCTGAGGACAATGCCTTCGGGCTGCAGATGGCCTCGCGGACGATGGACAACCAGGTGACCGCGTCGGCCGGCGGGATCGGCCTGTCGCCGGGCGAGACCTGCACGCTGCGCTGGGCGCTCTACCCGGGCCGCACCGAGTACTTCGACTTCGTGAACGCCGTCCGCCGCGACTGGGACGTCAACTTCACCATCGAGGGCCCCTTCGACTTCCTCGACATCCGGCGGCTGGGCACCGCCGAGGGGCGGGAGGAGATGCGTCGGCTCATCGAGCGCAAGGGCATGAAGCTGTTCGCGCTGGTGCCGTGGTTCGAGTACTACAACGGCTGGCCCTATGATCGCGAGCAGTTCCGGGCCATGATGGTCGAGGCGATGGCCTTCGTGCGCACGGTCGTGCCCGACGCGCGCTGCCTGGCGTGCGTCGAGACCAACCTGGTGCCGGTGCCGCTGAGCTTCTTCGGGGACACCATCCCGGA
>CAZTZN010000197.1:0-3254 GCA_964617715.1 uncultured Armatimonadia bacterium | reverse complement strand
GAGCAGCTTCGTGACCTGCCTGCGTTCCGTTTCATGGAGACGCAGGGCTACGATCCGCTGGCGGGCGACGGGGCGCCGGCGGGGCGCACCAGCATGACCAAGGGGCACCTCTCCTCGCCGATCGCGCTCGGGCACAACTTCCCGGCCGGGGCGGGGGCCGACTTCTTCATGCGTTCGCTCATCGCGCACCTGCGCTACGGGCTGCTCTACTACTGCTACGGGACGTGGTTCCCGTCCGAGGGCGAGCGGGGCGGCGAGTACGGGCCACTGCCGCACATGTTCCCGTTCACGCCGGTCGAGCTGCACGAGGGTTGGCTGCTGGGGCGCGAGCGGCTGATCACCTGCCTGTCGGGCACCTACCGCTGGCCGGGGGAGCGCCCACCGCGCGTCCTCTACTTCGATGAGCGCGGCCGCGTGCGGGAGGGTGACGCCGCGGTCGTACCCGCCGAGGGCGGCTATGACGTGGCCGTGGACCTGCGCGACTGGTGGGAAGTGGCGGTGATTGTGCCGCAGTGATGGTCCGGGTCCGGTCGGGAATGCTCGCGGGAGGAGTGGAGCCGATGCCTGTTTGTCCGCCGCCGATCGATGAATTGCCCGGCCGCGAGGGGCCGCGGAGCAACGATCATGTCGCGCAGCCTTGCTCCCTGTCCTGCGCGCGCCCGAGCCGACTGAGTGACCGTCAGCCGCAGCGACGTTTCCGGAGCGGAGTCGATCGCTGCGCAATCGAGGGTGTCCGCCGTCGGGGGAGCGCGGTGAGCCTGCGGCTGCTGGTGATGGGAGTGATGATGATGGCGTCAAGTGCCGGTGCGTGGGCGTTCCAGGGGCCTCTGCGGGTCTGCACCGAGAACCCGCGCTACTTCACCGATGACGGCGGTCGGGCGATCTACCTGACCGGCTCGCACACCTGGGCCACGTTGCAGGAGCGGGCGGCCGAGGATACACCGCCGTTCGATTACGATGCGTACCTGGACTTCATGCAGGCGCACAATCACAACCTGCTGCGCCTGTGGACGTGGGAGCACGCGGCCTGGATGCAGTTCACCGACCGGATGATCCGCTACTCACCCAACCGCTACGCGCGCACCGGTCCGGGACTGGCCCTCGACGGGCTGCCCCGGTTCGACGTGACCCGGTTCGATGAGGAGTACTTCACGAGACTGCGCACACGCGTCGAGGCGGCGGGCCGGCGCGGCATCTACGTGATGGTAATGCTCTTCCAGGGCTTCAGCATCGAGCAGAAGGGGACCCAGGGCGTGGACCCGTCGCGGGGCAATCCCTGGGACGGCCACCCCTTCAACGCCCGCAACAACATCAACGGCATCGACGGTGACCTCAACGGCAACGGCGAGGGAGAGGAGGTTCACACCCTCGCCAGCCCCGAGATCACGGCGCTGCAGGAAGCCTACGTGCGCAGGGTCATCGACACGGTGGGCGACTTCGACCACGTGCTCTGGGAGATCAGCAACGAGAGCCACGGCGGCTCCACGGCGTGGCAGTACCACATGATCGACCTCATCCACGAGTATGAGCGGGATCGACCCTTGCAGCACCCGGTGGTCATGACCTTCCAGTACGCGGGCGGCAGCAACGAGGATCTGTTCGCCGGCCCGGCCGAGGCGATCTCGCCCTCGGCGGCGGGCGGCTATGAGCTGGACCCGCCCGCGGCCGACGGGCGTAAGGTGATCCTCGCCGACACCGACCACATCTGCGCCCTGCGCGGCGACCGCGCCTGGGTGTGGAAGAGCTTCTGCCGGGGCCTGAACCCCATCTTCATGGACCCCTATCGCGACGTGCGCATGGGGCACCGCTACGATCCGGGCTTCGATGACGTCCGCCGGAACATGGGCTACACACTCAGCTACGCCCGGCGCATCGACCTCGTACGCATGGTGCCGCGAGGCGAGCTGTGCTCATCGGGCTACTGCCTCGCGGACGCGGGACGCGAGTACCTCGCCTACTCGCCCGAGGCGGGACAGATCACCATCGATCTGAGCGATGCGCGCGTCCCGTTCACGGTGGAGTGGTTCGACCCGGCAGAGGGACGCACGGTCGCAGGCGAAGACGTGAGCGGAGGCGCGCAGGTGCGGCTGACCTCTCCGTTCGCCGGCGACTTCGTGGTCTACCTGCGCACCGGCGTCTGAACCTGTCGCACCGCGCTCCCGACATACACAGTCCAACGCCGAAGGACGGGAACAGCGGCCGCACCGCTGCGTGGACCGGTCACAGCCTCAGCCTGACAACGCCGGGAGAAGAGAGCCGCGTCTGGAGCGTGCGAGGTGTCGGTGCGCCGGTCCGCAGCCGACATGGCGCCAGGTGCGGGGCAAGCGTGGCGTTTGGGGGAGGGGAGACCACGCCGTCTACGGGTCGCCCGCGTGAGCACGATGGTCATCGCCTCGCGTCGAGCACCTCTCTGACCTTGCACGCCAGATCGTGGGCCTCAAACGGCTTCTCAAGGAAGTCTACGCCGTCGTCAAGTACGCCCCGGTGCACGACGGCGTTATCGGTGTAGCCGGACACGTAAAGCACCGCGATGTCGGGCCGGTCCTGCTGCATCTGTGCCGCAAGCTCTGGGCCGCTCATCACCGGCATGACGACATCCGTGATCAGCAGGTCGATCTGCTCCGCGTGTTGGGCCGCGGTGGTCATGGCGTCCTCGGGGTCGCCCGCCTCCAGCACGGTGTAGCCACGGGCCTTGAGCAGGCTGACCATCAGCTCCCGCACGATCTCCTCGTCCTCGACCACCAGGATGGTCTCGGTGCCTCCCTGCTCTTCCCCGAGTTCCGCGACCTCGGCTCGCGCTCCCGCCTCCTCGAACACGCGCGGCAGGTAGATCTTGAAGGTCGAGCCCTGCCCCGGCTCGCTGTAGACGTAGATGCTGCCTCCGCTCTGCTTGACGATGCCGTAGACCGTGGACAGGCCCAGTCCGGTCCCCCGGCCCTCCTCTTTGGTGGTGAAGAAGGGCTCGAAGATGCGTTGGCGCGTCTCCGGGTCCATGCCGACGCCGGTATCGCTGATGGCGAGCATCACATGCGGCCCGGGCCGGGCGTCGGGGTGCGACCCCACGTAGTTCTCGTCCAGCCAGACTCCGCCGGTCTCGATGGTAAGCTTGCCGCCGTAGGGCATGGCGTCCCGCGCGTTGACCACCAGGTTCATGATGACCTGCTCCATCTGGACCGGGTCAACCATGACGTGCCAGAGCTCGGCGGGGTGGTAGGTGGCCACCTCGATATTCTCGGGGATCATCCTGCGCAGCA
>CAZTZN010000196.1:0-8523 GCA_964617715.1 uncultured Armatimonadia bacterium | reverse complement strand
ACCGCCACACCTGGGTGGGCCGCGAGCGCTACATCATGACCAGGAACTCCGACCTTGCGCTCCTGGGCCTGCGCTACTACATGCCGAGCATCGGCCGGTTCACGACGAGGGACCCGGCGCGGTGGGGCCGCAACTGGATGGTGAACACGACCAACCGGCCGACTCGCTTCACTGATCCGACCGGCTTGAGGAGCGGCAAACGGCACTGCGATTGGCTGAGGCAGCAACTCGGACAGGCAGCCGCCGCCGTAAGGGTCTGTCCGACCAAGACCGACTGCGAGAAGCTCAACAAGTACCTCTACGACTACCTGTACCGCTGCAAGAGCTTCGACCCCAGGCCTCTTCCCGAGCCGAGCACTCCCTACCCATGGCCGCCGCTGCCGCCGCCAACTAAGGGCCCAATCGACCGCTTTCGTAATGTCCCCGGCTATGAGACGTGGTACAGCCAATGCCATCTGCTGCCGGGACAGGGCGGCAGAGAGGAGACGCCATCGACGGGACATCCGGGCTCGGGAACGTCGGGCCCTCCGTCGGACACTGGACTCGAGCCACCCGCGGGGCCGGGGCCCCTTGACGCGGGTCAGGGAACGCCCGGCGTCGTCCCGGACTGGTCTTACAGCCACCCAGGATGGGAACGCGCCCGGCGGCACATGTTCGACTGGTATATGGCGGACCCAGACCCCAACATTGGCGAATTCGAGAACGACTTCGACCTGGCGGCGCACCCCCCCGCCTCCAAACCTATATGAGGGGCCATGGGAAGGTTCGCCGTTTGGGTTCCCGCCCGAGTGATGAGCAACATCCGTCGCTGTACGAGTGGCATGCAGCTCCCGCGGGAGACTCACCTGTCGGCGCACATAACGCATTCTCCGGTCGCTGTGTCGCGGGCGGGACCGAGGCACGCTCGCACAGGGAGTGATTCGCCATGTTGACCGTGCGAGTACCTGTTGCCACCATCCTGACGCTCCTCACCCTTGCAGGCGCGATCGCGAGCTGCGGCCGCGCCGAACAGCGCGCACATGACCTGTATGACCAAGCAGCCCAGCAGGCTCAGGCTGGCGACCTCGACGCGGCCCTCGCGACCGCCCAGCAGGCCATCGGTATCGCGCCCAACTCACACTGGTCGTGGTGGGCGCTCGCCAGAGTGAGACTCGAGCGCGATGAGTACGCAGGGGCGGAGGAGGCCTACCGCAAGGCGATCAGCTTGGCCCCGGACGAGCCAGAACTCCATTTCGGTCTGGCAACGTCTCTGGCCGACCAGGGCAAGTGGACCGAGGCCACCAGCGAGTTCCGATCAGTGCTTTCGTTGGATCCACAGCGCAATGACGCACGGGAGGGGCTCCTCGGGTCACTGGTTCAGTTGGGAGACTGGGATCGGGCGATCACCGAGGCCCGCGCGATGCTGAAGACTGATCCCTCCTCCGGAGTGGCGCACGATGTCCTGGGCTACTCGCTCGCGGCGGGAGGGCAAGCGGAGGAGGGGATCGCCGAACTGCGTGAGGCCGTCAGGCTGATGCCGAACGCAGCGCAAGTGCACGCGCATCTGGCCGAGGTGCTGCAGCGGCACGGGGATCTCGACGAGGCGCAAGAGGAAGCGCGCCGGGCGATCGACCTGGACGGCATGGCTTCTCCGCATCGCACCCTCGGAAGGGTGTTGCTCAAGCGCAAGCAGTATGAGGAGGCCGTGGACCAGTTCCGGACGGCGTTGACGATTGACCCGGACGACGCCGGGCTGCACCGTGACCTGAGCTTCCCGCTCATGGCGCTGGGCAGGACCGGCGAGGCTGTCACCGAGCTACGCCACGCCATCGAGTTGGAGCCCGGCGACGCGAGTTCAATGGAGTACCTCGCGTCGGCGCTGCAGAGGGCCGGCCTCCTACAGGACGAGCTGGTGCAGCAGCAGGCCAAGGTCGCAGCGAACCCGGACGACCCCGACGCGCGGATGCTGCTCGGCTACCTCTACTACCAGGAGGAGGATGTCCCGGCGGGCGCAGAGGAGTTCCGGCAGGCGGTCGACTTGAGACCGGACAACCCACGCAGGATCGCCGCTGCGACCAACCTGCTGCTGCAGATTGGGGAGGCCGGTGAATGCGTGGGGCTGCTGCGCTCGATTGCCGATCGGGTCCCAGAGGACCAGCGTCTGTGGCTGAAGGCGGGCCTGGCTCGTGCTCTGGCCTACACCGGCGAGACAGCGGAGGCCCGCGCTCTGCTGGACGAACTCGCGCCGCAGGTACGGACACCCCGCGAACACCTGGCCCTCGCGCAGGGATGGTCTCACCTGACGGAGTGGGAGAAGACGCTGGGAGAGGTGCAGACGGCTCGGGAGGCACCAGGTGCGCAGGAGGTGCAGTCGCCAGCTGAGCCGCTCGCGCTGGCCTTCTCCGGGCGGCTGTCAGAGGCCGAGGACGTGGCCCGGCGCGGGGTGTCTTCGGGAATTGACCCATCCCAGGCCCGGGCAGTCCTGGCCTGGGTCCTGGCCCGGCAGGACGAGGACCAGGAGGCCCGCGAGCAGCTTGAAGCAGTGGCGAAGGAGATCGCCTGGGAGTACACGCCGCTGGAGGTGCTGTTCCCGGCCGGCCTCGCGTATCGCGAGCTGGGCGACACCGAGAAGTCCGACGCGCTCTTCCACCGGGCCATCGACCGCTGGCCGAAGCACCCGTGGTGCCAGAAGATGCGGGAGATGATGGAGTAGGGGCCTATCGCCAAACCCATGCCAGAAGAGCGGCAGAGTCGAGCCGCCGTCGCGGTGAGGGCAGCCGTTACGCGTGACGAGAGGCTGAGGGGATGTACAGCGTTCAGGTGCAGGAGCATTTCGCGAACCCGCGCAACTGCGGAGAGCTGGCGGAGGCCGACGGTGAGGCCTGCGCGGGGCGGCCGGGCCGCGGCAGCTACATGATCATCCAGGCGCGCGTGGAGAGCGGGCGTGTGGCTGCGCTGGGCTTCCGCACCTACGGCTGCCCGCCCGCCATCGCGGCCGGGAGCTGCATCACGGAGATGGCGCTGGGGCGGCCGGTGGCGGAGGCGCTGGGGATCACGCGTGCGGAGCTGCTGGAGGCGCTGGGAGGGCTGCCGCTGGGGCGCGAGCACTGCGCGGCGCTGGCCATCGAGGCGCTGACGGCGGCGCTGGAGGACGCGAGTGAGAGCGGGTCCGCGGCCGGGGCGTAGAGGATCAGTGGGCATGTAGTGCGAGTGCAAGGGGGTCGTGATGGCACGGATAGCGCTGCTGCTGCAGAGCCGGGGGCCGGGCGGGAGCTGGCAGGCGCGCCGCCTGCCGTACCTGGTGCGCATGCTCGCGGAGGCGGGCCACCGGCTGGCGCTGCTGGGGCCGGAGCCGCAGGGGGCGATCGACCACGACGCGCTGCTGAACCTCACCGGCGAGCTGAGCAAGGACGAGATGGTGCGTGAGGTGGCCGAGTGCGATCTGGCCATCGGCGCGGACGAGCAGTGCCACCCGGCGGTGGCGAGGGGCGTGCCGCTGGTGGGGCTGTTCTTCGAGCGCACCCACCTGCAGCTCGTGCCCCCGGATCACCCCGGCTGTGTGGCGCTCTACCCGGAGCTGAGCGGACGGCAGGCGAGCATCGCGCCCAGCATGGTGGCGCGCAGCGCGCTGGGGCTGCTGTCCGGGGATGTGCAGCGCACCGTGGTCAGGCCGTCGTCTGGTCGGCGCGACACGCGGCGGATGATGTGGTCGATCATCGTGCTCACCCACGACCTGACCGACGAGCAGGTGGTGAGCACGCGGCGCTGCCTGGAGGCCATCGGGGCGCACACGCCGTTGAGCTATGAGATCGTGGTGGTGGACCGGGGCTCGCGGCCCGAGACCGTGGCGCTGATCAAGCGGCTGGGCAACGCGCGCGGGGTGTTCCTGCGCGGGGAGGGCGGCACCGCGGAGGCGGTGGCCGCCGGGGCCGGGGCGAGCTGCGGGGACGTGCTGGTCTTCCTGCACAACGACCAGTACGTGCAAGCGGGCTGGGAGGAGGACTACATCGCGGCGCTGGACGCGGGAGCGGCGCTGGTGGGCACCGACGCCTGGCAGATCGGCCCGGAGGGCGTGATCGCCGCGCCGGAGATGGGGCGGGGCTCCTGGCTGGGCATCGCGGGAACGGCGGTGCCGCGCAACGTGCTGTCGCGCCTGGGCGGCGTGGCCGACGCGGCGGCGGACTACGCGGAGCTGGCCGACCTGTGCTGGCGGGCGACGGAGACGGGCCTGCGCGTGGAGCGGCTGGAGGCGCCGCGCATGCGCCACGCGGGTGGATTGACCCGTCCGCGGGTGTCGGCGCGGTCGCCGGGCGGGGCACAGCCGGCGGCGGCCCGGGAGCCGCTGGCGTCGGCGCCGGCGGGGCTGCGGCATCTGCTGCCGGTGCTGGCGCGCTGGCCGGAGCGCACGCCCGCGCACCTGGGCGAGCTGCGGGCGGGCCTGCTGGCGGCGCGGCGCGAGCGCGTGGTGGCGGACGGCTACGCGGCATTCTTCCCCGAGCGCATGACCGGCGGGCGGGGGGAGGGCCCGACGCCGCTGGTGAGCGTGGTGATGGCGACCTGGAACCAGGAGCGCTACCTGCCGGCGGCGCTGGAGGGCATCCTGCGCCAGAGCCACGAGCAGCTGCAGGTGATCGTGGTGGACGACGGCAGCACCGACGGCACGGCGCAGGTGCTGGAGGGCTACGACGACCCGCGTCTGGAGGTCGTGCGCCTGGGGCGCAACCAGGGGATCTGCGCGGCCTACAACGCGGGCTTCGAGCGCGTGCGCGGGCCCTACTGCACGTGGACCTCGTCGGACAACGTGATGCACGACCACCAGATCACGCGACTGCTGGAGGTGGTGCGCAGCCGGGAGGGCTGCGGGCTGGCCTACTCGGACTTCGAGTTCTTCGGGCGATGGCGCGGCCGGGCGCGCTGGGGTGAGGTGACCTTCGAGCAGGTCCATGACGCGGGCCGCACCATCGGGGCGTCCTTCCTGTTCCGGTCGGAGCTGCTGCGGGGCGTGGGCGGGCAGGTCGGCAGCCGCGGACGGCGAACATCCGTTTGCAGGTCACAATGACCACGCGTGGGGAGCCAGACATGGGCCACATCAGCGACTACCTCAGTGATCTCGCCAGCGCGGGCGCCAGGCTCAGCGAGCAGCACATGTGCAACCGCTTCGCGGACCGCATCCTGTGCGGACTGCTCGGCTACAGGCAGGACGACGTCATTATCAACCCGAGCGCCGGCGACGACGACGGCGGCGAGGGCATCCCCGACATCTCCGTTCGCGCGCGCCAGGGCGACGAGACCTTTGACTGGCTTGTCGCCGAGGCGAAGCTCGATGATGAACTCATCCGCAACGATGAGCGCCGCACGGCGCTGTGGGCGGACAAGCGCAAATACGTCAGCGCCGGCGTCGTTCACTTCCTGTGGGTCTCGAAGCGGACGCTGCTCGTGTGTCGTCCCGACGGGGAGCTTGAGTTCGGCGTCTACCTTGAGGACAGCCGTGTCCTTTCGCCGGACGAACGCATCCTGTGCACGACCGACGAGGACCGGGTGCGTGAGTTCCTGGACCCGGTGTCTTCCGCTGCCGCCGATAGCCTTCGCTTCCTGGAACTCTTCCGCGAGGGCAAGCTGGCCTCACGCTATCTGGCCGTGACCCATGAGACCGCTGAGCACCTCACCGACACCCTTCGCACGATCATCGCGTCCCTGCGCGCTCACTTCACACACTGCTGGCAGACACTGCGCGCTGAGTATGCCGAGTACCGCCGGGAGTCGGAGGAGCTTGAGGCACACCTGGAAAGGCAGGGCGGGCTGCTCAATGAGAAGCAGCGCGACCTGCGCCGCGAGCGTCTGCGTCGGCGGTACGCCCAGCCCGTCCAGCTCTTCGAGTACGCCTTCCCCGAGTTCTGCGAGCAGCAGGCGTACACGCGATGGGAGCCCGAGAGCACGAGCCAGAGCGAGGAGGAAGCACTCGCCAACATCTTCCGCACGAACGCCGCCTACGTGGCGCTCGGTCGGTTGCTCTTCGTGCGTTTCGCCGAGGACCAGGCGGACGCCGCCGGGGAGCCGCTCATGGCCCGCAAGATCTCCAATGGCGGGCTGAGCACCTGGCGCAAGCTTGTGGGCAAGGAGCGCCCTCACATCGGCCAGCTCGTGAACCTCGCCTTCTCGCAGGCCGGGTCGATCTTTCACCAGGTCTTCTCACCCACGCCCTTCGATGCCGTCATCCGCCTTGACGACGCGGAGTTCGACACCGTCCTCCTGCGCGTGCTCTACCAGCTCAATGCCTACGATTTCTCGACGCTTGACCGTGACGTGCTCGGCGATCTCTACCAGAAGCTCCTGCCGCGCGAACTGCGGAAAAAGATGGGCGAGTTCTATACCGACGAGGAGGTCGTCGAGTACATCCTTCACCGCTCAGGCTACGTCGAGGCCTGCCGCCACGGCGCACCAAAGATCCTCGACCCGGCCTGCGGTTCCGGCACCTTTCTCGTGCGCGCTGCTGCGTATCTCATCGAGGGCGCGCGTCAACGCGGCGTCGGTGATGCGGCCATCCTCGATCTGGTGAGTTCCTCCATCCACGGTCTGGACATCAATGACTTCGCGGTCTTCATCGCGCGCGTCAACCTGCTCTTCACCGTCTTTGACCTCATCGCGCGCACCCGCCGGGATGCGACCTTCCAGGTGCATGAGGCCAACTCGCTGATGGGCACCGCCGAGATCACGCAGACCACCGCCGGCCCCGATGGCCCGGCCCCGCTGCCGGGCATGACCGCGGGAGAGGCGGTGCGCCAGGGTCACTACGACTTCGTCGTCGGCAATCCGCCCTACGTACGCGCTGAGCGCATCCCCGACCACGATCGCGAGGCCATCCAGACCCTCTTCAGCCGCATCCAGCAGCACAATGTGGACCTGGCCGCGTACTTCGTCTACCGCGCGATCCGGTGGTTGGCCGAGGACGGGACCTTCTGCATGATCGTCCCGCGGGCCATCGCGGACGCAGGCTACGCCGCCAACCTGCGCCGCGAACTCGCGTCCGAGGAGATCACCGTCACCGAACTCACTCCGCTGGACTGGGCCTGCCACGAACTCTTCGACAGCGACATCGTGCCCGTCATCGTCGAGTACCGACGGCGCCAGCGCCCGTCCGAGCACCGCGTGAGCCTGGTGCACGGCCTGCGGTCGCGCGCCGACATCGGTGACGCTGCGCAGACGCCACCCGCGCCGGACGAGGTGCCGTGGGAGCAGTTCGTGGCGCGCGGTCCCGAGGAGACCTGGCCGCTGGAGGCCACCGCCGCCGACATCCGCGTGCGCGAGTGGCTCAGTCGGTTCGGCCCGCTGGGAGGCGAGGGTGGGCCCGTCGCCACTCGGTTCGGGGTGAAGCTGGGATCACGATGCCCGGCACGCAGCACACCCATGCATGGCCATGCGCCCATCCTGACCGGGTCGGACTTGTTCCCGTACTCCCATGGTCAGCCGCGCCGATTCGCCCGGATCGACCGCGCATCCGATCCGTCCCTCTGGTCGCACGCCACTTGGGGTGATGCAGATCAGCGTTTCGCCTGGTCCGAGCTGCACTCACATCGAACCGCCAACATCACCGCGTCCGCGGAGATAGGCATCACCACAACCGCGTGCTTGCTGGATCGGACTCGGATAGCGGCGCAGAACACAGTCGTGCTGGCGGAGTGGCGCGACGGAGCGGCCGCACCCGGCGCCCTGACGGCTCTTCTGAACTCCTCCCTGGCGCGGTGGTATGCCTTCGTGTTCCTGCGCGCCGGCGTTGCCGGCGGGGGGCGTCGTGACTACCACATCTACCCGCGCACCATCGATGCCCTGCCGTGCCCTGCCCTCGATGACGAATGGACGGACGGCTTGGCCGGACTGGTCGAGGCGGTCACCGATGTAGCCCGCCTGGCCGCGCCGCTGGACCTGGAGCTGTGGGATGACGTGCTCGACGGCGTGGAACTTGGGACCACGCTGGCGGCGTGGCCCGTTACGTGGAGCGAGTGGCCCGAGAACATCGGCCTGTCCGCAGCGGCGCTGGATGTCGAACGCGAGCAGGCGGGGCCGTTGGGTCTCGAGGGACCGTCCGGCCTCCGACTGACCAAGTCGCTGCGCGTGAGCAGCGAGGACGGCGACCTGCTTGACTTTCTGGCAATCTACCTGCCCGCCGCTGCTGAGGCGGCCGGTCGTCTCACCCGCGAAGAGGTGCAGGCCCTGCGCGTGCCCGACCGCACCGCCGTGCGTGGGCTCCTGCAGCGCCACGGCAATGCCCTCGTCGCACGGGACAGGGCGCGCGAGGAGTACCTCCGTCTGGTTGACGAGATCGACGAGGCGGTCTTCGACGCCTTTGAGATGCCCGACCGCCTCCGGCGCATCATCCGCCGCCGCATGAGGCAGTTCCCGCTCAGTGAGAACGCGGCCCGGCCGCGCCTGCCATGGGAACCCACGCGCAAGCCCACCATCAAGCTCTTCGAGCCGGGTGGGCGCTACCACTAGCCTGCGGCGACATGCTCTACCCCCAGGACGCCTATCCGCCCGCGGTCGCGGACG
>CAZTZN010000195.1:0-8634 GCA_964617715.1 uncultured Armatimonadia bacterium | reverse complement strand
CACCGTGCGCTCGGCGTGAGATGAGGCGAGCCACGCGAGCCTCATCTCAGTCGCCCGACCGGCCCGCCGTCCCTGCGTGCCTACTCCCGCTCGACCACGCCCCACCAGCCATCCAGCGCCGGGATGGTGACCGGCTCGCTCAAGTCAGCGGCCTCACCCGAAAGCAGTTCCCGCGCCTCCGTCCCGTAGCCCGGCGCGGTGAGGCGCACCCGGGTCGGCTCCTGCGAGAGGTTCGTGACCGCGATCAGCAGCCGGTCATCCAGGCGCCAGGCGAAGGCGCGCAGCTCGCGTGAGGGCCCCGGGGCGATCCGCACCAGCGTGTCGTCGCGCTCGCCCTGCCACAGGAACTCGGCCGCGCGCGCCAGCAGGTTGTGCCACTTGACCAGCTTGTGCTGGTAGCGGCCATCCAGCGCACCATCGAAGTGCCCGCCCCAGAACGAGACGCCGCGCGCGCCCTGGGCGATGATCGTCTGGATCTGCGCGTCGAGGATCTGCGGGTCGCTCCAGCGTGTCGAGTGGTACATCGGGTAGATGATCGACGAGCAGAAGATGACCGGGATGTCCACGACCTCAAGGGTGTCCTGCACGGTGTCGATGCCCGACTGCACCGAGCCGATGCCCGCGTCCTCGAACCACATGTCGGAGTAGTCCGCGGGCAGTGTGTAGTGCGGGGTCTCGACCTCGGTCAGGTACTCGGCGGCCTTCGACACGTCGATGGTCGCGGACTCGATGGTGTTGTTGTAGTCGTAACCGGCGACCCAGGCCTGCACGGGGCAGCCCGGCAGCGCCGCCCAGGCCGCGTCGCGAATCGCCCTCACGTAGAGCGCGCCCTGCCGGCAGCGGAAGCCGATCCACTGCTCGCGGTAGCGACCGTCCGGCCGCACATCCTCGGGCCACGCGACATCGTCGAGGCCGGTGTACTCGATGAACGCGTCGCGACAGCGGTCATCGAAGCACAGCGGCATCGCGCACTCGTAGTCGAGCATGAAGCCGTCGCAGCCGCTGTCGCGCAGCTTCTCGGTGACGGTGTGCAGGAACTCGCCGTAGGTCCCGGTTCCTTCGGCGATGACGACCGGGCAGAAGCCCGAGCCGGAGTTGCTGGCCTCGGTCGCGCGCTCATCGTCGGTGGGCCGGAAGCTCGGCGGGCACTGGGTCGAGTAGTGCCACCACGAGTAGAGGAAGGGCGCGATGCCGTGGGCGCGGCAGGCGGCGACGACGTCGGAACGCCCGCCGCCGTGCAGGCGCTTCACGCCCAGCCGCGCGCATGAGGCCATCATGGCGTCGAGCACCACCGCGCGGTCGGCGCCATCGTGGGCGACCATGCCCTCCCACAGGCTCAGGCCGAGGTCCTCGGGCGGCCCCTCGGCCAGCTCGGGCAGCGCCGGCAGCACGCGCACCGCCATCTCGCGCCACGGCCCCGCCCCCGCCTCGGCCACCAGCCGCGCGCGCACGGTCGCACCCTCGGCCTCCGAACTCCCGACGCAGTGGATATGCAGCGCGGGCGTCTGGCGGCTCCGTGGCCAGTCGGCCCACCCGGGCCGGTCGGGGTCGTCGAACGAGACGCCGCGGAAGTCGGCGGGCAGCGTGAAGCCCTGCGGTTCGACCATCAGCCGCGTGCCGCCATCGACCGCCTTGCGCGTGACGCTCAGCTCGTGCGGGCCGAAGCTCACCTCGCGTACCTCGATGCCGGCGGGGACCTCGATCTCGAAGCGGGGAGTCTGCGCATTGTGTGTCGGGTCCAGGTTGGCGTAGACCAGCGCCAGCCGCTGCCAGGCGCCGTCGGCGAACCACAACGTGTCCTCGGTGCTCGGGTTGGTCACGTTGGGCCAGAAGGCCACTTCCAGCGTCGCGGGGTCGTGCTCGCCGACGGCGACGCGGGCCCCGGCGCTGGCGGCAAGCCGCTGCGCCACCGACCCTGGATCGCCCACCACCACGTCATCGATCTCGACGCGCGTGGTGCGCGTGCTCCGGCCGTAGTTGTTGTCGAAGTCGGGCTTCGCGTTCACCGCGGGCATGTACCCCTTGCCGATGATCAGCGTCGCCGTGCCTTCCCAGGCCGGAACCCGCGGGACGGTCGCGACCTCAGCCAACTCCCCGCCCGGCTCGCCGAAGAGCACGCCGATCTCGCCGGGGCGCATCTCCAGCGCGATGCGGTACCAGGTGCCTGCGATGATCGGACGCAGGTTGCCGGTGGCGCCGCCCTCGCCGCCGGCCCAGTTCACCCGCAGCGAGTAGGTCAGGCTGACCATCACCTGCACCCAGTTCGTCTCATCCCAGTAGAGGATCACGCCCGGCGACCACGAGGCCGAGGTGTCGTTGATGTTGAGCAGGTCCACCTGCACGCGCCCGAAGTCCGCAGGCAGCGGCGTCTCGATGTGGTTGTAGCGGTTGTCGAGCGTCTGCAGCACCAGCACCTGGCGCCCGGCATCCACGGTTGCGCTGGCCTCCGCCGAGCTGTCCACGGTCCAGCGCGCATCCAGCGCGGGCGCCTCGAAGCTGTCGTAGAGCGCGGGCCGGGCACAGCCGGCGATGGCCACGGTGATGGCGGCGCAGACAAGCAGCGGTCGATGGGCGGACATGGTGGATGATCTCCTCTCACGCCGGATCGGTCAGCCAAGGATTCGCGCAGCGCGAAGCGGAACCTCTGTATGCAACGCCCGCCGAAGGAGGCAGTGAGCATGAAACCGATGGCCCTGGCAATCGCCGCGTTGACGCTGGGCGTCTGCGCGCACGCCTCGTTGGACGCCATGATCCCGTCGCCGCAGGAGGTCGAGATACTCGACTGGAGCGCGCAGACCGCCGGCGGGCGCATCGTGATGTGCTCCGGCGATCCCAGGGCGCAGATCGCCGCGGACGAGATCAACGCGCGCATCGTCGAGCTGGGCGGTGAGGCGCTCGAGGTCACGCGCCCGATGCCCGACGGCAACCTGCGCGGCGCAGGCAGCCCGTGGATCATGCTGGGCACCGCCGATCTGCCCGCCGAGTGGCCGTGGCCGGGCGCCGAGGCGCTGGGCATCTCCGCGCAGGACCCGGGCCCGCAGGGCTATGTCATCCGTTCCACCAACGAGGGCGGCGAGACGCCGGACTTCGTGCTGGCCGGCTCGGACGCCCAGGGGATGCTCTATGCCGCGGTCAGCTTCTGCCACATGCTCGACGTGCAGGACGGGCGGGTCATGATCCGGGCGGCGCAAGTGCGCGACTGGCCCGATTTCAAGCTGCGCAACCTCGGCAACCCCTTCATGGAGCCGCTCCGCAAGTTCTACTACACCATGCGCCAGGCGGCCCGCTCCGGCGACCTTGAGAAAGCCCGCGAGTACGGCGACCGGCATGTCGAGCTGATGCAACGCTATGTCGATTGGCTGCTGCGCCACAAGATCAACATGATGTGTCCACTCATGCCCACGGAGCAGGACTACAGTGCGGTCAGCCAGTTTGAGCGCCAGGTGTTCCGTCGCATCACCGACTACGCCCGCGCCCGCGGCATCGTGGCGGAGCTGCGCGCCAATACCTCCATCGGCCATTATCCGGAAGACAAGGATAATCCCGACTTCGCCGATGTCGCATATCATCCGTCGCATCGGCGTTACTTCTGCTGGTCGCGACTGGACTATCACCGGGCCAAGGCACAGGCCATCGCCGAGGTGATGCGCGATTGCGGCATCGACGCGCTCTACCTGCACGACGTGGACGGCGGCGGCTGGCGCGATCCCGCGCTGTGGGACCAGCGCTGCCCGCTGTGCCGCGAGACCTACGGCGACGACCATGCCAGGGCCGACGCGGTGGTCTTCGGTATTTACTACGACGCCATTCGGGCGGCCGTCCCGAACGCGATCTTCAACGCGGTGGTCTACCCCTACAGCCCGAGCCACATCGACCCCGACGCCATCGAGGCGGCGCTGCGCTCCGAGATGGGCGACGTGCCGGGGGTGCGCGCGATCGCCGAGCGTTATGCCCGGCGCAATCGGGAGATGCTGGAGCGGCTCAACTCGCTGGTGCCCGATGACTGGCACATCTGCATCCGGGAGAACGAACGCGAGCGTGTAGATCTGTTCCGCGAGGTCTGGGACCCCAAGCCCTTCTACACCTACTTCGAGTACATGCGCTACCGTTCGGTGCAGCCGTGGTTCGCGACCTCGCCGCGCTCGACCGCCACCTTCGTCTACCCGGGCTATGACGACATCCTCTACGGCTCGATCCCTGGCTGGGGCTTCCGGGAGCCGCTGCGGCTGTATGCGGCGCAGGCGGCGTGGAACTCCGCCGATGCCGACCCCGCACCCTTCAGCAAGGAGGAGTGGTACGACTGGACCGCCACGCAGAGCCCGCCGGAGGTGGCCGAGAAGTGGGCGCTGCGCGTGAGCGCGGACCTGTGGGGCGAGGACGTCGCGCCCTACATGTTGCCTCTGTTCACGCGCAATCTCAGCCCCGAGCTGATCTTCAATACCCGGGAGGTCGCCGACCGCGCGGGCATCGCCGACGTGACCGCCGTCCTGGGCGAGCAGTTCGCGGTGGCGACCGACTGTCTCGCCTCGATGGACACGCTCTTTGATCGCATCCTGGCCGGCGAGATCCGGCCGAAGCAGTTCTGGTTCGGCGATCTGACCGACTACTACCGTTTCGTGGTGGCCGCGCGGGCCCTGGCGGGCTTCAAGCACCAGCGCGCGCTGCTGGAGGAGGCCATCATCGGCGGCGACATCGAGGCCGAGGCGCGACTGCTGGCCGAGCTGCGCGCCGATATCGACGCCTGGGGCGCGGAGATCGAGCGCGTGAAGCAGCGCACCGCCGACCTGCCCATCAGTGCTGAGACCTCCCGGCTGACCGTCGCCAAGGGCTACCTGCTGGCCCTGACCGGTGATGTGCTGCGCGAGCAGCTTGATGAGTTCCTGGCGCGACGCGATGAGCTGGCCGCCGCGTACGCGATGCCGAAGTGGTTCGCCGACTTCGTCACGAATCGCGAGTACCACGCCACCCGCGCCGAGCAGCCGCCAACCATAGATGGGCGTCTCGATGAGCAGGTCTGGAGCCGCGCCGAGCCCATCGAGCACTTCGTGATCTACAACGAGCTGAAGCTGGCTGCATACGAGACCGTGGCGCGGCTGGCATGGGACCCCGAGACGCTCTACGTGGCCTTTGAATGCTTCGACCCCGCGCCGGACGAGGTCGAGATCGCGCCCCGGGAGCGCGACCGCCACCAGCAGGTGGACAGCATCGAAGTGCTGGTGGACCCGGCCGATGACGACGAGACCTTCCGCCACTACATCATCGACCTGGGCGGCAATATCTTCGACGCCGCGCAGGTGAAGCAGGATGACGGCACGCTGGACTACGACATCGCGTGGGATGGCAACGCGGTCTTCGCCGTCGAACGGCTGGCCGACCGCTTCGTGGTCGAGATGGCCATCCCGGCGGCAGACCTGGGCCGCACGCCCGGTGAAGGCACATGGGGCCTTCACCTCGCGCGCAATATCCTGCACGGGCGGCCCGGCTACGAGTCCACCGCCGCCCGCTACCTCGACGGCGAAGGCTTCCACTCGGTGGCGAAGTTCGGGGCGCTGCACTTCGCCGGCCCTGAGGCCCGTGCGGCTGCGCCGAAGGTCACGCTCGAGACCGGCGACCGCACGTTGGAGACGAAGGTGCATGAGGAGGGCCAGGCGACCGAGGTGCGCTTCGGCCTGCGCATCGAGACCGATCGCAGCCTGCACGATGTCACCGTGACCGCGCGGTTGTTTGACCCGGCGGGCGAGCAGGTGGCGGAGCAGGTAGTGCTGCGCAGCCCGTGGATCGAACTGCTGCAACGCACGATCCGGCCGATGTTCCTCGAGGTCAAGCGCGCCTACGAGGGGCTGATGCTCGAGGTCGAGGTGAGCGCCGATGAGGGCTCGTGGTCCACGCGCGCGCCGGTCGGGCGCTACCGCGCCGCGCCTCCGGATGAGGCCGAGATGTTCGCGCCCGGCATCGATGGCCGGGCGCTGGCGGCCACCATGGTCGCGCCCGCGATCGCGCAGGTCGGCGACGCGCCCGTGCAGCTCATACGCTCGGCGCAGGGGACCATCGAGGCCTGGCTGTGCCCGACGCAGGACGTGATCGCCGACCGCGAGCGCGGCGTGCAGCGTACCATCATCGACATCGGCGACATCCGCTACGACTACCCGTATCTGACCAACCGACGCAGTATCGCGCTGCACATTAACCCTCACGCC
This sequence comes from uncultured Armatimonadia bacterium, assembly GCA_964617715.1. GTDB lineage: Bacteria > Armatimonadota > Zipacnadia > Zipacnadales > UBA5352 > JALGVA01. Next base: position 2,437 of record CAZTZN010000195.1, on the reverse strand, counting down.
TATCTCGTCTTTCAGATCACCAACAGGCGCTACGACAGCCGCGTCGTGCAGACGAGCGTCGATGGCTGGCCCGCCGGGCAGTGGCGGCATGTCGCCTGCCAGTGGGTACTCGATGACGACGGCCGATGCCGCATGCAGCTCTTCATCAACGGGCGGCTCGCCTCCGACCGCGTGACCGGGAAGTTCGAGGGCGATGAGGCGCCCGCGCTCGAGAAGCAGGACGAGCCGCTGCCGCTGCAGGTGGGGGCGATGAACACCGGTGCGGCCGCCGCGCATATGCTCGTGGATGAGCTGCGGGTGAGCCTGCGACCGCGCTATCAGGGCGAATTCGACCCGCCCCGGCGGTTGCAGGTGGACGCGGACACGAGTCTGCTGCTGCACTTCGATGGCGACCTCGCGGCCGAGAGCGGCCTGCAGGGCGTCGCCGTCACCGGCCGAGCGGGAACCGCGGGCTAGCCGGCGAGCGTCAGAGCACACAGGCAGCGCCGCCCGCGGGCCGAACCCTTGCCGGCCTGCGCAGGTCCTCTGAGACCGGCGAGGGCGCCTGCACGAGCCGTCGGCAGGGACCATGTTCCACAAGGGCGTGCCATGCCATCATGCCACGCCGGAGGTGACCGTTATGCGACGCACCGGCTTCACCCTTATCGAGCTGCTGGTCGTCATTGCCATCATCGCCATCCTGGCGGCGATCCTCTTCCCGGTGTTCGCGCGGGCGCGGGAGAAGGCCCGTCAGGCGAGCTGCCTGTCGAACTTGCGGCAGCTCGGCACCGCCCTGCAGATGTACGTGCAGGATTACGACGAGATGACGCCGCCGCACAACGATGGCGAGGACATGCTGGCCGACAACCCGGGGCGTTTTGTCATCCGCCTGATGCCCTACATCAGGAACGAGCAGATCCTCGGCTGCCCGTCCGACACCGGCTGGAAGATGCCCTCACAGGACCCGACCGCGCGCTGGAGCAGCTACCCGGTGAGCAGCATCTGTGGCGCCAGGCCCGACGCCGCCTTCCAGGACCCGGCCAACACCATCGTGCTGATGGATGGGCAGGAGGCCGACCTGGGCATCGACGACGATGACCAGCGGCCCGACCACCCCGGACACGCGGCGGTGGCCGCCTACTTCCGCCACAACGGCGGCATGAACGCCAACTTCTACGATGGCCACGCCAAGTGGTACCGCCCGTCGAGCATCACCACCGACATGTTCACGCTCGAGGCCGACTGAGGCCGCAGACAGACGTGGACGCCTGCGAGCCCGCCGCTTGACGGCGGCCGGGCACGGGGAGTATCCTCCGACATACGCCCGCGATGCGGGCACATGGCAGCTTGAGAGGAGAACTGGAGTGCGTAGAGCGAGACTGCTGAGCACGGTCGTGGCTGTCGTCGTCCTCGCCTCGGTCTGCAGCGCCGCTCAGATCCTCGATCCGGCCCACATTACCGAGCAGACCCTCGACAACGGTTTCCGGCTGATCGTGAAGGCCGAAGATCAATGGGGACTGGCCTCGGTGAACCTGGTCATCCGAGCCGGGTCGGCGTACGAGGGCGAGGGCCAGACCGGCGCCGCGCACCTGTTGGAGCATCTGCTGTTCGAAGCCACCGACACGCGCGGTAACCAGCGTATCGGCCCGGCCATCGAGTCCATGGGCGGCCAGGTCAACGCCGTCACGACGCGCGACTTCACCTACATCGCACTCACCGTCGCCAGCCAGTATCTCGACGAGGCGCTGGCGCTGCTGGCGCAGGCGGTCTTCGAGCCGCAGATCACCCCGGTGGCGGTGGTGCGCGAGCGCGAGGTGGTCGCGCGCGAACTCATCGACCGTCTGGATGGTGCCGGCGGTGCGCTCGACGATCTGCTGTGGTCGAGCGCCTTCTCCGTGCATCCCTACGGCCGCCCCATCGGAGGCCGACCGGCCGACGTCTCCGACCTCGCCGCCGAGGACGTGCTGGACTTCTACGGCCGCTACTACGTGCCCGCAAACATGGCGCTCGTAGTCGTCGGCGACGTGGATGCCGCCGCGGTCCAGGCACGCGTGACCGAGCTGTTCGGGACGCACACCGGCGCGCCGGTGCAACTGCCCGACATCCCCCGCGAGCCCACACCCACGGACGTGACCGTGGTCGTAGACACGCGCCCGAGCGCCGCCACCATCGTCAGCTTCGCGTGGCTCGCGCCCGAGGTCGAGGACTTCGACGAGGTCTGCGCCATGGACCTGATCTACACGGTGCTGGGCGAGGGTCGGCTCGGCAGGTTGCACGCGGCGCTCAATGAACAGGACCTGGCGGTCATGTCGGACGTGCAGTACCTGACCCAGCGCGACCCCGGTCTGTTGATCATCACCGCGCTCACCGCCCCCGACAAGGAGACCGACGTACGCACCGCCATCCTTGCCGAGATCGAACGCCTGCGCACCGAACCGTTGACGGTCGAGCAGCTCGA
>CAZTZN010000194.1:0-8651 GCA_964617715.1 uncultured Armatimonadia bacterium | reverse complement strand
TCGGCGCCGACTCACGTGCCGCTGCTCGTGCTCACCGACGTGGTGACGACGCGGCAGGCGATTGAGGCCGTCAAGGCCGGGGTTTCGGACTGGGTGGTGAGCCACGCTCTCGACGCGCGGTTGGGTGGAGCGGTGGAGCGCGCGCTGCGCGAGCGTCGTGAGCGGTTGGAGCACGTGGACACACTGGGTCGGCTCGAGGAGAGCGAGCGCCGCTACCGCGAATTGGTCGATTTTCTTCCCGAGATCATCTGCGAGGCCGACGACCAGGGCTATCTCACCTTCATGAACCGACGCGGCCTGGCGATGCTGGGTATCGATGAGGATGATCCCGACCGACGTGTGCATCTCTCCGAGATTCTCGGCGGTGAAGACCTGGCGCGTGCGATGCACCGGCTGCGGCGCATCTCGGCGGGTGAACAACTCGGGGGAGGGATGGAGTTCACGGCGCATCTGCCCGATGGCCGACAAATGCCGGTGATGGTCTTCACCGGTCCGCTGATGCGGCACGGGAAGGTCAGGGGCGAACGTGGCGTAGTCATCGATCTCACCGATATCAAACACGCGCAGCAGCAGCTTGCGGAGAGTGAACGCCACCATCGGTTGCTGGTGGACGCCCTCGGCGATGGCGTGGTCACTCTGGACCTGCAGGGGAACGTGACCTTCGTCAATCAGGTCCTGGCCGACATGGTTGAGATGGATATCACCGATGTGCTCGGCCGTAACGTGCGGGAGCTGCTTGACGAGGAGAATGCGGCAATCGTCCGCGATGGGCTCCGGAAGCGCGCAGCCGGCGCCAACCCCACATCATACGAGATCGCGGTCGGCCTGGCCTCGGGCCGGCAACTGACGCTGTTGGTCACCGCTACGGCTCTGCGCAATGAGCGCGGTGAAGTCATCGGCAGCCTGGGCGTGGTCAAGAACGTCACCGAGCGGCATGAGCGCGAAGAACGGCTGCGGCTGAGCAACGCCCGCCTGCAGGTCATGAACCGGCTCAGCCAGGGCCTCAATGCCGGGGAGAGCCTCGATGACATCGTCGCCGCGGGCGTCGATGGTCTGCGCGCGATTCTCGGTCTCGACCAGGCGTTCATCATGCTTCGTGACGAAGCCGCGGACGCGCAGGACACCGTGGTGCTTCTGCATGCCAGCACGGCTTCCGACCACATTCCGCCCATCAACAGGGAGCTGTTGACGCAGATCCGAGGTATGCGCATCAGGCTCGACGCCGACTCACCACTGACGCAGATCTACGAGACAGCCGATGACCTCGAGCTGCGCGGGCTCGAAGTCTGCGCCGAGGCCGTATCGCGGCTGACGGTGATCGGTCACCCTTCGCTGCCCGCGCGCCTCGCCGAGGGGGTGCGGGTCAACGACACCGGATACATCCTCACCACCCCGCTGGTGCGCGGCGGGCGCGCCATCGGGCATCTGTCGCTGTCGCGACGCGGGGAGCGCCCGCTCAGCGATGATGAGAAGGCCGTGGTCCACAGCTTCACCGAACAGCTCGCCGTAGCGATTGACAAGTCTCGAACCGAACAGGAGCTGCTCCGCCTCAATCAGTTCCTGCAGGGCATCATCGACAGCGTGGCCGTCTGGTTCGTGGTAGTGGATGAAAGCGGTAAGCTGGTCATCTGGAACCGCGCCGCCGAGGAGATCTCCGGGTACAGTCGCGACGAGGTGGCGAACCTTGACGACCTGCTGCAGTGCCTTTACCCCGAAGCCGCGCTGCGTGAAGAGGCCTGCCGACACATCCGTCGCGCACAGGAGGGCGACACCGGCGACGAGGTCTTCGAGATCGCGATTCGTCGCAAAGACGGCATGCCGCGTACGGTCGTATGGCACCTGCGCAGGATCAGCGAGCCGGGCCCGAACAGCACGGGCGGCCTGATCATGGTCGGCAGCGACGTGACGGAACGGCGCGAGCTGCAGCATCAACTTCAGCGCTCGCAGCGCATGGAGGCCATCGGCACTCTCGCCGGCGGCATCGCCCACGACTTCAACAATGTCCTCACCGCAATCCTGGGTCACGCCGACTTGCTCACCGCTGAGGACGATCTCGCCCCGCGCCCTCGCTGGCATGCGCTGCAGATTGCCGACGCCGCCGCGCGCGCCTCGGGCCTGACCCGTCAGCTCCTCGCCTTCAGCCGGCGTCAGCCCGTGCGCCCCCAGGTAGTGGACCTGAACCGCGTTGTGCGGGGCATGGCCGAGATTCTGCGCCGGCTGATCCGCGCCGACATCGAGCTGCGTTACGAACTGGACCAGGCTCTCGGGTACACGCGCGCGGATCCGGCGCAGCTCGAACAGGTCATCCTGAACCTGGTGCTCAATGCGCGTGACGCCATGCCCACAGGCGGTGTGTTGACCGTATCCACGGGCAACGCCCACCTGTCAGAGACGGCTATCGACGACCTGTTTGAGGCCGCCCCGGGTGACTACGTAACGCTGAGCGTAGCCGACACCGGCATGGGCATGGACGCGGAGACGCAGGCACACATCTTCGAGCCGTTCTTCAGCACCAAGGCCGACCAGGGCGGTACCGGACTGGGCCTGGCCACGGTCTACGGCATCGTGCGTCAAAGCAACGGCACCATCACGGTCTCCAGCAAGCCCGGCCAGGGGTCGGTCTTCCGCATCTGCCTGCCTCGCACCGATCACCTGCAGGAACTACCGGGAGATAAGCCCGACACCGGCCGGGAGGTCCTGCACGGCTCGGAGACGGTGATGGTCGTCGAGGACACCGAGAACCTCCGCACGCTCATGCATACGATGCTCGAGAACCTGGGGTACACCGTGCTGAGCGCCGCGAACGGTGTGGAGGCGCTCGAGCTGGCCGCCGCGCATCCGAACAGTACCGATCTGCTCGTGACTGATGTCATCATGCCCGAGATGAGCGGCACCGACCTCGCTGAGAGGCTGATCAAGAACAGCCCGCATCTGCAGGTGCTGTATGTCTCGGGCTATCCGACCGCGGCTGCGATCGAGGCCGAGCGCAAAGACCCGCGGTTCAGCTTCCTGCAGAAACCCTTCTCCGCGACCGAACTGGGGCGCAAGGTGCGCGAGATCCTCGACGGCGCGCGCGCCCTCGATTGAGGCCTGCTCCTGCGGTGAACTCCACCCGGATGCGTTCGATTTGCCGCACAGGTGTAACCCGCGCGCGCCCCGCGGCCACTTACCGCGATGAAGCACACCACTGTCGCGGAAAGGAAGCGAGCGATGACGACGCGAAAGGCGATGATTGCGGGAGCGATCCTTACGGCGATTGTGCTCATCGGGTTCGCCACCACGTGGGCCGTCGGCCAGCCGGCGGCCGATCCCCAGGACGAAGCAGGTCGCCCTTTCATGAGGCTCATCCGCGGGCAGATAGCCCGGACGATTGTACTCCGACAGGACCTCAACCTCACGGACGAGCAGCGGGCCGAGTTGCGCGGGATCCTCTCGGCGCACAAGGCCGAGTTCAAGCCGCTGGCGGAGGAAGCGGTCGCCCACAAGCGTGCGCTGCGCGCCGCGGTGATGGCGGAACATCCCGATGAAGCCGCAATCCGCGCCGAAGCGACCGCGCTGGGGAGCGTCATGGGTGACATTGCGGTCGCGGTGGCCGGGATCGCCGGTGAAGCCCGCCAGGTGCTCACGCCCGAGCAAATGTCGCTCATTGACGAGTCGCTGGCGCAACGTGAAGCGGCCGTAGACGCGTGGCTCGGGCAGCTCGGCGGGTAGGCGTGCGGGAGGCACTCCATCGATGGCGCACGCGGGATGCCGGATGCTGCAGGGCGCGGATTCGGCCGTAGCGACGGCCGGGCTCGCGCGCCTGTACGGGGCGACGCGGGGTGACCGGCCGCCTGCCCGAGCAGCAACGGAGCAAGCTGATACGGCAGATGTGCGCCGCTGTCTCGACGGCGATCAGGAGGCCTTCCGGCGCCTGGTCGAGCGCCACCAGGGGCGCGTCGCGTCGCTCATGTGGCGTTTCTCACGCGATCACGAGACACACGCGGAGCTGGTGCAGGACGTCTTCGTCGAGGCCTGGCGAAGTCTGCCGGGCTATCGCGCCGAGGCTCCTTTCGTGCACTGGCTGTCGCGGATCGCAACGCGCGTCGGCTATCGCTTCTGGCGCCGCCGCGCACGTGATCAGCGCATCAGGACCGTGCCGCTCGAGGACTGCCCGGAACTCAGCGCCCCCGAACAGCTCGAGCCATCCGAGGCCGGCGAGCTGCTGCATCGGCTGCTCGCGGAACTGTCGCCGCGCGATCGGCTGGTGATCACGCTACGCTATGTCGAGGAGCTGAGCGTGGAGGAGACCGCGGAGCTGACGGGATGGAGCCGCGCGATGGTGAAGGTACAGGCGTGGAGGGCGCGGGGCAGATTGCTGAAGCTGTTTGGCCGCGCGACGGGGGGGGCCGACGATGAGCGATGACAAACTGCGTAGACTGATGGCCCGGGCGCGTCAGGAGCGTCCGCCGCGGATCGACGTCGCCCCTGCAGTCATCGCGGCGCTGGGCAACCGTGGGCCCGAGCAGCCCGTCACGCTCGCGCCTCTGGCATGGGTGGCGCTGGCGGCGGCGGCGATCGCGGTGCCGGCGGGCCTGGCGGCCGTCGGCGCCTGGCAACTCATCAGCGATCCGCTGCTGGGGCTGGCGGGGGATCTGGTGTGGTGGGCGTTATGAGCGAACCGACAGCGGTGAATCAGGGGCACGCCTCTCCCCCATCGGCATCTTGCTGGAAGCCGAGTGCGCTGAAGATGGTGCTGCTGGGCCTGGTGATTCTGCTGTCTGGCGTGGTCATCGGCGTGGCCGGCACGCTCTTCGTGGCGCGCCGGGCGGTGGTGCACGCCGTGCTGCATCCCGAGGAGATGCCCGCGCGTGCCGCCGAGCGCCTGGGCCGGCGCCTCGATCTGAACGCGCAACAGCAGGCGCAGGTCGAAATCATCCTGCGCCGCCGCCTGCGGATGCTGGCGCACATCCGCGCGCGCTTCCGCCCGGAGATCGACCTTCAGCTCGACGAGCTGCGCGAAGAGGTGGCGGAGGTACTCGACGATGAGCAGGCCCGACGGTGGCGCGACGACTTCCGCCGTCTGCGCCGCCTCATTCAGCCGCAGGCGCCTCTGCGCGAGCAGGCAACGCCGGAGGAGCCCCCCTCTCCCCCACCGCCGGGCCCGCCGACCTGAGTCCTCGGCATGCCGCCGTCAGCCCTCTGTCGAACAGATGTTTCACGTGAAACACAGCGCCCGGCCGCCCAACATACCATTATGCTGTTAACATGGCTTAATGGCAATAATGGACGCCTGTGAGGGCACTCCCGGCCGGGGCGCAAACAACTTCGGAGGCGGTCAGGCGACCGCCCCAGGAGGGTGATGTCTGCACACGGAGGTAATCGTGAGGCGGATGATACGCCCGCTCCGCGCCTGCGCCCGCAAGGCCAGGGCGACCGGATGTTGTTGCCTCGTGCCCGTGAACGCGCCGATCCTGCGCTCCCGCCCCGGGCTACTTGAAGATCAGATAGCCGGTCAGGATCCCGGTGATTGCGGACATGATACGCTCGAAGGTATCGGGCGGATTCACCTCGCGGAAGATGTAGTCCGAGGGAACGAGAATCACGTCACCCGCGTAGACCGGCACCTCTATCGCCTTGGGCACGACCTCGCCGTTGGCGCGGATGACCACCGTCTGGGCCTTGCGCGCATCCGGGGTAAGGCCACCGGCCCGTTGGATGTAGTCGATGGCCCTCAGATTAGGCTCCCAGGGTAGCGCGCCTGCCCGCACAACCGCCCCCATGACCGTCGTGGTGGTCGGTGTCGTGGGCACCACCAGCACGTCGCCGTTGGTGAGGGGGAAGTCGCCCTCCCGCCCCTCCGTGTCGATGATGACCTGGCCGTCGATGGGTACCGCCCGCACCCACGCGCGTTCGCTGAGCCGCCGGGGCGGGATGATTACCGTTGTCCCCCCCTCCGAGAGGGCGCTCTGGAGGCTTTCGGCGAGCTGGCCGACGACGCCGGACGCGCGCTGCTCTTCTCCCGCCACTGTGCCCGAGATCAGCTCGCGGTTGAAGCCGGCAATCACCTGCTGCAGGTCACTTCCCTGGCGGTCGCTGATGATTTCCTCGCGCAGGCGGTAGAGCACCATGCCGCGCGGATTGGCATCCGGCAGCAACCCGCCGGCGCGCTTGATCAGTCGGTACACGGTATCCGGAGCATCGGTGGTCTCCTGCAGTGCATAGGTTGCCGGATGCAGGACGCGCCCGGCGATGGTCACCTGCGGGGGTTCGGAGATCAGTTCGCCGGTGCCCAGCACGGAGATCAGGTCGTTATCCTTGATGATGGGGTCGGGCTCGACCACGAAATGCTCGCCGTCGCGACGCAGCGTGAGGTAGCGGGGCTGCACACGCCCGACCACGCCGGCGGGAGTATACTCCACCCGATCGCCGGCGGTGGGCAGCAGTCCGCCCGCCGCCAGGATGGCATCAGACACGCGCATGGCCTGAAGGCGAGGATAGTAGCCCGGCGAGTTCACCTCGCCCGCCACGTTCACCCGGCTGGGCGGGGACACGCTCTCGCGCAGCAGCACCTCCAGCACGTCACCACGCTCGAGGCTGATATCGGCCTCATGGTTGCCCTCCAGGGCGGCCGCCAGGTTGACCGGGATGACCTCGCGGCGCTGGTTGAGGCCGATGCGCAGCAGGTTGGCCTGCGGGGTGTACGCGCCCTCGGTCAGGCCGCCGACGTGGCGGATCAGATCGGATACGCGCATGCCGCGCACCCACGGCACCGCGCCTGGACGCACCACGGCGCCGGTGGCCTCCACCTCCATCACCCGCTCGACCTGCTCCTCGGAGAGCACCTGCACTCGGTCACGCGGTTGCAGGACGAGATCGTTGTGCGGGTCATGTGCCACGGCGGCGGCAAGATCAAAGGAGATCAGTTCGTAGTCCAGATTGGCATCCAGCCGCCACAGCTCGGCCTGCTCGGTGTGCGCGTCGGCACGCAGGCCCTGGGCCAGCGTGAGCAGATCGCTGATGGTCATGCCCTCGCGCACCTGGTAGACGCCCGGGCGCATGACCGCGCCGATGAGTTCGACGGTATTCGCGGGCTCCTCGAGCACCGGGGTCAGCACGATCAGGTCGCCGTCACGCACGGTCATTTCGCCGCTCGTGGAGGCATCCACGTTGATGAGTTCGCGGCGCCCGCTCTCCCCCACTCGCCACAGCTCCACGTTATGGGCGTAGCCGGTGGCGCGCACCCCGGCTGCCATCTCGAGTGCCTGGGCCAGCGTGGTCTCCTCGCCCAGAAGCTCGTAGCGGGCCGGGCGGCGCACCTCGCCATCGACGCCGATGGTCGCGCCGGCGGGGGGGATAAAGACCGTGTCTTCGGGCTGCAGGGGCACGTCGCCCGCGACGTCGCCGAAGAGCAGATACTGATAGAGGTCGATCACACGCGGCTCCTGGCCGCGGCGCAACAGTCTGATGGCGCGCAGGCTGCCGATCTCGCTCGGCCCGCCCGCAGCGTAAAGCGCGGAGAACAGGGTCGCATCGCCGGCGAGCCGATACTTGCCGGGGTACATGGCGTCGCCGGTGACACGCACTTCAATAACGCGCGTGCGCGCCAGGCCGACGCTGATCTCCGCGCGCGTGAAGAACACGCGGTAACGCTGCGTGATCGCCTGGCGCACCTCGGCAATGCTCTCCCCCGCCACGGTCACCTCGCCGAGCAGATCGAGGTATACTCTGCCATCGGCATCCACCACCGGAGAGGCCTTAACATGCTCGATGGCATCAGTCCACACCCGCACGGCCAGCTCATCGCCCGGCCCGATGATGTAAGTCGGCGGCACGGCCTCAGTTGCGACGCCCCGGTCCGCCTCACGCGATATCGGCTGTTGCTCCGGCGCCGGTTCCTTCTCGCCCTCGGGGTATTGAAGCTGGCCGAAGACGGCGGCGCCGAAGCGGGGAAGTGCCTCGAACCGCTCGGCGGCGGAAGGTGGTTTCTCCTCCATCACGCCCGGCGCTTCCTCTTGAGGTAAGGCCTCTTCGGGCGGGCCTTCATCGGCGATGGACGGCACCTCACCCGACTCTGTGTCGGGCGCGATGGTGCCCTCCACGGACTGCGTTTGTGCGGCGGTCGAGGCGGGTTGAGCGCTCGTCTGGGCGATGCCGGGGAATGAACTCAGCCCGCCCGCGAGGCAGGCGAGCAGTGCGATCAGCAGCAGGTTCATGCGCGCGGTCATAGAGATCTCTCCAAGCGGCCGGCAGCGGCCGGCAGCACATGCAGGGCCCGGGGCGATCACGGGGCCTGCGCTTGCGTCGGTCGGCCGCCCGCCGGTACGGTCAATGCCTGCAAACCCGCGCTCAGTGGCGTCGCAGTTCCTCGGCGGCCGCGGCCAGGTCACTCAAACCGGCGCGCAGACCGAAGTCCGCGATCGCCGACTTGCTGGTCTTCACACCGTGTTCAGTCAACAGCAGATAGCGCGCCTCCTCGAGCAGATAAGCCACCGGCTCGGTCAGGTAGAGAGTTACCGCCACTTTGGGCCCCTCCTGAGCCGGGGGCCGTCCGACCCGCGGGCGCTCTTCGGATTCGACCTGACGCTCATCGCCGAGCCGCCGATAGCTGCGCGGTCTGCGCGCGGCGCTGGCGGCACTGCAGTTGATAGTGGACGGGCGGCTGCTGGCAT
>CAZTZN010000193.1:0-8656 GCA_964617715.1 uncultured Armatimonadia bacterium | reverse complement strand
CCTCGTGCCAGCGCAGGCCGACCGTGGCGTGGAACATGCCGTGCCGGGCCGAGACCTCGTAGCTGTCGGAGCTGAGCGGCCCGAAACTGAAGCCCGGCCAGGACTCGAGCTGCGCCCACGTGATGGCGTCGAAGCCCAATGCTTTCTCATGACTGGTGATGCGATTTGCCTGCAGATTGACCGTTACGGTGCCGTCGGCGGGCACGGAGCCGGAGTTCGCACGGGCGGCGGTGTAGTTCCGGGGACGCGCGGCCACGACGTATGACTTGCCGGCCGCGACCCCTGCGATGCTGAAATGGCCCTGGTTGTCCGTGGTCGCGGCGCGGGGCGCGCCTTCAAGCCTGATCAGCACATCCTTGATGCCGTGGCCGTTCTGGTCAACCAGAGTCCCGTCAATGGTGCCGCGCGGCGCGCGCTCAAGACTCACCTCCACCTCGCACCGCCCCTGCGCGTCTCCGTGCACATCCACCCGCGCCGTGGCGTCACGGTAGGCATAGGCCGTTACCGTGATGGTGCACGGCCCCGGCGGAACCTCGGGGAAAAGCAGGCCGCCGCTCTCGCGCCAGGCGACCATCTCGCCGCTCTCCCGCCACGGGGCCTCAGTGCCGCCGCTCCACTGCAGTTTCGCCGCGGGCGGGGCATCAGGATACTCCCCGCCGGTCGCGTCCCGCACCCGCAACACGACGTCCACCGGCTGTTCGAGCGAGATGTTGACCGCGGTGGTCTCGTCATTGCGCACGGTGAACGGTCCGTCCGGGCACCGGGCCCCGTAGCGAGGCTCGGGATAGGGCCGACGGGCCCACAGATCGCGCGCGTCATAGGTGCCTGCCGGCACATCGGCGATGGTCAGCACTCCGTTGTTGTCGGTGCGATCGAAAAACAGATCGCTGAGCAGCACGTGGGCGTGCGCGAGGCCCCTGCCGGTATCGGCGTCGGTCGCGTGCACGATCAGGGTGCCACCGCGTTCGCGCACGCGCAGAGGAACGGTTGCCGAGTTGTTGTCCCGGTGGAGGTCAGCGAACCTGTCCTCAGGGTCCACGATGAGTGTGAGCGTGTGGGCGCCTACGGGCACATTGGTCAGGTCAATGGGCACATCCAGGAAACCGCCACGCACTTCGGGACCCGAGCGACGGGGCGGGGCCGTGTAGCCGAATGCCTGCGTCTCCCGGTTATACAGATGGCGCTCACCGTCCAGGAGCGGGATGGTGTGGCGCCAGATCTCGTTGCCGTCGAGCAGCGCGACCACGTCCACGTCTCGGAAGAACTGTGCGCCGTGTGGATTGCCCACGATCATGCGCAGGTCGGTGGGCGCCTGAACCAGGCCGGGAGCGGCGATGAGTGTGTTGGCGTGAAGCTGCGGTGTGCCCAGGATGGCGAGGTCATTCGCCCCGACGATCCGCCGATGGTTCCTGGTGTCGGTGATCCGGATACGATCCCCCTCCCCACGTCCGTCGCTGAGCTCGAACTCGAGTTCGACGATGTTGTTGTCCTCATTCGCCTCGTCTATCTTGTTCTGGGGGTCCACGATGACGGTGACGGTCTTGCGCCCCAGGCCCGAATACATCGGGATCAGCCTGTTCGAGTGGCGGTGGGTGAGGGCCATCTCGGGCGGTTCCCAGCCATCCTGCGGGCGGTACTCATAGCGGAAGCGGGGCAGGCTGATGGTCAGCGTGTCCTCATGCTCAATGAGCGGACGCATGTGGTCGCTCTCGTCGTGACGGACGTAGTGCACCACCGCGCCGTCGAAGATCACGTCCACCTCAAGGTCGCCGAAGTACTGGGAGGCGAGGTTGCGCACCGCGACGCGGGGCCGAACAATCCGAGACGAGTAACCGAAGCGGTACACTTCGTTGCCGTCGCGCAGGTAGGGCGCGCCGGTGAGGGAGAGGAGGGGCTCGAGATCAGGCTTGCCGCCCTGCTGCCGCCAGTCCTCGTGGTCACCGGTCTGCTGGCCCTGCGTCTGGCCGCCCGCGATCTGCGTGGCGCCGCCCTGCACGCCGGGCTCACTCTCCAGTACCGCGCCACCGGTGACCCGACTGTAGAAGATGCGCTGAACGTTCTCGGGGTACTCGCCGCGTTTCTTGCCGATGATGACGACATGCGCCACACCGTCGGGTGAGATACACCCACTCAACGTGCCTCCAGAGAGTGTCGAGAAGGTGGCTGCTTCGGTTTGCGAGCCGGGGCGCACTATCTCGACCGGCTCGCCCAGGCCGGTGGGAGGCAGCCAGCGGAAGATGAGCCTGCGCCCTCCCTTGCCGTCACTGAGCAGGTATACGACCGCATCAGCGCCGGAGACGCTCGACATCAGGTAATGGTTGACTACCAGCCAGTCCGGATGAGCGATCTCCCACGTCTGCCACTGCTGAGCGGATGTAGCGCCGATGGGGGCGTGGGTGATGAAAAGCTTACCCCTGTCCTCTCCCCCGGTCCCTCGCCAGCCTGCCCAGACGATCTGACGAGGCCAATCGAGAGCGTACTGGATATCGGTCATTCCGGTGATCGCGAGCGGCGTGGTGTGGCTCCTGTCGTACGGCGGTCGGAACACCCACGAGTCCGCCTGCAGCGGATCGGCGCCCGCCGGACAGGAGGCGACCGTCGGCACGTGACGGTAGGTCTCGCCCAGGAGGTGGATGGCGCCGGTGCGGCCGACAGTCATGCGGCCCGGCGGACATGTGGTTCGCGTCTCGTGGCGCTGCGGTAACTCCACTGTCTGCCATGTCTCACCGCTCTTACGATGAAAGTATGAGTGCGAGCCCGGGTCCCATGCGATCAGATCGCCCGCCGCGTCAAATGCGAGCTCGCGCGGGTCGGGTATGTCGGCGGGGAAGCGAACCGGCGGCGACCAGGAACCTCCCGACCACAAAGCATAATGCTCGTGGCTGCGCTGCTTGAGCAAGGGGGCGAACCGGCCCCCGGCGGCCGCCAGGTCGTAGAGGTCAAATGCGCTCCAGCGCCCGTCGCCGGCGGGTAGGGGGACCTGCGCGCCGGACCACGAGCCGCCCTGCAGCAGCGACGACCACAGCACGGTATCGCCGTCGCGTTTCGCGAAGTAGACCACCATCACCCGCCCCGCTTCGTCGGCGGCGATCACCGGGAACTTATTGAGCGGCACCACTTCGACGGGAGAGATGGGATCGAGCACTGTGGCCTGCCCCTGCGCTTCGGCCGCCACCACGAGGCCGAGCATGACGGCGATACCCCCCACCCATGCGCACACGCGCCTCATTCAAGTTTTCCTCCTTTGCGGGCCCATGTCGGGACGGAACTCCACGATGGAGTTCATGTCGGGGACTCTGGAAGGTTACATACCACCACGCGCGATTCCTTCGTACCGCCAAAGGATGCGAGGAGACTTCCCACCCGCAGACGAAATGGGCTTTCGGCCATGCGACCTGACGGTGAGAGGGACCAGCGATGACGGCCACACGTTGCCTGATGTCGGCACTGCTGATGCTCGTTCTCTGCGTCCCGCTGACGGCTCAGGATGGTGTGCACTCCGACGAGGTCGTTCTGCCGCGCTTCGACGTCGCGCCGGTAATCGACGGCGTTCTCGACGACGACGCCTGGCAGGGCGCGGCGGTGCTCGATGACTTCACGCTGCCGCTCAATCAGCAGGCCGCGCCCAAGGCCACCGAGGCCCGGCTGGGGTTCGGCGATGAGGGCCTGTACATCGGCGTGCGCTTCGCCGAGCCCGATCCGGCGAACCTGCAGACCCTTGCCTCCGACGGCGGCTCGGGCGTGTGGAAGGACGACTGCCTTGAGGTGTGGGTGCGCGCCACCGACGGCGCGGGCGACTACGACCAGTTCATCGTCAATGCCGCCGGCGCCCGCCAGCGGGTGCGGGCGCGCTCCGAAGGCAGCGGTGGGCCCCGGCCGCAGTTCTCCGCCGGGACCGGCGTCGGCGATGACTCATGGACGGTCGAGCTGCTTGTCACCTGGGACGAGATCGGCCTCGAGGGCCCGCTCGAGCCGGGCGCGATGATCCGGCTCAAGCTCGGGCGCGAGGACCCCGAGGGGCGCCTGACCACGCTCAGCGTCTGGCCGCCGCGCGCCCCCTACGGTGCGGGCGAGGGCTACGGGCTGGCGTTCTTCGTCACCAACAACCTGCTGCCCAACGCCGACTTCCGCGTCACCGACGATGCCGGCAACCCCGCCGGCTGGGGCTTCCGCGAGGGCCAGCGCGAGCGCGTCGCCATCGTCGAGGATCAGGGGCGCCGGGCGATCCGCTGGCAGGTGCCGGGCTCTTACGCGACCATCTCGCGCACCGTGCCGCTCGAGCCCAACGCACTCTACCGGCTGGAGGGCTGGACACGCGGCGACGCGGGCATCTACCTGCGCGCGCGTACAAAGAAGACCGCCGACCAGGAGGCCTCCGATGCCTACTCGGTCAACACCGGGCCGAGCGACGACTACCGCTACTGGAGCGTGAACTTCCCGACCGGCGAGGAGGGGAGCGCGCTCATCATCCTGGGCAACACCGAGGGCCACGGCGCGGGGACGGTCTACCTCGCCGACCTTGCCATCGTGCGCCAGGCGTCGCAGGAGGCCTCCGGTCCGGCTATCCCGCTCACCCCCGGCGAGACGCAGTGGATCACCGACATCGGCGTCACCGACTGCCGGGCGCTGCGCGGTTTCGTGGGCGCGCCGGTGGATGGGCGGCTCGATTCGGTCTCGTGGAACGGCTCGACCTGGGAGTACGGCGCGCGCACCGCGGGCGCCGGCGTGTTCTATGACTTCGCCAACGGCGACGGCCTGCATGTGCGCCTGGCCGACGACCGCGGCGTGGACGCGGTGCAGATCCGCGGCGGCGCCAGGGTCAAGCTCTACCGCGACGCCGCCTCGTACTACCAGCCGGGCGGGGCCGCGGAGGCGGGGAGAGAGGCGCAGGCGTCTCCCGGCGAGGGCGAGCTGCTGTGGGACTGGAAGGCCAACGCCAACAGCTCGCGCGCGCTTTTCGGCGAGCGCGTCATGAGCGACTACTTCAGCTTCTTCGACCTCGCCGACGGCTTCATCTCGGACGCATACTTCTTCCGCCTGGGCGAGCAGGCCGAGCTGCCGGAGCCGACCGTGCTCAACGTGCAGCAGCAGATTGAGCCCGCCGACCTGGCCGACTTCACCGCGCAGTTCGGCACTGATCCGGGGGCGTTCCACCAACTGGCGGCCACCGGGATGGCCGTGCGCCTGCAGACCGCCGAGGGCGGGTGGATGCACTTCGTGACCGAGCCGGTGGCCGAGGACACCGGGCTGCTGGCGGTGGGCCTGCGCCTGCCCATGCCCGACGCGCCCACCGGCATGCCCATCGAGATCGCGGTGATGGACCCGTTCAACCCGGCGCAGCGCGTGATCAGCGCCGAGTGCGTCGCCGGGGGCGCAGGCGAGCTGCACGTGGTGCTCGATCACCTCGACCAGGTGGTGCCCGCGGGGCGGCGGGTGTGGGTGGCGCTCAAGACCGGCGCGGAGACGGTGATCGACACGCCCCGGGTCGAACTCTACTACGCCCCGCGCGAGCGCGCCGTGCCCGAGGCGCTGCAATATCGCCTGTGGATCGTGAAGACGATGTTCGCGGCGCTGAGCGAGCCCCGACCGTGGGGCAGCCTGCGCAGCCGCGACCAGGACCTGGACGAGTGGGCCGAGAACGCGTACGCGGGCGTGAAGGTGGTGGAGCTGCTGCGCGAGGCGCGCTTCGCGAAGGAGCTGGGGCCCGACGACGACATCGTGCGCCAGTACGATGAGTGGCTGTGGCGCAGAGCGGGGATCCCGGAGTTCGAGCCGACCATCGACGAAGTCCCCGGCGCGCCCGAGTGGGCGGTGGTGCTGCGTCAGGCGTGGCTGGAGGCGCGCGAGGTGCCGAAGTGGTGGCTGGAGCATCGGCTGGTGCCCACGGGCGAGTTCGGCGGCCGCGTCGGCGATGACAGCGACATGTATCAGAACTACGCGATGTTCCCGCTGATCTCCGACGATCCGGTGGCGCGGCGGTGCGTGCAGGGCGCGGCGGCCCTGGCGGAGCTGGCCGAGGCGACCACGCTGGAGGAGGGCCTGAACCGGCGCTCCATGGACCCGCTGCACGCCTACGAGGAGGGCATCAACCACGAGGCGCTGATGACCTGGTGGCGCTACGGCGACCCGGTGTACTTCGAGCGCTCGCTGGCGGCGGCGCGCTCGATGCCCGCCCTGACGGTGGTGACGGACATCGGCCACCGGCACTTCAAGAATCAGACGCTGGGCGTCGAGGACCTGCGCATCGACCGCGAGCCGGGTGTGGCCGGCGGCGCCCACGCGCTGATGCTGCATCCACTGGTCGAGGTGCTGTGGTACAACCGCCAGCCGGCGGTCGAGCGCTTCCTGCGCGAGTGGGCCGACGGCTGGCTGGAGCACGAGCGGCCCGGCGCCTACGCCTTCACGGTGGACGTGAAGACCGAGGAGCCGGTGAAGGTCTACGAGAATCGCCCGCTCTACGCGGCCTACGGCGGGATGGCCTCGATCTTCGCCTCGATGATCGACTGCACCGGCGACGAGCGCTACGCGCGCCCGTTCATGGACATGTTTGCGCAGGGGCGAACCTCGCTGCGCATCGATCAGTACCTGCCTGAGTTCTACGAGATGGGTCTGCTCGACGGCCTGGGCGAGGCCGAGATGCAGGGCCTCGCGGAGAACGAGCCCTACCTGACCACGCTGATGTCGGGTGACCGCCGGCCGCTCATCGACGCGCTCAAGCGCGACATCGCCGAGATGCAGCGCTTCCGCTACATGTACACCGAGGCCGAGCAGTTCACCGACCGCATCTTCCTCTACGCCATCCAGAACGCCGCCAAGGCCTACTGCGGGGCGTACACCACGCGCAACAAGATGCACCACGGTCTCTCGGTGAGCTGGGAGGGCTTCGGCACCGATTTCGCGGCCCTCGTGCTCGACAGCCGCGCCGACCGCCTGAAGGTGGCGGTCTACAGCTTCGCGGACGAACCGATGGAGGGCGCCATGCGCGTCTGGCGGCTCGACCACGGGGTCTACTCGGTGGCGACCGGCCCGGATGCCGACGATGACGGCACGCTCGACCGTCGGGTGGAGACCGCGGCGATGGAACTGGCGCGCTACTCGGCGGTGCCGGTGACGCTGCCACCGGGGCAGGTCACGATCGTCGAGATCGAGCAGACGCAGGCGCTGGACGACATCCGCACGCGGCCGGACCTGGCGCTGTCGCCGCTGGACACGACGGTGGCGGAGGGCGCGGTGCGCGGGGTGCTGCACAACCTCGGCGTGGCGGGCGTGGACGCGGTGGAGATCGCGCTGGTCAGCCCGCAGGGCGAGGTGATCGCGCGCCGGACGCTGACCGACATCCCGGGCATCGGCGATGATCTGCAGCCGGTGCGCATCCCCTACGAGCTGACGGGCGTCCCGGCGGACGCGACCGGCTGGCGGGTGGTGGTGGACGACGCCGGCGCGGTCGAGGAGATCTACGAGGGCAACAACGCGGTGCGCCTGGAGACCGCTAGGCACCTTGGCTCTCTGCTCGATCTAGGTACCGGTGCAACAGACTCACGCACCCCAGCATCTCGCGCGCTTCTGTCTCCGTGAGAGCGGGGGTGGCATCGTGTGAGATGGGATTACGCCACGCCAGCCATGAGCCCGCGCACAGGAACTTGACGCCCTCCTGTATGTTGCGCTCGGATTCCGTCCCGCAGTCATTGATCTTCACGGTGCCGCCGTCCGTGTCGAGTACACGCATGATGAGGTTCTTACCGTCCGATGCCTTCCGCCCCGCTTTGGACGGATTGCCCGCCATAGCCTTGATCCTGTTGTTGAGTCCCTTGACGGCATCGACCACAGCATTCGCGAAGTGGCCACTCCGACATAGCGATCCGACGTCAGCCACGACACGCTCGTGCAAGTGGTCCATCCAGCCGGGACCACCGTCCGCACGCGGCGCCCGGGGTAGTTCACGGAGCACCAACTCCTCGCCTTCCTTCGAGAGGGCGTACGTGCCTCGTGCCACGCGCTCCAAGTACCCATATTGGTTCATGGCGTCTCGGAGTAGTTGGTCAAGGTGTTTGGGAGCTTGAAGCAGGTTGCCGGCTCTCCTGAACATGCCACCAATAAACTTGGCGCCACCGCAAGCCGTATCCTCGTATTCGCGCGCGTAGTAGAAAAGCACCGCCGCGGCCTCATGGCAGTTCTTAGGGTTCTTCGCCCTAACGAAATCGCGCAGCCCCATCATGGCTCACCTTGCTGGTCAGCTTCAGTTCCAGAGAATCTGTGGGCGAGGATGTGCTCCTCGCCGGCCTTAGTAATCTGCCAGACCCAAGTGCCCTCCTGCTTTGACTTGTGCGCCCAAGCGCCCCCCTTAGCGCTCCGAAGATGGCGCTGCAAGGCTGCGTAAACGCCCTGCGCGGTACAGGGCACCCCATACTCGCTGACCAGGGCTTCGACAATATCCGACGTCGACAACCGGACTCTGTGCCCCATGGCAACGCTCTTGGCATACAGAACCCATATGGCTTGATCAAGGAGACGATCAGGCATGGAGTATAGGGAGGGCGCCGGGGGCACAACGGCAACGGCCGAACTGCAACGACGGGCCGGTCAGGCGACCGGCCCCTCCGGACGACAAACGGCGGACGGCCGACAGCGCACAGGCCTGGCCGTCGTGGCCGGAGCG